>JAZQTO010000078.1:0-33744 GCA_045630805.1 Paludibacteraceae bacterium
CACTTTGCAGACATCGCTCTGCCTCCTGTAATGAACGACGAACTGAAGTTCTACCCCACAAAATACAAGACTACCTATAACAATTGGTTGGAGAATATCCAGGACTGGTGTATCAGCCGTCAGCTCTGGTGGGGTCACCGCATTCCCGCCTTCTTCCTCCCCACTGCAGAGGGTACCGAGGAGAAGTTCGTGGTAGCCGAGACCATCGAAGGGGCTGTAGCATTGGCTCAGCAGATGGAAGGCTATGAGAACATCACCGCCAGTGAGCTCCGTCAGGACGGGGATGCCCTCGACACCTGGTTCTCATCATGGTTGTGGCCCGTGTCATTGTTCGACGGCATCAACAACCCTGACAATGCAGAGCTCAACTACTACTACCCCACGGCCGACCTCGTGACAGGTCCGGACATCATCTTCTTCTGGGTAGCACGTATGATTATGGCGGGTTATGAGTATATCGGCAAAATGCCATTTAAGCATGTGTATTTTACTGGTATCGTGCGTGATAAATTGGGTCGCAAGATGTCTAAGTCATTGGGTAACAGCCCTGATCCATTGGATTTGATTGAGCGTTTTGGTGCGGACGGCGTGCGTATGGGTATGATGCTTTGCGCTCCTGCTGGCAATGATATCTTGTTTGACGACAGCCTCTGCGAGCAAGGACGTAACTTCTGCAATAAGATCTGGAACTGCTTCCGATTGATTAAGGGTTGGGAAGTTCAGGAGTTCAGTAGTTCTGAAGTAAATAAGTGGGGTATAGAGTGGTTTGAGGCAGTATTGGCTAAAGCACAAGCAGAGGTGGCTGACTTGTTCAGTAAGTACCGTTTGAGCGAAGCGTTGATGGCTATCTACAAGCTCTTCTGCGACGAGTTCTCTGGTTGGTACTTGGAGATTATCAAACCTGCATACGGTCAGCCAATTGATAAAGCTACTTATGAGAAGACAATCCAATTTATGGATACCATGCTCAAGTTGTTGCACCCATTTATGCCATTCATTACCGAGGAGTTGTGGCAAGCAATCGAGGAGCGCAAAGAGGGCGAAAGTTTGATGGTTTCTTCTTTGGAGAAGGTTCAGGAGTTCAGTGGTTCAGAGGTGAAGGAAGCTGAACAATGCTTTGACATCATCTCTGCTATCCGCAATATCCGTGCACAGAAGAATATCTCTCCTAAGGAGGTGTTGACCCTCGTTTGCCCAGAGGCGTTGCCAGCAGTGGTAGTGAAATTGGCGAATGTAGAGTTGGCTGTAGGTGCGGAGAAGAGCGCAGGTAGCGCATCTTTCATCATCGGTACCACCGAGTATAGCGTGCCATTGGAGAAGTTCATCAATGTGGACGAGGAATTGAAGAAACTCGAGGCAGAGCTGGCTCACCAAGAGGGCTTCTTGCGTGGTGTAATGGGCAAGCTGAACAACGAGCGCTTTGTGCAAAACGCTAAACCAGAGGTGGTTGAGTTGGAGCGCAAGAAGAAAGCGGATGCAGAGATGCGTATCGCTACGCTCAAGGAGGCAATTGCTGCGCTGAAATAATCAGCGAGTTGAAAAAGTTTTAGTCGCAACGGCGTTGCTGTTCTAAAAGTTTTAAAGGTTGAATGAGAGACTTAGCATCACTTCGTGAGGAGATTGACCAATTGGATGAACAGTTGTGGGAGGTTATTGGTAAGCGTGCGGATGTGGTTCGCCAAATAGGTGAATGGAAACGTCAGCACGGTGAGCAGGTAATCCAACCCGAACGATGGCAAGAGGTCTTGCAGCATTGTCAATCTGTAGCCGATAAACACGGACTGAGTGAGACGATGGTTCATGAAGTGATGGAAGCAATACATAATGAGAGCGTCAGGATAGAGTCCTGATGCTTTTGTTATCTAGTTTGGCACGGTTTTTGTAATATTCAACACAGGAAAAAAATATTCCTTGTTTTGGCGTGTAATATATAAACTATTAATCATATGCAAACAACAGTTGATATTCGAGAATTGCAAGAGCGCATTGAGCGCGAGAGTTCTTTTGTAGATGCTCTAACCATGGGCATGAACCAAATGATTGTGGGTCAAAAACATTTGGTAGAGAGTCTTTTGATTGGCCTTTTAGCAGATGGACATATTCTTTTGGAGGGTGTTCCTGGTTTGGCAAAGACTTTGGCTATCAAAACTTTGGCGCAGTTGGTAAAGGCTGATTTTAGTCGTATTCAGTTTACTCCAGACCTCTTGCCAGCCGATGTGATTGGTACACAAATTTACTCACAAAAATCAGAGGAGTTCAAAGTAAAGCAAGGTCCTATCTTTGCTAATTTTGTGTTGGCAGATGAGATCAACCGTGCTCCAGCAAAGGTACAATCAGCTTTGTTGGAGGCTATGCAAGAGCGTCAAATCACCATCGGTGAGCAGACATATAAATTGGATGAGCCATTCTTGGTGCTTGCGACTCAAAACCCAGTTGAGCAAGAGGGTACTTACCCATTGCCAGAAGCACAAACTGACCGTTTTATGCTTAAGGTAGTGATTGGTTATCCAAAGAAAGAGGAGGAGAAACAGATTATTCGTCAAAACATCACAGGCGAGAAGATTGTTGTCAATCCAATCTTGAGCACAGAGGATATTCTTAAGGCACGTGAGATCGTGCGTGAGGTATATATTGATGAGAAGATTGAGCGTTATATCGTGGATATTGTGTTTGCTACTCGTGAGCCAGAGGCATATGGTTTGGATAACTTGAAACCAATGATTAACTTTGGTGGTTCTCCTCGTGCAAGTATCAATTTGGCTTTGGCAGCTCGTGCGTATGCGTTTATTCATCGTCGTGGTTATGTAATCCCAGAGGATGTGCGTGCGGTATGCTATGATGTGCTTCGTCATCGTATCGGATTGACCTATGAGGCTGAGGCAAATAATATCACTACTGAGGATGTGATTACTGAGGTGTTGAACGCAGTGCAAGTGCCTTAATAGAGGTTATAGGACGCCCTTCGGGCTATAGGACGCGGCGTTGCCGCTATAGGTTATAGGCTATGACAAGTGAAGAACTATTAAAACGAGTACGGAAGATAGAGATTAAGACTCGTCGATTGAGTCGGAATATCTTCGCAGGCGAGTATCACTCGCAGTTCAAGGGACGTGGTATGGCGTTCTCTGAGGTGCGTGAGTATCAGCCAGGTGATGATGTGCGCTCTATTGACTGGAATGTGACTGCACGACTCAACAAACCTTATATCAAGGTCTTTGAGGAAGAACGCGAACTGACTGTGATGCTGTTAGTGGATGTGTCAGGTAGTCGCCATTTTGGTACACTGACTCAGATGAAGCGTGATATGATGGCGGAAGTGGCTGCTACTTTGGCGTTCTCAACCATTGCGAACAACGATAAGGTGGGTGTGATATTCTTCTCCGATAAGATAGAGAAATTTATTCCGGCTCAAAAGGGTAAGACGCATGTCTTGCATATTATTCGTGAGTTGTTGAGTTTTGAACCAAGTTCTACTGGCACCGATATAGCACAAGCTTTGCAATATTTCTCCAATGCACAAAAACGCCATTGTACCGCATTCTTGATTTCGGACTTTATTGGTGTGGAAGGGTTGGAGAAACCATTGATGATTGCTTCTAATCGTCACGAAGTAAATGCGATACAAATCTATGACCGTCGTGAGACAGAATTGCCTAATGTGGGCTTGGTGAAGTTTCACGATGCGGAAACAGGGCAAGACTTATGGGTGGATACGGCTGTGGCGAGTGTTCGTGAGCAATATGCAAGCGAGTGGAAACAGAATCAAAGTCGCATAGAGCAATTGTGTACGAAGACGGGCGTTAAGCGAATGAGTGTGCGCACGGATGAGGATTATGTCAAGGCGTTGATGAAGTTGTTTAAGAGTTGAGAGTTAAGAGTTGAGATATGATAGCAATGATTTTGGCGCTGATAGTAAGCGCGACATTAGATAGTACGACATTGTTTATCGGTGATCAAACCGATTTGCACTTGCGTGCGATAGGTGAGGCGGGCGAGCAAGTGGCAATGCCAGTGTTGGATAAAGAACTTATCCCTGGTGTGGAGATTGTGGATCGTACTATTGTAGATACACTATCCTTGAAAGATGGCCGTGTGCAGTATGATCAATATTTGACTGTGACTTCGTTTGAGGATTCGTTGTTCTATATTGCGCCTCTGCCTTTTGTGAGCGGAGATGATACGGTCTGGAGCGACGGCTTGACATTGAATGTGGTGCAGCCATTTGAGATGGATACTACCGATATGGCTATCACGGATATCAAGGGTGTGTATAAAGCACCTATCTGGTGGTGGGGCATCTTTAGATGGGTGCTGTTGGCTGTATTACTAGCAGGTGTAGGAGTGGCTGGTTACTACCTAATAACATACTTGCAACGTCGCAAACTAAAAGAGGCAGGTAATGAGGTTGTGACCGAACCTTTGCGTCCTGCAGAGGAAGTGGCCTTGGAGAAACTGGATGCCATTAAGGAGAAGAAAATCTGGCAACAAGGTCAGGTGAAAGAGTATTATACCCAACTGACCGATGTGGTGCGTGAGTATATCGCACGTCGTTTTGAGGTAAGTAGCGTGGAGCAGACTTCGGATGAGACGCTGCGAGATATACGTCCTTTGCTCAGCGAGCGTAAAGACTTGTATGACCAATTGCGTAAGATGTTGACTTTGGCAGACTTGGTGAAGTTTGCTAAGTGGAGCACTACCCCTGATGAAAATGAGTTGAGTTTGCGTAATGCATATACTTTCGTGAAAGAAACGACGATTAAAAGTTTAGAGGACGGTGCTGAAGCACCTACAGTTTAGAGTTTAGAGGTATGACATTTGCTAGTCCAGGATATTTGTTTTTGTTGCTGCTGTTGGTTCCAATAGTAGGCTGGTATATATGGAAATTGCATAGTACGCAGGCTGCGGTGCAGTTGTCTTCCACAGCTAGTTTGCAGCAACAACCTAAGAGTCTGCGTGTATGGCTGATTCATGTGCCATTTGTGTTGCGTGTGCTATTGGTGATCTTGTTG
The DNA here is from genome assembly GCA_045630805.1 of Paludibacteraceae bacterium. Lineage (GTDB taxonomy): Bacteria > Bacteroidota > Bacteroidia > Bacteroidales > Paludibacteraceae > Colicola. Next base: position 5,010 of record JAZQTO010000078.1, read on the forward strand.
TCTTTGGCATTGGCTCGACCACAATTGAGTAATCGTTGGCAATCAGAGTCCACCGAAGGTATAGATATTATGATGGCATTGGATATCTCGGGTACCATGCTAGGCGAGGACCTTAAGCCTAACCGTCTGGAAGCGGCTAAGGCGGTGGCAACGGATTTTGTGCTGTCTCGTCCAAATGATCAAATCGGTTTGGTGGTATTTGCTGGTGAGAGTTTTACACAATGTCCATTGACTACGGATCATGCGGTGTTGGTTAATCTGTTTCAGTCCGTTAAGTTTGGCATGATAGAGGATGGAACGGCTATCGGTTTGGGTTTGGCTAATGCGGTAAATCGCATGAAAGACTCGCCTACGAAGTCCAAAGTGGTAATCCTCTTAACGGATGGTAGTAATAACCGTGGCGATATTGATCCACAGACAGCTGCGGAGATAGCGAAGACCTTTAATATACGCGTATACGCGATAGGCGTGGGTAGTTATAGCAAAGAGGTGAAAGTGCCTATCCATACTCCATACGGTGTGCAATATGGTACAATGAGTTCGGAGTTTGACGAGACGACCTTGCGTACTATTGCGCAGATGACAGGTGGTGAGTATTTCCGTGCTACAGACAATAATAGTTTGCGTGCTATTTATAGTCAAATTGACCAACTAGAAAAGACCAAGATTCGTGTGCGTGAATATTCTAAACGCACCGAGCATTTTGCGCCGTTCCTGATGGCCGCATTGGCATGTTTGTTGTTGGAATTGTTGATCCGTTATTTTGTGTTAAGAACAATAGCAGAGTAGAGTTTAGTGTTTAGAGTTTAGTGTTTAAGGAAAGGATATATGTTTCGATTTGCTAATATAGAAATATTATGGTGGTTGCTCACGATTCCAGCATTCGTGGTGGCATATGTAGTCTATACTCGTCGTAAGGCACGTCAGTTGGTGGAGTTCGGTGATCCAGAACTCATGGCCCAACTCATGCCAGATGCTTCTAAGAGTCGTCCGATATGGAAATTTAGTTTGCTGTTGCTAGCATTGGTACTATTGATCATTGCAGCGGCTCGTCCTCAGTTTGGACAAAAAGAGAAGACGGTTAAACGTCAGGGTATCGAGGTGATGGTAGCATTGGATATATCCAATTCTATGCTCGCTGAGGATGTGGCACCTAATCGTTTGGATCGAGCTAAACAAATGCTCAGCAAGATGATAGATAATATGGTGGATGATAAAGTGGGTTTGGTAGTATTTGCTGGAGAAGCGTTTACACAATTGCCTATCACCTGTGACTATGTGTCAGCAAAAATGTTCCTCAATACTATTTCTCCTAATCTGATAGCTACCCAAGGTACGGCTATTGGTGCAGCGCTTCAAACCGCCATTACAGCTTTTGGTAGTAACGAGAGCGAGGTAGGGCGTGCGATTATCCTAATCACAGATGGTGAGAACCACGAGGATGATGCGATAGCTGCGGCTAAACAGGCGCAGGAGTTGGGCATACAAGTGTTTGTGGTGGGTATTGGTAAACCAGAGGGATCACCTATCCCTATGCCTGGTACGAATGATTATTTTAAGGATCGTAGCGGACAAGTGGTGGTAAGTCGTCTCAATGAGGAGATGTGTCAACAAGTGGCGCAAGTGGGTAAGGGTATCTATGTGCGTTGTGATAATACCAATACAGCGATGCGTGCTCTGCAACAAGAGTTGGAGAAGATCGCTACTGCGGAATTGGAATCAACTGTTTATGCCGATTATAACGAACAATACCAGTCATTTGTGTTGTTGACATTGCTGCTTCTTGTGATAGAATTCTTTATCATGAGTCGCAAGAACCATCGTCTCCATCGCATGGATTTGTTTAAAGAGAGTGAAAACTAAAAAGCATATAAAGATGAATAGAATCTTAGTTATATTCATAGCGTTATTCAGCATTACGCAGGTATGGGCTCAACAAGAGGGGCCAGACTTGCGTCGTGGAAACAAGGAATATAAGCACGAGAATTATACCGAAGCGGAGGTGAATTATCGTCGTGGTTTGGACAAAAATAATGACTCTTTTGAGGGACACTTTAATCTGGGAGATGCGCTGTTTCGTCAAGAGAAGTATCCGGAGGCCTTGGAACAATACCAAAAAGCGGAAACTTTGCTCAAAGGGGATGATAAGACACGCAAAGCAGAATTGGATAGGCGATTGGCAGCAACCTATCATAATATGGGTAATGCGTTGTATGCACAACAAAAATATGATAAGTCTGTGGCTGCATATCAACAGTCCTTGCGCCATAATCCAAAAGATAATGACACACGTTATAACTTAGTGAAAGCGATGCAGCAGTTGCAACAGCAACAACAGCAACAGCAGAATCAACAGCAGAATCAAGAGCAGAAGAACGATTCTACCCAACAGCAACAACAAGAACAACAGCAACAAGAGCAACAGCAGAATCAACAACAAGAGCAGAATCAAGATCAGATGGATCGTGAAACGGCTGAGCAGATTTTGCAAGCCCTAGAGCAAGATGAACAAGAGACACAAGAGAAACTTCAACGCCAACAAGGTAAGAAACGTCGTGTAGAGAAAAACTGGTAAGATTATGAAAAAGATACTATCGATACTATTTATTTTAACGGTGGCTATTCAGGCATTTGCCGCGGATGGGGTAGAGTTCAAAGCCTCTGCACCCGCTCAGGTCATTGCTGGTAAGCCATTCCAATTGAGTTATTCGGTCAACCAGCGTGCGAAAGATTTGCGAGCGCCTGAGTTTACGGATTTTGAGTATATTGCAGGACCTTATACTTCGCAATCGTCTTCTACTTCGTTTGTTAATGGCAAGCGTACATCCTCTTTTACGCTGACTTATACCTATACGCTCAAGGCCGAGAAGGAAGGAACATATACTATTCCGCCGGCGACTATTAAGGTAGATGGTGATCAATATACTTCTAATGGCGTGCGTATCACGGTACTTCCACCAGATAATGTAAGTGCAGCTAATTCGGGTGCCTCCAACAATGCGGCTGGATCGAGTCAACCACGCGAAACGAGCAATGTGTCCGCTGAGAATATCTTTATGCGTACGTTGGTGTCCAAAACCAAAGTGCATGAACAAGAAGCTATCCTCTTGACTTACAAACTCTATTTCGCAGGCGTGGATGTAGCGCAGTTTACCAATAATACGCGTTTGCCAGAGTTCAAGGGTTTTCTGAAACAGGATTTGGAAATAGGCGAGATACAAACCGAATTGGAGCATTATAACGGGCGCAACTACCAAACGGCAGTGTTGTATCGTGCGTTGTTGTTCCCTCAACGAAGTGGAGATATAAAGATTGATGCTGCGCACTTTGAAGCAGTCCTTAGAGTGCAGAATCGTGCACAAGTGCGTAGTATTTTTGATGACTTCTTTAATAGTTATACGACAGCGCTTAAACCTTTAGAGGCAGCAGGTGTGACTATTCATGTAGAACCACTTCCAGCGGGTAAACCTAGTGGTTTTAGTGGCGGTGTAGGTCAGTACGCTATTAGTAGTAAGATTTCAAGTACAGAATTGCAGGCAAATGAGGCGGTGACTTTGACTGTAACTATTCAAGGAGCTGGCAATATGAAGCTGCTCAAAACACCCAATGTAGATTGGCCAGAAGGATTTGAGGTCTATGATCCTAAAGTAACTAATAACTTTAAGAATACTACTGCGGGTACGAGTGGCACGAAGGTGATAGAATATTTGGCTATTCCACGCGCAGGCGGTAGTTATACCATTCCTGCTATTGCATTTGCGTATTATGATACCAAAGAGGATGCCTATCGTACTCTTTATACGCCAGAATATACCTTAAATATTGCGCGTTCTACTAACGAGGAAGCGACAGGTGCAGTAGTGAACACGTTTGTCAATAAAGAGGATATCCAGCAATTAGGTACTGATATTCGTTATATTTATACGGGTGCAGCACCTGCGGCATTGAAACAACCTGTATTGCAATTTGGAACAATGTTGTTCTGGTTGTGTTATGTGTTGCCTTTGTTGATAGCTGCGGTGTTGTTTGTTGTTTTCCGCAAGAAGATCAAGGAGAATGCAGATATCACTCGTATGCGTTATAAGAAAGCGAACAAGGTGGCTCAGCGCCGTTTGAAGGTAGCGGAACGTCTGCTGCGTGAGAACCAAAAAGAGGCATTCTACGAGGAGATTGAGCGTGCCGCTTGGACGTATTTGAGTGATCGATTGTCTATCCCAACAGCGCAACTGAACAAAGAGAATATTGCACAAATTCTTCGTGATAAGGCTGTGAATGACGAACTGATTAATGAAGTTCATCAGGTGTTGACAACGGCGGAGTTTGCTCGCTATGCACCTACAACAGATCATGCGATGCAAGATATGTATGATACGACGACGCGATTAATTAATGCGCTAGAAGACCAAAAATTGTAATTATTAACGATAAATATAGATGATTATGAATCTACTCCTCATATTTCTTTCGACTCTATTTGTTGATGCCAACGCATTGTATGCTGAAGGTAATTATGCAGAGGCAGCAGCGGTGTACGAGCAAGTTGTTGTAGATCAGCCTTCTGCAGAAGTGTATTATAATCTAGGCAATGCCTATTTTAAACAAGGTGAATTGGCACAGGCGATCTTGGCATATGAGCGTGCTTTGCGCCTGAAACCATCCTACAAAGATGCACAATACAACTTGCAGTTTGCACAATCTCGTATTGTAGATAATATAGAAGATACCCATTCTTTCTTCCTATCCAATTGGATGCGTGCTGTGCGCAATGCATTGAGCATGCAGGTATGGATGTGGTTGTCTATAGGTCTATTTATCCTGATGTTGCTTGGATTCTTTTTGTTTGCATTTAGTCAAACGGTTGGGTTGCGCAAGACGGCATTTTATTGTAGTATCGTAGCATTGGTAATATCTATTGCTGCGTGTGTGAATGCTAGTAGTTTGTATCAACGTGATACCGAGCGTGCGGAGGCTATTATTACCCAGGGTATCGTGAATGCAAAATCTTCTCCAGACCGTTCAGGAACAGACTTGTTTACCATTCACGAGGGCACCAAAGTGGTTATCACTGAGACGATAGGCGATTGGTGTTGTATTCATGTAGGAAATAACATAGGTTGGATGCAACTCGCTCATTTAGAACGAATTTAATTAGATAAATAGATATGTCAGTACATGTACAAAATACGCGTATGACGACTACTCGTTTGCGCAAAATGAAGCAAGAAGGCGAAAAAATCGCCATGTTGACTAGTTATGATTTTACATTAACACGTCTATTGGATGAGGCAGGAATCGAAATGATTCTCGTAGGTGATAGTGCTTCTAATATCGTTTGTGGCAACAAATATACTCTCCCCATTACGGTAGATGAGATGATATTCCTCACCAAAGGCGTAGTTCGTGCTGCGGAGCATGCTTTGGTGGTGATTGATATGCCTTTTGGAAGCTATCAAGTGAGCGAAGAACAAGCGGTTACCAATGCACTGAAGATGATGAAGGAGTCTGGCGCTGATGCGGTAAAGTTGGAAGGTGGCGAGGAGATCTTGCCTGCTATTCGCCATATGGTGCAGGCGGGAGTGCCTGTGATGGGACACTTGGGGTTGACTCCACAAAGTGTGAATCAATTGGGTGGCTATGGTTTGCGTGGTAAGGGCGAAGCAGAGGCAGAGAAACTATTACATGATGCCAAACTGCTAGACGAGGCAGGATGCTTCGCTATTGTGCTGGAGAAGATTCCTGCTGAGTTGGCAAAGCGTGTGACGGAGATGGTGAGTTGCCCAACGATAGGTATTGGTGCGGGCAATGTGACGGATGGTCAGGTGCTCGTTTTACATGATATGTTGGGATTGAATGAGGGCTTCAAACCTAAATTCTTGCGCCAATTTGCACATTTGGGCGAGACCGTAAAGACGGCTGTAGGCGATTATATTGCAGCTGTGAAGGATTGCTCTTTCCCATCGCAGGAGGAGAGTTATTAGGTGATAAGGAGATTAGGCTATAGGACGCGGCAGATCCGCTATAGGCTATAGGCGATAAGGTGAGTATAAAAAAGCATTCTGTGCAGGATGCTTTTTTTGTGGGTGATTTTGTCACTTGGAAACTACAAAAGTGTAAAAGTTTCCTAAAATATTTGGTTGTTTCGTAGAAAAGTAGTACCTTTGCACGGTTTTTGCAGTGGAAGCACAAAAAACAATGAATGACGTAAGGGAAAATATATTGCAAGTAGCAATTGAACGGATGCAACAAGTGGGCATTCGTAGTGTATCTATTGATGATATTTGTCATGAGTTGGGGATGTCGAAGAAGACATTTTATGTGTATTTTCCATCTAAAGACGACCTGGTGCAAGCTATCTTGCATAAGCATGAGCAGAAAGTGGCGCATGACCTGGATAACGCATTATCTAAACGCACCATAACGCAGGTGATTGTGGAATGGGCGAAGATCGCGCAATCTACCCAGAAGAAAGACTTGAAGACCCCAGCGATGATGTATGATCTGGAGAAGTACTATCCGCAGCTATTCGCAGCACACAAAAAAGTGATGCGGCAAACGGTAGAGAAGATTTTGGTACGGTTTTTGGAGAAAGGTGTGAGCGAGGGAATTTTCAGAGCCGAGATCGATGTGGATGTGGTGGCGATGATGTTTTTGGATATGCAATACAGATTGCTGGATTTGATGACTAGTGGACAGATGACTAAAGAGGAAGTGCTCCGCATAGGTCATCAGCGAATGGATATTTTGATGCGGGGCATATTGAGCGAAAGCGGTTTGCTGCGGTTGAGAGAGAAAGTGAAAAATAACATATAATATATTAAGGTATAAAAGATGATGAAAAAAATTGTTTTAGCCATTTGCTTGTTCGCTGTTTGCGCGAATGGCATGCAGGCGGAAGATCATGTGATGGCAGCTACGAAGAAGGCTGAGGTGCGTGAGGTGCCTGCGACATTAAACCTAAGCCTCGCAGAGGCGCAAGATTATGCGGTGGAGACCAATCGCAGTTTGAAGAATGCTAGTTTGGCGGTACAAAAAGCGTATGCGCAACGTTGGCAGACGATTGCGAGTATGTTGCCATCGGCAGATTTGTCGTGGGGCTATACCTCGATGATGGGCTACAAGATGAATTTCAGCGGTATGCCAATCGAGATGCCTGACAACGGAACATTAGGCGTGACTGCTGCTGTGGGAATCAATGGTCAGGCGATTGTGGGCGCCTTGTTGAACAATGTGGCAATTGACATGCAAAAGTTGAATCTTCAACAGTCGGAGGACAACTTGCGTGCGAACATTAAGACTAGCTATGCCAGCGTGTTGGTACTGCAAAACGTGGTGACATTGCTGGAGAGTTCACTCGCCAACATCGAACGTATGGCAGAGATGACTCAACGCAGCGTGGATGTGGGTGCAGCAGAACAAACAACTGCCGACCTCATTAAGGTGCGTGTGAACACGTTGAAAAACAATATCAATGCGAATTTGCGTAGTACCCAATTGGCGTTGAATGCGTTGAAAGTATTGTTGGATGTACCTGCAGAAACAGAGTTGGTGTTAACCTCTACGTTGGAGGACTTCTTGTCTGCAGAGGCGGTATTGTCATTGCTAGGTAATGACTTTATCTTGGAGAACAACCTTAACTACCAATTGTTGGAGAAGAATGTAGAGTTGGCGAAGAAGAATGTGCATATGGCGGGTTGGGCGTATGGTCCAACAGTTGCATTGGCATACCAATACAACCAAAAGGACTATTTTGGCAAGAAAGAGGGCTTGAATATGACCCCTCCTAATGCTGTGTCGCTGAATATTAGCATGCCATTGTGGTCATCGGGTAAGCGTGCCGCAGGCGTGGTGGAGAAGAAGATTGCCTTGGAAGAAGCGCGCAATACGTTTGCGGAGACGGCTAATAACCTCGGTATTCAAAATGAACAGTTGCGTTACAACCTGCAAAATGGTTATGAGACTTATATGAATGAGAAGGACAATATGGAGGTGACTCAACGCGTGTTTGAGTCAACGACCAATAAGTTTAATCAAGGTGCAGCCAGCAATCTCGACTTGGTGAATGCGAGCAATGACCTTATCACCGCACAAAGCAGTTATGTGCAAGCTGTATTGACATTGGTGAATGCACAAGTGGAGTTGGAGAAATTCTTGAATTTGTAAGATAACGACCTTAAGGACTTTAAGGACCTTAACGACTTTATGATAATTTCAAAACTAAAACGATAAATGAAAAAGATTGTATTATTGATGGCGGCAGCTGTATGTCTGATTGGCTGCGGCAAGAAAGACGCTCAAGCTACTCAAGAGGCAGAGCGTGTGGAAGTGGTAGGCACCATGATCCTCGAAAATCATGAGATTGAGCGCGTGCTCAATATTAGTACCAACCTTCAAGGTTATTTGACACAAAACGTAGCACCTTCGTTGACAGGTAAGATTGAGCATATCTTCGTAGAGGTAGGTGACCGTGTGAAAGAGGGCGATATGTTGGTTCGTATGGATCAAAATCAATACCTCACAAGCAAGATTCAATTGGCTAACTTGGAGGTGGAGATGAGCCGTTTGGAGGCATTGCTCGCTACGGGTAGCGTAAGCCAACAGACCTACGACCAAACCAAAGTGGGCTATGACCAATTGAAGCAAAACCTCTCTTTCTTGGAGAAGAATACTTATGTGAAAGCTCCTTTTGAGGGCGTTATTTCGGCGAAGACCTACGAGGACGGCGAGTTGTATGGCGGTCAGCCAATCGTGGTACTCACCCAAGTGAAGAAACTCAAAGCGCTGATCGCTGTGCCAGAGACATATTATCCTTTGATCAAAGAGGGTATGAAACTCACCGTGAAGAGCGATATTTATCCAGAGCAAACTTTCCCTGCTACTATCGAGGTGGTATATCCTACTATCGATGCTGCTAGCCACACTTTCCAATGCAAAGTGGTGATTCCTAACGCCAGCGAGAAATTGCGCCCTGGTATGTATGTGACTACTACTCTGGGACTTGGAAAGGAGAATACTATTGTGGTACCTTATCAATCCGTAGAGAAATTGATTGGTTCGAACGAGCGTTTTGTATTCATCAACGAGAATGGTTATGCTAAACGTGTGAGCGTGAAACTTGGACAACGTTTTGATGAGCAAATTGAGATCATCGCTCCTGAAATCCAACCAGGTGTAGAGTATATCCACAAAGGTCAAAGCAAATTGGTGGATGGTGTGAAAATCGAAGTGAAATAAATTCTAAACGACTATGGCAATTTATAAAACCGCGATTAAAAACCCCGTAACGACCATGCTGGTGTTCGTTGCGGTGATGATCATAGGTCTGTTCTGCTTTGTGCAACTGCCTGTAGATCAGTTCCCTGAGATGGATCCTCCATACGTGATGGTGATGACCACTTATCCAGGAGCCTCCGCCTCGGAGATAGAAACGAACGTCTCCAAGATTATGGAGAATAGTTTGACTTCGGTGGACAACCTGAAGTATATCAACTCGACCAGCAAGGATAACGTATCACTCGTTGTATTGGAATTAGAGTGGGGATGCGACATCACGGAAGCCGTCAACGACGTGCGGTCGTTCTGTGATATGGCGAAGAACCAGTTGCCAGACGGTTGTTCGTCCCCTATGGTGTTTAAGTTCTCCTCAAGCACCATGCCTATCTGCCAATATTCCATTACGGCAGACGAGTCGTATGCTGCGCTCGATAAGATCCTCAACGATGAGGTGATTCCACAATTGAACAAGATCAACGGTATCGGTAACTTGTCTGTATCTGGTGCACCAGACCGCTATGTGTATGTGGATATCGATCAACAGAAGTTGGATGCATATGGTATCTCTTTGGAGCAAGTGGGTCAAGTGATCTCTGCCAACAACTTGAACCTATCTTCGGGTACGGTGAAGATGGAGAAAGAGCAATACCAAATGCAAGTGCGCTCTGAGTTCATCGAAAGTAGCGAGATCAACGACCTGATGGTGACTATCACCCCACAAGGACAACAGGTTTTTGTGCGCGATATTGCTACGGTGCGTGATACCATCAAGGACCTCTCGTTGGATGAGAAGACCAACGGTCGTGAGGCTGCGCGTTTGATTGTGGCTAAGCAATCGGGATCTAACACCGTGCAAGTCTGCGAGGATGTACAAGAGGAATTGGCAAAGATTCAAAAGCAATTGCCTACCGACGTAAAGATCCAAGAGATCTACAACTCAGCAGATAATATCCGCAATAGTATCAACTCATTGGAGGAATCTGTGTTGTACGCGCTCTTGTTCGTGGTGTTGGTGGTGTTGTTCTTCCTGGGTAAATGGCGTGCAACGATTATCATTTCGCTCACTATTCCAATTTCGTTGATTGTAGCGTTCATTTACCTGAAGATGGCAGATTCTAGTATCAACATCATCTCACTCTGTTCGCTCAGTATTGCGATTGGTATGGTGGTGGACGATGCGATTGTGGTATTGGAGAATATCACCCGTCACATTGAGCGTGGCGAAGCACCACGTGAGGCAGCTATCTACGCCACCAATGAGGTGTGGGTCAGCGTTATTGCGACTACCTTGGTACTTGTGGCTGTGTTCGTGCCATTGACCATGATGGACGGTATGGCAGGTATTATGTTTGAATCATTGGGTTGGATTGTGACGGTGGTTTGCTGTACCTCAACCGTGATTGCTATTACCTTGACCCCTATGCTTTGCTCGAAGCTGCTCAAAGCTCGCAAAGTACGTATTGAGAATGGTAAACTGATTGACGAAGAGGCTACTACCAAGACATGGTATGACCGTACTGTGGTAGCGTTCTTGGATAAGGTGGATGCAGCTTACGCTAAATCTCTGGGCTGGTGCTTGCGTCATAAGACATTAACAATCATTGCATTGTTTGTGTTCTTTGCCGCTTCGCTGTTGCCATTCATTATGGGTAAAGTGGGTACTGACTTCATGGCGCAACAAGATAATGCTCGTTTGAGCGTGACAGTAGAGTTGCAACGTGGTACACGTATCGAAGAGACCGTGAAGACTGCTCGCCAGTTGGAAGAGCGTTTCATGTTGCTCGTGCCAGAGATTCAGATGATTTCTACCTCAGCAGGTAGCAATGATGATGATGGTACTGGTGCTATATTCTCTACCACGATGAATAACACCATCTCTATGACCATCCGTCTCAACAAGAAATGGGAGCGTGAACGTACTATTTGGCAAATTGCCGAGGTATTGCGTCAGGAGTTGGCTCAATATCCAGAGATTATTGAGTATCAGGCTAATATCAGTAGCGGTGGCCCTGGTGGTGGTAATACGGTGGATGTGGAGATCTATGGTTATGACTTTGATATCACCAACCAAATGGCGCAACAAATCATCGCCTTGACTAAGGAATTGCCAGGTGCACGTGACGTGTTTGCAGACCGTGATGACGACCGTCCTGAGATTAAGATTATTGTGGACAAAGAGAAAGCTTCTCGCCACGGATTGACCTCTGCTACTATTTCGTCTTACTTGCGCAACCGTGTAAACGGTATGGCTGTGGGCTTCTTGAAAGAGGATGGTGACGAGTATGATATTTTGGTACGTTTGAAAGAGGAGAATCGCAACTCAATCTCTGATGTGCTGGATTTCTCTATCCCAACACCAATGGGACAAACGATCAAACTCTCTGAGATCTGCTCGGTAGATGAGTATTGGGCACCACCAAAAATCGTTCGTAAGTCACGTCAACGTATTGTGACTGTGAAGGTTACCCCATACGAAACTTCACTTGGTGAGTTGGCGCAAGCTATTCAAACACAAGTGTTGCCTCAAATTGACAAGCCAGCAGGTTACTCTATCCGTTTAGCAGGTTCGTATGAGGATCAACAAGAGTCGTTCGGCAAACTCGGTATGTTGGGTGCATTGATTTTGATCCTAGTGTATATCGTGATGGCGAGCCAGTTTGAGTCGTTCAGCAACCCTGGAATCATTATGTTTACTGTGCCATTTGCGCTATCGGGTGTGATCTTGGCATTGTGGATCACGGGTGTTTCATTGGATATGATTGGTGCATTGGGTATCGTCTTGCTGGTGGGTATCGTAGTGAAGAACGGTATTGTGCTGGTGGATTATATCAACCTCATGCGCGAGCGTGGATATGAGTTGAATGAGGCTATCCAGATGTCTGGTCAAAGCCGTATGCGTCCTGTGTTGATGACAGCGTTTACCACTATCTTGGGTATGGTGCCAATGGCTGTGAGCCAAGGTGAAGGTGCCGAGATGTGGCGTCCATTGGGTATTGTCGTGATTGGTGGTTTGACGGTAGCTACTTTCTTGACATTGTATATTGTACCTGTGATCTATGGTGCGATGTCGAAGAAAGGCGAGCGCGACAAACTCAAGAAAGTGCGTGAGAACTTCATCTTCATGGATATTGATGTGAAAGATTGCGAAGAAAACGAAAAATAAGCTCCTTAATCCAAATGTAATTATGAAAAGTGTAATGATTATATTCAATCAAGCTAACACCGAACGTGTGGAGTATATGCTTGATATGTTAGAGATACGTGGCTTTACCTTCTTTGAGGAAGTACAAGGTCGTGGTAGTAAGAATGGCGAGCCTCGCCGTGGTACACACGCGTGGCCAGAGATGAACTCTTGTGTCATCACTATTGTTCCAGATGAGAAGGCGCCTTTATTGCTCGAAGCAGTAAAGAAACTCGACAAACGCAATGAGGAAGTCGGTGTGCGTGCTTTTATGTGGAATATAGAGGCAACGGTATAAATCCGATTACCATAATTAAATAAAGTGGGTGTGTCAAATTTTGGCACACCCACTTTTGTTTTTGTTTTTTTACGGACTGGTAACGGAGTGGTATCGGGAAAAGTAGGGTATAAACCCGTTATAAACCCGTTATGAACCCGTCAAGAACCCGTAATTGATAGTATGCTGGTAGTTGTTAGTATATAACAAAAAAGAGATGCACTTTGCATCTCCTTCTTGCGGTGCGGACGGGACTCGAACCCGCGACCCCATGCGTGACAGGCATGTATTCTAACCAACTGAACTACCGCACCAATTGATATGTCTTGGTTCATTTCCGAAACCGAGTGCAAAGGTACTGCTTTTTTTTGAAATGACCAAATAAATTGCGAAAAAAAGTTTTATTTCATGCGATTTTGTTAAATTTACTTGTCAAAATAGAGAAATATATGCTATAAAACATATTTTTATGGGCTAAAATTTGGTGGGTATGGAAAAAAGCAGTACCTTTGCACCGTGTTTTTCATGGTATTAGATTTAAGGTTAAGTAAAGATTGGGTTGTCGGGAGACAATCCTCTTTTTTTTATAAAAATTCTAGTATGACTAGAGATTCTAGTTTCGCTAGATTAAACTAAAAAAGGTTACCCATTTCGAGTAACCTTTTTTGTTTATAGAGCGATTTTATTAAAGCGCTTTGAGTGTTGCCAAAAGATATTCGTAGAATTTAGCCACAGATGGGACATTCACTTTCTCGTCTGGAGAGTGTGGATATTTGATGGTTGGTCCAAAAGAAATCATATCCATACCAGGATAGTTGCGACCAATGATACCACATTCCAATCCCGCGTGGATGATAATCACGCGTGGTTCAACACCATAATTCTCTTGGTAGGTTGTTTTCATTACCTGTAGGATATGGCTATTGAGGTTTGGTTTCCAACCAGGATATGATCCAGAGAATACGACCTCCGCCCCTGCCATGGCAAATACAGACTCAATGATGGATTGCAATTCCTCTTTGCGGGACTCTACGGATGAACGGGTCAAGCACATGACGGTCACGCAGTTATCTTCGGTAACCAACATGGCGAGGTTATTGCTGGTCTCAACCACGTCAGGCATCTCAGGGATGACACGATATACTCCGTGAGGGCAAGCTGTGATAGCGTGGATTAAGAAGTCTTGTACATCTTCTGGCAATTCGGTTGCTGGGCACTCAACCTCGGTTGCAGTCAATTGGATATTGTCTTCTACGCCATCGTATTCTGCTATGAAGAGGTCTTCGTATTCTGCTACAAGATCCATGATCTCATCAACGCCCTCCGCAGGAATGGTGATTACAGCTGCTGCCTCGCGTGGGATAGCGTTGCGCAGGCTACCGCCTTCCACGTATGCCAAACGAGCCTCGTAGTTCGCTACAGCGTCTTTCAAGAAACGGAACAGCAGTTTGTTGGCGTTGGCGCGTTGCAAGTGAATATCACAACCTGAGTGACCGCCTTTGCAACCAGTAACACTGACTTTGACTGCTACATCACCCTCCTCTACTTCTACAGGATTGTAGTGGAATTTGGCGGTGGTGTCTACGCCACCTGCGCAGCCTACATACAATTCGCCCTCAGCCTCAGAATCAAGGTTAAGCAGTGTCTTGCCTTGTAGCATGCCGCCTTCCAACGCAAACGCGCCGTACATACCTGTCTCCTCATCCACAGTAATGAGAACTTCCAATGGTGGATGTACAATAGACTTGTCTGCTAGGATCGCCATAGCTGCGGCTACGCCAATACCATTGTCTGCGCCTAGGGTTGTGCCATTGGCTGTAACCCATTCGCCATCTACATACGCCTCGATAGGGTCTTTTTCAAAATCAAAAACGGTATCGTTGTTCTTTTGTGGAACCATGTCCATGTGTCCTTGAAGGATCACGCCAGGGTGATTCTCGTAGCCGGGACTAGCTGGTTTACGGATAATCACATTACCGATGGTATCCACAATGGTCTCTAGACCTAAACTCTTGCCGTATTCTGCCAAGAATGCAGAAACCTCCTCTTTTTTACCCGATGGGCGAGGAATTTGGGTGAGGCTGTAAAAATGCTCCCACACCGCTTTTGGTGCTAAATTTTTCATATATGTATTTATTCAATAGTTAATTCTCCACAAAGGGACATAGAGAGAAGTTTTTTTACTTTCTCCACATCGTTAGGAATCTCTCCCAATAGGTGCATCATTTTGGTGAGCAATGCCTCAGTTGTGATGTCATATCCCGATATTACTCCTGCTTTCAGTAGGTTCATGCTCACGGCATAATGTCCCATAGCTACTGATCCTGTATGACATTGTGTCTTATTCACAATCACTACACCTCTATCCACTGCATTGCGCAATCGGCGATAAAGCCACTCATGCGTAGGTGCATTACCTGCTCCGAATGTCTCTAGGACTACACCTTTTAAGTTAGGAATATCCAAGACAGCTGCAACCACCTCCTCTGTGATACCTGGGAAAAGCTTCAAAATCGCTACCCTTGTATCAAAGTTCTTCATCAATCCCAATGGCAGTATCTCACCGCCGTAAGGCTCTATGAATTGTCTGTTGTATGTGATGTGTACACCTGCTTTGGCAAGTGCAGGGTAGTTGTAGGACTTGAATGCCGAGAAATGCTCTGCATTACGCTTGGTAGTACGATTGCCGCGGTACAATTCACCATCCATATACAGGCAAACCTCAGGTACGATAGGCCCATTGGAATCATATGCTGCGGCTATCTCAATGGCAGTCAATAGGTTCTCTTTCGCATCCGAACGCAACACACCTACTGGCAATTGGCTACCAGTGAAGACCACTGGCTTGCGCAAACCATCAAATATAAAACTCAACGCGGATGCTGAATACGACATGGTATCCGTACCATGCAAGATGACAAACCCGTCATACTCGTCGTAATGATCATATACCATTTGTGCCATCTGTATCCAACTCTCAGGATTCAAATCAGAAGAATCTAATAATGGCTCAAAAGGTATCATTTCTACTTGAATATCACCAGCAAAGAGCTCGGGCACAAAGGCCTTAAAGGTGTGCATGTCTGCTGGATGCAATGCCCCTGTCTCTGCATCACGAACCATCGAAATGGTGCCTCCAGTCAAAATCAGTAGAACTTTCATTGTGCAGTTTTATTAAAATCTTTGCAAAGTTACTACTTTTTTTTTGCATATGCAAATTTCTTATAAAAAAAAGGAGCTCGATGTCGCATCGAACTCCTTCCCACTATTATGAAAAACACTATTTATTTAAACACGATCCCTCGTGTTTTCGTATTATACTTCTTGTCTCTTGGTGGTATCCATGTGCACTAATTTGTACCCTTTACTATGTACGCTCAAAATACGCATAGGACTATCTTCACCTAGATATTTACGAAGATGGTTGACATATACGCTTAGTGAACGCGCATTGAAATAGGTATCTTCTCCCCACAGGCTCATCAATATGTAGTTGCGCTCGACTAAATTATTCATGTTTTGGCAAAACATGAGTAATAACTCGTTTTCTCTTGTACTCAAGTGATGCTCGCCTAAGGTTTGGCGAACACTATCAAAATGCACATCTCCCAAATCAAATTCAGTTTGTTTTTGGGTGTTACCATTCTGACAACGGCGCAGAATCGCTTCTATCTGATAGGTTAGAATGTTAATGGAAAATGGTTTGAAAATATAGTCATCACATCCCAACTCGTATGCGCGGATAATACTGTCATTATCCTTCTTCTCGCTGATAAATACGACGGGTAATGTCGCAAATGCACTACGAATCAACTTCAATAACTCGTAGCCATTCATGTTAGGCATAGTAATGTTGCTCAATACAATATCATAGTGGCGCTTAGGAATTAGTTCCCATGCTTCTTGTCCATCTTTAGCTGTATCTACTGTATAGGATTTGCTACGCAGATAATCAGCCACGACCATGCTCAAGTTAACATCGCTCTCTACTAGTAATATATGGTTGGATTGAGTCATTATATCATGCTTGGTTTACCAATGTCTATTCTACAAATACCGTGCCAAACATCAAAGATGTGTGGGATTTATGATGAGAAATCTAGATAAATTAATATTTTTTCAATATCTGTGGGACTTAGACCTTTGATTTTTTTTAGTTCCTCTGCCGATTTGATGCGTATATGCTTTCGCCTGTATTCGTATATGGCTTTCGCTTGTTCAAAATTCAAATAAGGATGTCGCTGCAATACCTCTGGTCGTATATGGTTAATGGGTATTTTATTGACTACTACACTATCTATATAAAAATGGGGCAGTATGCTATCTGCGATCACCTTGTCCATTCCTCTCGCCTCCATTATTTGTTCTACTTGTGCATACCCGCCTAGTTGCTCTCGGTAGCGAACGATCATTTTGGCTCGATACGAACCGATTCCTCTAATCAGCTTAAGTTCTGTCGTGTCTGCCGTTCGCAAATTTAAGATGGTATCTTTTTTAGTGCTGTTCCATTTAGGCAGAGTGTCCATATGGACACTATCTATTCTTGCCGAATCTACTACGATGCTATCTTTAATATATATATAAGGTGTTAGCGCAAGATACATGCTGTCTGTCATACCGTAGAGTTTTTTTAGATCCTCTTTTTTGCGGTATTTGCCTCCTTTTGCGCGGTACTTGAGCATGTTTTTTGCCTGCCATGGCTTAAACCCTAGGTGCAATAATGTCATGCTATCCACTGTGTTGGGATCAAACACCTGCATTCGTATTGCAATAGTATCTCGCTTGTATGTCTTTTTCCATTTGGTTTTGTAGAGGCTGTCTTGCTTTGTTTGGTAGTCTTTAAAATCCGTCTTAACGGAATCTTCGACCAATATTGTTGGTTTGTCTACGGGTTGCAAGTGTTTCATTCCCACCAGTGTAGCTGCAATAATCACTCCGAGAATCAATAGTCCCAACCATTGCTCCCCTGTCAATAAAAATATCTTCTCTCTTTTCTTCTTCATAAACGTTTGACCGTCTATTCGTTTAACTGCTCTTTTACCACCGACTCAACCACACCATCTTGCACATAGGTCTTCAGTACATCCCCATCTTTTACATCCTCTTTCCTCATCACTGGTTTTCCATTCAATATAGTCAGACTATATCCCATTTTGAAGATCCTTTCTGGCGAATGTAGTTCGATAGTCTTCCCCCACATCTGCAACCTGTTCTGCTCTTGCATAATGAGTCGTTGTGCTGAATAACTCATGCGCTGCAAGTATGCTTGTAGTTTGTTATTCTCTTGTACTACAGCGTATTGGGTGGCTCTTTGAAGACGCACCTCCAATTGATTCACCCTCTCCACTTGCTCTGCCACGCGCTCGATGAGCCATTCTGCAGCAGCTGTCGGAGTCTTTACAGAAGTGTGTGTTACCATGTCCACAATGCTCATATCTCTCGTATGACCGATCCCCGACAGAATAGGCAGCGGAAACTGTGCACAATGGCTTGCCAACTCGTAGTCATCAAAGCATCCTAAGTCCGTTGTTGCGCCACCTCCACGAATAATGACCACCATATCCCATTTTTTTTCCTCATTTGCTATCTTGTTCAATGCTTTGATAATACTTTTGGGGGCGTGGTCGCCCTGCATCGTGGCGGCAAACAGGGATAACTCAAACCTAAACCCAAAGCGGTTATTCTTCAGTTGGTCACAAAAATCCCCATATCCTGCCGCATCAGCAGCCGAAATCACCGCTACTTTGCGAACGAGGGTCGGTATCTCCAAACTCTGTTGCAATTCCATCACTCCATCTTCGGTCAATCGTCGAATCGTAGCTTGGCGTTGTTTAGCTAAATCGCCTTGTGTATAGGTGGGGTCGATATTCCAAATATTCAAACTCAATCCATACACGGGATGAAATGTCACACTCACTTCGACCAACACTTGCATACCCACACGCAATGCTTGCCCTGTTTCTTGAATGAAATAGGCAGACAACAAACTGTACACATTGCTCCAGCAGGTTGCTCTTAGTTTAGCTGCCAGTGTGTTGTTCTCAGCTTTTTCCACCAGCTCCATATAGCAATGTCCTCTTGCGCTCAGCGAAGCAATCTCTGCTCGCACCCAATAGCGTTCCAGCAGGTCGTTTTCCACAACCTCCTGAATCTCTGTGCATAATTCTGATAAACTATATTGTTTCATATATTTTCTCACTATGACCTATAGCCGTTTTGGGTGTCCTTTATCCTACGCTGTAGAGCGCAGCCCCCAATGCTCCTACCACTCCGATCAGCCACCACCATCTCACTTTCTCCTCTCGCATCATCATCACTCCGCACACTAATGCCACATACATAAACCCTGCACTTATCCCGCTGATTTCCATTTGAGTAGTCGAGTAGGGCAGGGACTCTATCCACTCCACAGCTTGGCGCATTATCCATGTGCTCCATTTGGCTACTATACCAAACCATTCGCCGATTACACACCATGAGAAAACCAAAGTGCCAAAACCCAATAATAGAACCACAAATGCCATCGGAATGACGATTAGATTGGTCAATGCAAAATAATTACTCGTCTGCCCAAAATAATACAATGTCAGCGGCATCGTCGCCAATTGGGCTCCTATCGAAACCATCAGCAGTCCACCTATGTACTTACTCCATCTACTCCTTAATCTTGTATGCTGCTGCATCCAAGAGGCTATCAACATAATTCCCAAGACAGCCGCAAAACTCAATTGAAAACTCACGCTCCATAATGCCAACGGATTGATCATCAATATGATTACCGCTGCGGCTAGGATAGGGTTCCAGCGCGATGTATGTCGTTCCATTAAGTAGGTCAGTTCCCAAAAACTCAACATCAGCGCACTACGCATCACTGACGGACTCAACCCAGTTACAAAGGCATATACCCACAACAATAACATCAATATACCACCTAACAACCATCGCTTTCCTTTCTCCTCATACAAGGGCTTGCGCCAACCGCCCAATGTTAATATCCACGTCAATATCCCCCATACAATACCCGTGTGCAATCCGCTGACAGCCAACACGTGCATCGCTCCCGATGCCGAGAAACTCTGCTGTACTCCTTTGTCTAACTCCTCTCTATATCCTAATGTCAGTGCCGACAATATCCCCAATTCTTTACCATCTACTCCCATTTCTTTGTATTGCTCACTCAGCGCATACTGACACCGTTGTGCCAAGGCTTTGACACCTTTTTTAGCTTGATATCCAACGATCTTCCAATTGCCTCTATGGGCCCACGCTGTACCTACTATCCCTTGTCGTCGCAAGTACAACCCATAATCGAAGTCTCCCAAAGTATCTCCCCGATGAATACTCGTTTCTACAAGTAGAATATCTCCCTCGTGTGGCATGGGTAGGCTATCCTTCTGTAGGTAGAGTAAGATTTTTTTGCCCTCTTCAAGACAGGCTTCATAGCGAATGGTTTTAGCCCGTTCTTGTCCTTCGCTTTGTACGTGAATAGCAAAGAGTTGATTTGTATCTAGATAATCTACCTCAGTGTCTTTTAATAAATTAAGCGGCTTACCCCAGTAGCCGCTCAATAGTATTATTCCCACTAGCGGAACCAGCACCATCAACCACGTATGTCCCGCTAACCATCTCATCGCCTCTCGCCTTTAACCTCTAACCTATAGCCCGTTGGGCGTCCTCTAAACTACCATAGTTAACCTTCTTTCAAAAGGTTGACCATTGCTATCGGATCTTTCGCACCGAACACCGCGCTACCTGCCACTAGAATATCCGCACCGGCTTGCCACAACTCGGGTGCCCATTTGGCGTTCACACCGCCATCTACTTCTATCAAGGTCTTCAATCCGCGTCGATCGATCTCCTCTCTCAAATAACGCAAGCGGTCTAATGACTCCACGATAAAACTCTGACCGCCGTATCCTGCTTGCACAGACATGAGCAGTACCATGTCCACTTCGCACAAGTATGGATCAAGACTATGGATGTCGGTTTTGGGGTTGATTGTTAAGCAAGTACGTACACCTTTCTTGCGAATCAACTCAATCGCTGGCATTGGGTCATCTACTGCCTCAATATGAAAACCAACGCTCCAAGCGCCTGCGTCGCAAAAACGCTCTACGTACTTCTCTGGATGGGTAATCATTAGGTGTACATCGAGTGGCTTGGTGCAATGTTTGCGACATGCTTCCATGACTGGAAAACCAAACGAGATGTTGGGTACAAACACGCCGTCCATAACGTCGATATGTAGATACTCTGCGCTGCTTTGATTGATCATCTCGCAGTCGCGTTGCAGATTGCCAAAATCGGCAGATAATAATGATGGTGATATTGCTCTCATAAGTTCTTACCTTTAAACCCTAAACTTTAAACTCTAAACCATAAAATGTCGCAGACATTTTCCCCCACTCATATTTCTTCTTCTCCTCTTTCAAATACTCTGTGAATGCCTCTTTTCTATCGTTCCCATAGTAGTCTTTTAGACTCGACGCTATCGCCTCTACATTTGGCTCGCAGGCATAACCCATCTTGCCGTCGTGTATGATCTCGCCCAGTCCACCTACATTAGTCACCAAGCATGGCTTCTCAAAGTGAAATGCTACTTGCGTCACACCGCTTTGTGTTGCAGACTTATAGGGCTGAACAATCAGATCTGCTGCGCCAAAGTACTTACACAAGTCCGCATCCGCTACAAACTCATTCTTCACTACCACCCTCTCTTTCAGTCCGTTGGCTTCTATTTGTGCACGATATTTGTCTTCATCTTCGTAGAACTCCCCCGCAATAATCAACTGCAAGTCTTTCAACTCATCTTTTACGCTTCCAAAAGCATCAAGCAGCCAATCCAAACCCTTGTAGGCTCGCACCAGTCCAAAGAACAGCATATAGTTCTTCTTCTCGTCCAATCCCAATGCCTGGCATGCATCTGCCTTGCTCATCTGCTCCCCGTAATGGTCATACACAGGGTGAGGGGAGAATGTCTTAGGTTTGTTCTCCTTATCTAGTTTCGCGATATCCTTCACCACGCTATCCGATAGCGCCACAAAACCATCCGTCTGCTTGACGTAGAAAGGTGCAAACAACTTGTCCAATACACTTGGCTCGTGGGGTATCATGTTGTGTACCAATGCGATACACTTTGTCTTTCCATTGCGTTTTACAATCTTCTGAATCATGCTATAGCATGGCGCAAAAAACGCCATCCAATAGCAACTGATCACCATATCGGGTGCCTCTTTCTGTAGGCGTTTGCCTACGCGTAGCCAGTTCAGTGGGTTACACGAATGGATCGTGCGATGGATAGTGATGCCTTCGGGTGCTGCTTCTTGACTGAATTGAGTCTTGCCAGGGAATAGAAAACTAGGATATTGCAAAGTAAAAGTCCACACTTCCACCTCGTGTCCCTCCAAGACAAATTGTTTGGCCAAACGTTCGTTGAACGCTGCCAATCCGCCCCTGTAGGGCCATGCTGTACCTAGTATCACTATTTTCATACCGCTGATATCTTTCCAATTTGCCCACAAAGGTACAAAAAAAAATGTATATGCGCAAGAAAAACTTGTTTTTATTGTCATAGGCTACATTTTTTTGCAGTAGCTTCGAGGATTAAGGTGCCCTCGAAGGTACTAAAATTATTGCATATATCCAAACAAAAAGAATATTTCTCTCTTAAATTTGTGTATTTCACAAAAAATCACTACCTTTGCACCCAAATTCCGTAATAGGGTCTTTTCAACCCTTAAAACTTTTAAAACTCTTGAAACTTTTAGAACACTTATTGATATGGCAACACAAGAAGAAACCTTCAAAAAACTAGTCGCACACTGCAAAGAGTACGGCTTCGTCTTCCCTAGCAGCGAGATTTACGACGGACTTGGCGCCGTGTATGACTACGGACAAAACGGCGTAGAACTCAAGAACAACATCAAGAAATACTGGTGGGACGCTATGACTATGCTTCACGAGAATATCGTGGGTATTGATGCTAGTATCTTTATGCACCCAACCACTTGGAAAGCATCTGGTCACGTGGACGCATTCAACGATCCACTCATTGATAATAAGGATAGCAAAAAACGCTATCGCGCGGATGTACTCATTGAGGACCAACTCGCGAAGTACGACGAGAAGATTGAGAAAGAAGTAGCCAAAGCACGCAAACGCTTCGGCGAGAGCTTCGATGAGGAGATGTTCAAGCAAACCAACGAGCGCGTAAAAGCCAACGTGGACAAACGCAATGCGCTCCACGAGCGTTTTGCTACTGCTCTCAACGACAGCAACCTCGAGGAACTCAAACAAATCATCCTTGATGAGGAGATAGTTTGTCCTATCTCAGGTACCCGCAACTGGACCGACGTGCGTCAATTCAACCTTATGTTCTCTACCGAGATGGGTTCTACTGCGGATGGCGCTATGAAGATTTACCTCCGCCCTGAGACCGCTCAAGGTATCTTCGTGAACTACCTCAACGTGCAAAAGACAGGTCGCATGAAGATTCCTTTCGGTATCGCACAAATTGGTAAAGCTTTCCGCAACGAGATCGTAGCTCGCCAATTCGTCTTCCGTATGCGCGAGTTCGAGCAAATGGAGATGCAATTCTTCGTTCGCCCAGGCGAGGAGATGAAGTGGTTTGAGTACTGGAAGGAGTTCCGCCTCAAGTGGCACAAAGCCCTTGGTATGGGTGATGAGAACTACCGCTACCACGACCACGACAAACTCGCCCACTATGCTAACGCCGCTACCGACATCGAATTCCAAATGCCATTCGGCTTCAAGGAGGTAGAGGGTATCCACAGCCGTACTGATTTCGACCTCAGCCAACACGCGCAATATAGTGGTAAGAAGATCGAGTATTTCGACCCAGAACTCAACAAGAGCTACACCCCATATGTGATTGAGACCAGTATCGGCGTGGATCGTATGTTCCTCAGCGTGATGTGCGGTGCATACAAAGAGGAGGTGCTCGAAGGCGGCGACACTCGCGTAGTATTGAACCTCCCTGCTGTCCTCGCTCCTGTTAAGGCTTGCGTGATGCCTCTCGTTAAGAAAGATGGTCTTCCAGAGAAAGCTCGTGAGATCGTGGATATGCTCAAGTATGACTTCCACACCAACTACGATGAGAAAGACTCTATTGGTAAGCGTTATCGTCGTCAAGATGCAGTAGGTACACCGTTCTGTATCACTGTGGACCATGACACCTTGAATGACAATTGCGTGACTATCCGCCACCGTGACACCATGGCACAAGAGCGCGTAGCTATCGACGACTTGCATGCTATTTTGAGCAAGGCTTGTAATATGCGCGAGACTTTCAAGAAACTGAAATAATTAACTAGAACGACCAGTACTACTAGTACAACTAGCACAACTAGAACGACTAGTACAACTAGCACAACTAGCAGTCCTCCGAAAAGGACTATCAAATAACAGGCAACCCGTAAAGGTTGCCTGTTTCATTCTCCGCCTCTCCACCATGCACTCTCCACCATACACTCTCCACCATACACTCTCCACCATGCACTCTCCCCCGTTACCACTCCGATACCACCCCGATACCACTCCGAACCTTTACCGAAGGGATATTGAAGGGATAACGGACGGATAAGCAAGGGATAGAGATTATATTTCCGTTACTTGGTTATGTGCTCGGCGGTGGTCCGCCGAGGAATTTATTAGGTAAGTGTTAACATGTATATAGTTTCCTTGTTTTTACTTTCTGCGAACACTTTATTAGATATCCTCAAGAAGTTCTCAGAAATTCATTTCTAGCTCCTACCTCCCTGAAATTCAATATGCGATCTTAATTATAGTAGGTGCGTAAAGTGTCGGTATTGTCGGTTTGAAACCGTCAAAACCGACAATACCGTCAAAACCGACATATGCTTTTCTCGTGCCGAAACTACCTACCCTTTGGGGCTAAAAACTCAAAAGGAGACTAAAACGTAACAATGAAAAAACTACCCTTGCGCAAAACTAGCGCAAGGGTAGCCAAAATGAAGGTATATCCTAAAGGATTATTCTTAACTATTTTAGAAATTCAAAGCCAATCCAATACCATTTTGACTTGATTGCACACTTAGACTAACAGCTGGTTGATTTGTCATAGAATAGTTCGCTGTATATGAGTAATTGCGTAAATCATAAGCGCGATTTTTCTTTGCATAGCCTACACCTAAAATAGGAAAAGAAGCTACAGTTGTCGCACAGCCAAGTCCTATGAGTGTGAGACCACTTATGTCTTCTACAAAAAGAAGTCCCATTCCAAGGCAAAATACTGAAAATGTTCCAGTACCAAATGTCCACCAACCAGCATTGACCAATTTTTTACCTTTCATGTAATCTACATACGCCCTTGAATTATTTTTATACAAGAACTGTACAAACTGCTTTTCATCCATTTGGGTATCACCATAGGAGTATTTTTTTACTCCCAATAATTTTTGGTCGCTTTTTGAATTGACTACCAACATTTCTGTTGCAACTTCTACATTCGACATTTGTGGAATATGAGTTGCACTAGCTTTAGCAGCGACCTTAGAAGATGTTTTATTCGTAGGTGTATTGCTGAAAAGCTTTTCAGACAAGGTTTTACAGCCTGCTTGGATTTCATCTGCGGTTGTTCCCATCATCACGTTATCTGTCATAATGGTACGAGCGGTTTCTACATCCAACAATTTGGCAGTAATAAACATGTTTTTGTAGTCCACTTGAACTGCCTCTGCCACGAGGATATAGTTCGCACCTGTCATTTCTCCCAATCGTTTGATTTGGTCGTTACTAACCATACCCGTGCGTTGGAAGTCCTGCTCGCTCATGATTGCATCCACATCGGTACGGTCATACGCCTCATAACCCTCTGTTTGGGTAATGGCTTTACTCAAACTAGCGCGCAAAATAAGTTTGTTAGCATAACTGATTTTGTTCTCTTTATCTACAGTCTCCAAGATAGCCACACGCTTAACTTCTTGAGCAAACATCGCTGTAGAGAAAAGTAACAAAAATAAGATAAATTTTGTTTTCATTGCTGTAATTGTTTGATTATAAATGTTTATTGATTAATTATTTCTATGATCTTTGTGGTAATTGGATATAGGGTCGCTTGATAGGCAGCACGTGCAGCTTCTTGTGTGTTGAGGGTATGTGACCCCTTTTCGCTGAATACCCCTTCAAAAATAGTTGTGCTTGCTGTTCCTTTGATAATCTGTAGATTAACTTCGGCAAGAACGAAAAACGCTTGGAAATTCGCAGAATGATGTGTGTTGTACTCACGCGTGGTTCCTTGTATTCGTACCACCCAATCAGCCTCCTCTTCTTTCGTTGTGAAGGTGCAGCCAATAGAAGAAATCTCTTGCTTAACTTGCTGAATAAAAGCGGGATAGGCTTTCTCAAAAATACTCACCTCTCCACCGATAAAGACAAACACCCCATTCTTCAGTTGCTGATACAAAGCACTTGCTCGTTGTTTGAGCGCTGTACTTTCAGCCATGGACAAGTCCTCCATGACCACAGAATGATCAATGCTTTGAATCACTTTCTGATGTTCCTCTACTTCTTGCAAGTGCTTGACACACTGTAAGATAGAGTTGCGTGAAGCGATTTTCTCTCCCTCTTTTACCAAGTCTTCTGCCTCTTCTATCGCTATCTCTGCCCGAGTGATCTTATTGATAATCTGTCTAGTTAACTTTTGTGCCAACTCAGACTTCTTTACCCAAGCAAAAGCACAAACCTGATTGTTGTCTGGGTTATGCCAACTTTCAATGGATAAGTTAGGAATATCTTGGATCGCACTATGAATACGAGTGGAAGTCACATAGAGTTCTTCTATCATTTCTTGGAAGCCACCTGTACCGCTTATCTGAGTACTTTGCGTGACGGATTGGGCATTATAATCAATACTCGTTACGATATTTTGTATCGCTTCGGCTTGTGCTTTTTCTTTGACACGTTGATATGTTTGTTCAATGCTTTCGCCTACTTGTACTTCTCCTATTACAAATCCTTGAATATACAAGTCGCGAGGATAGCTAACCCGTCTCCAATCTTCATCATACCACATAGGGGGAGTGTTCAGACTATATGCCCAAACACTCCAAAAGATGCATATGATGGTTACTAGTCGTTTCACTCAACCATTCCTTCTTTGATAAATTCACTGACTTGCTCCGCATACTTTTGAGCTGCGGCTGATTCTCTAGCTGCATTTTCAAAAGCACGAATACGAGCTTGAGTGGCTGCATCAATATCCACAATAAAGTATCCCTCAAACTCAAATGCAGCTGTACCATTGAGTTTAACATCGCGATACAAGCAGAAAGTGTTGTACAATTCGCCCTTGATTTCTGCGGCTACATTGTTCTCGTAAGCAGAATAAAATGCTTCAAACTCAGCCAACTCTTCTGGACTAATCTTCGAACCCATATCGCTAACTATGCGGCGTTTTACATTGCTGCCCATGGATTGTGCATATTGTGAACATGCGTTGGCTAACAGTTTCTCTTTTCCGATATTCTTGTTGGTGGAAGTGGTATGTACTACTATTTCTCGTTTTTCACCATCATTCAATTTATCGTAGTGCATAAGCAACGCTACCTCTAGAGTACGTGAGGTACCAAACACTTCCCAATCTTCTTTAGAGTACTTCTTGATTTTTAGTTTGTACTCTTTTTTGAGTTGTTTTTTCAACTGTCTGCTTTGTGCATTCATTGCAGGAACTGCCAAAAATGAAAGCACCAAGATCGCTACTAAAATCTTTTTCATTGTTTTGTTGTTTTAATTAGTTTAACATATTGTGATTTCTAATGTAAGTTTCCAACCAATTGACACAACAAAAAAAGCGTGGAATCCGACTATTGCCGTTCCACGATTAGAGGCTCTCGCATTGCCTTCCCAATAAAACGACAACGCGAAGCCCACGCCGAATATAAAATTACTCTCGTGCTACATCATAATTAAGGTACGCGCGTGCGTATGCGCATATACGCAAAAGACGTACCAAAATAGGCACAAGAGGGATAACTCTATATCCCGTAGGACATCTATCGTTGCTATGTTCTTATTGGGATTGAAACTTGCGAGATTTCTAATCGTCAGAACAGAGCGCTAATAAACGCCTTTTTACTATGTCTTGAAAGCCGTGGTCAAGGAATCTGACCTAATCTACTCCAATTTTTGGTTGAGATTTTGCTTTCCGAGTGGGGACATTTCCCACCCTCTAAACCCCGACGTTGGACTTTCGACTGCAAAGGTACAAATTATTTTTCATTTCTCCAAACGATTGCACAAAAAAATCGCCATTTGTATTCTCAAAACACAAATGGCGATTAAAATTACTTAGTGAAATAATTATTTCACTTCTTGTCCCATAGCATTGTAGAAGATACCATCGCGGAGGATAACAAGTTGTCCGTTAAGGATAAACTTGTTATTGTTGCCCTCAACTGTCACATTCTCTACATCGGTAGTTTCTGGGCAATCAACAACTGTGTAAGTAGCTTTGCCTTCTCCCGCTGTAATCTCAACGCAAGTGTTCTCGGTGAAAGTCATATCTACTGTTTGGTTGGTATTGCCATTCCATCCTGCACCGTTTTTGAATATGACATTGATTGCACTGCAAAATTCGCTCACTACATACCACTCACCTTCTTGAGTTGGGATGACCTCTTTACCTGTTTCTTCGGTATGCCATACCCATGCAGTGATTTGGTCAGTCCACTCTGCTGGAACTTTAGCTTTTACGGTGATATCTTTTGGATCACCTACTGGTGGAACGTTGTTAGGGTCATAGATATTAGCCCATGCTTCTACTACATCGTATTCAGAATAAGTGCGATCTGCAATCTCTTCGCCATCCATAGTCTTTTCTACGTAATCCCAACCTGGACCAGAGCAGTATTTATAAGGCATTGATTCGGCTGCATTCTCAATGCTGATGGTGTAATGAGTGTCATCTACTTTGGTCATCTCGGTGTGACTCCAACTAGTCATCTCACCTGCGATATAGCAAACGAGTG
>JAZQTO010000079.1:0-42865 GCA_045630805.1 Paludibacteraceae bacterium
AAGGTAGGTGATAAGATTGGTGGTAAGGTAGTAGTGATGGCTGACTACGGAGCATTCGTAGAGGTTGCTCCTGGCGTAGAGGGTCTCATCCACGTAAGCGAGATGAGCTGGAGCCAACACCTCCGTTCTGCTAATGACTTCTTGAAAGTTGGTCAAGAGGTAGAGGCAGTAATCTTGACTCTCGATCGAGATGAGCGCAAGATGTCTCTCGGTTTGAAACAACTCAAGAACGATCCTTGGGAGACCATCGATACCAAGTATGCTGTAGGTACACGTCACTTCGCTAAGGTTCGCAACTTCACCAACTTCGGTGTATTCGTTGAGATCGAGGAAGGCGTTGATGGTTTGATCCACATCAGCGACTTGAGCTGGACTAAGAAAATCAAACACCCTAACGAGTTCACACAAATTGGTGCAGAGATTGAGGTTGCTGTTCTCGAAATCGACAAAGAGAACCGTCGTCTCTCTCTCGGTCACAAACAATTGGAGGAGAACCCATGGGACGAACTTGCTGCTAAATACGGCGTAGATACAGTTGTATCTGGTAAAGTAGCAGAGGTTACTGACAAGGGTGCTGTAGTTGTACTCGAGGATGGCGTTGAGGGTTATTGCACCGCTCGTCACCTCCAAAAAGAAGACAAAGGCGCTACTGCTGTTGGCGAGGAATTGAACTTCAAGGTTATTGAGTTTAACCGCGAGGCTAAGCGTATCCTTCTCTCTCACCTCCGCACTTGGGAGGAGCGCAAAGAGGCTCCTGCTAAGGAAGTGAAGGCTAAGAAAGAGAAAGAGGCTCAACCAGAGTTGCCAAAGATGGAGAAAACAACTCTCGGTGACCTCGGTGCTTTGGCTGACTTGCACGCTTCATTGGCTGCTGCTGAGAAACCAGCAAAAGCTAAAAAAGCTAGCAAGAAAGAAGAGGCTGCTGAGTAATCTCAGTGAACGTTTAAATAAAATACGCTTCCACATCGTGGGAGCGTATTTTTATTGTTTAGTGGACGGCACAGAGTGCCTACTGTTTAGAGTTTAGTGTTTATCGCTCGTAGGTGGCGATATTGCCTTCGGATTCTTGGACGCTAACCTTGTAGCAATTCTCTACGTGGTCGCATATCCAACGAGCGATGTTCTCTGAGGAAGGATTGACATCCAATACCTCGTTGATATACTTGTGGTCAAATGTTTCTTTGACTATTCGTTTGATGTGGGTGAAGTCAGTCACCATACCATCCTCGTTGAGTTCTTCTGATTTGCAATATACGGTAACTACAAAATTGTGTCCGTGCAAAGCTTCGCACTTGCTCTCGTAGCTGAGATGCAGATTGTGCGCAGCGGAGATTGTGATTCGTTTTTCTACGTAATACATATTAATGTTTAATGTTTAGTGTTTATAGTTTAAAGGCAAGGGTTAAATATATCCATGCCGAAGGCGGCGGTAAATGCATCTTGCTCTCGCAGGTTGGTAGGGGTGTCTAGTTGGATTCCCTGTTGTGGAGTCATTAGCATAATACGGTCGGATAATTTAATTGCCAAGTCCAATTCGTGTGTTGATATGAGGATTGTCTTGTTTTGTTCACGCGCGACGCGCCTAAGCAATTGTAATACGCGTATGCGATTGGGAAGGTCAAGATGAGCAGTGGGCTCATCTAATAATATAATTGGTGTCTCTTGAGCCAATGCTTTGGCTATCAGCGTGCGTTGTTTTTCTCCGTCGGAGTGGTCGTTAAAGAAGGTTTGTGCTGTGTTGCTGAGTCCTACATCTGCTAAAGATTGCTCAATAATCTGTTCGTCTGTGGTGGATAATCCTCCTAAAAAAGAGGTGTATGGATAGCGTCCCATAGCGACAACATCGTGCACCGTGGTGTTGTCTAGGCTTAGTCGCTCGGTGAGGACGAGGGCGATGTGTGGGAGAGTTGAGAGTTGAGAGTTGAGAGTTGAGGTGGTGAACGTGCCGCTGAGGGCGGGTTGAAGTCCAGCGAGGGTGCGGAGTAGGGTAGATTTGCCACAGCCGTTAGGACCTAACATACAGACCATCTCGCCTGGATGTAACTCAAACTTCAAGTCGCGTTGTACGACGTGATGGTCATAACCAATGGTCAGATTATTCGTGGAAATAGACACGTTGTACACGATGAGAAATAGAGGTTAATACTTCGTATGGAATTGTTCCCAATTTGTTGGCTAACTCAGCGATAGGCAGACGGTCGCCAAAAATATCTACAATGTCTCCTACCTGTGCATCTGTACCCGTGATGTCAATCATCGCTTGATCCATACATACATTACCCACCACAGGACAACGCTTGCCTCGTACTACGACCTCACCACCATAGTTGGAGAATCGGCGGTCAAATCCATCGGCATATCCGATAGGGATGACTGCTATTTGGCGTGGTTCGTTGAGGGTCGTATGGCGACCATAACCAATAGTTTCTCCCGTATTCACCGTCTTGATACTCAAGATGGTGGTCTTGAGAGTGCAGACGTTTTTGAGGCGATAAGGTGAAAGGCTATTGGCGATAGGCAATGGGCTATTAGGCGAAAGGAAGGAGAAGCCATACATACCAATGCCTAGGCGGCACATGTCGAAGTGGTATTCGGGGAATCGCTCAATACCTGCGGTATTGCAGATATGTAGGAGTGGCGATGGGCTATTGGCTATTGGCAATAGGCTATTGGTGCAACCTTTGAAGTAGGCAGCTTGCTCGTGTGTGAAGGCATCAAACTGCTCTTCGTCGCTGCCTGCCAAATGGGAGAAGATGCTCACTACTTGTACCGATTTTTGCCCATTTAGACGGGATGCGAGCTTGGTCATGTCCTCTTGGTAGAAGCCTAATCGATGCATACCCGAATCAATCTTGATGTGGACTTTAACATGCTCTAGCCCTTTGGATTCGGCAGCAGTAATGATGTTTTCCAATACCTGGAAGGAGTATATGTTAGGTTGTAGATTATTTTCTAGAATGAGGTCTAGTGCAGCCACCTCTGGGTCCATGATGATGATAGGCAGCGTGATGCCTGCTCGGCGTAATTCAACGCCTTCGTCGGCTACTGCAACGGCTAAGTAATCTACTAGTCCGCTGTTTTGTAATGCGCGACTAACCTCCACACTACCAGCACCATAGCCAAAGGCTTTGACCATGCAGGTGAGTTGGGTATTAGGTTGAAGTAACGAGCGGAAATAGCGCACATTATCCACGAGTGCAGTGAGATTGACCTCTAGGATGGTCTCGTGTGTCTGTTGTAAAATACGCTGTGCGATGGTGTCTTCGTTATATCCTAGTGCTCGCATCACGGCAGCGCATGTGCGTACATTTTGATGGGTTGGATCTTCGATGACTACGGGGCAATTAGCAAATAATTGCATTTTCTCGGCACGCTTGGCTTGTAGAGATGGGAAGTTCTCTCCATGCTCTGGACCGATATAAGTGATAACGCCTATGGTAGGCTGGATGATGGCTTGTAGGCGCTGCATCTCTCCTTGTTCGGAGATACCCGCTTCGAAGATGGCTAATTCGGTTTTGTCGCTCAGTTGCCAAATGCTGAGAGGAACACCAATCTGCGAGTTGTAGGATTTGGGTGAGCGGGTGATGTGATAGTCCTCTTTGAGGAGTTGGTATAGCCATTCTTTGACGACCGTTTTGCCGTTGGAACCGGTGATTCCTATCACTGGTCCATGGTAGAGTGAGCGTTTGTAGATGGCTAGTTGCTGTAAGGCAGTCAGGGTGTCGTTGACTAAGATGAACACCGGATTATCCTCTGTGTTGGCGAGTTTGAGTAGTTCAGGAAGGATAGGGTTGTTTTGCTCGATAACAAAACAACGAACTCCTCGTTGAATTAGGGTAGGGATATATGTCGCACCATTGTTGTTGTTTGTTTTGAAGGCAAAAAACAAGGTGTTGAGAGGTTCATTACCTAACTGGCGACTATCTATGAGTAGGTGTTGAATATGCAACAACTGCAAGTTGTCGGTATTGCCGATAACTTGCAGTGGTTGAATAGCTTGTATGACTTTATGGATTAGCATCCTTCGAATTGTTGTAGGAAGCGAACGTCGTTCTCTGAGAACAAACGCAAGTCCTTAACGCGGTATTTGAGGTTGGTGATACGCTCTACACCCAAGCCAAAGGCATAACCTGTATATACCTTAGAATCAATGCCGCAAGACTCCAGTACATTAGGGTCTACCATGCCACATCCGAGGATCTCTACCCAACCAGTACCTTTGCAGAAAGAACAGCCCTTACCACCACAGAGGTCGCAAGAGATATCCATCTCGGCAGATGGCTCGGTGAATGGGAAGTAACTTGGACGGAGGCGGATTTGAGTCTCTGGACCGAACATCTCCTTTGCGAAATAGAGCAATACCTCTTTGAGGTCAGCAAAACTGACGTTTTTATCAATGTAAAGTCCTTCTACTTGGTGGAAGAAACAGTGTGCACGAGCCGAGATAGCTTCGTTGCGATATACACGACCTGGGCAGAGTACGCGGATAGGAGGCTCTTGGCTGAGCATGACGCGTGTTTGTACACTAGAAGTGTGGGAACGGAGAAGGATATCGGATGGTTTTTGTACACCAATCTCTTTCTCGATGAAGAAAGTGTCTTGCATGTCACGTGCAGGATGTTCAGGAGCAAAGTTCAGAAGTGAGTATACGTGGTTATCATCCTCTACTTCAGGACCTTCTGCTACGGTAAAGCCTACGCGAGAGAAGATGTCTATAATCTGTTCGCGAACGAGTGAAAGAGGGTGGCGTGTACCGAGCGCAATAGGGTCTGGTGTGCGGGTGAGGTCTAGCTCGTCTGCCGCTGCCTTAGCGCCGCTCGCCTCTGCTGCTTCGCGAAGCTCGTTGATGCGTGCTTCGTAAGCTTGGCGTAGTTGGTTAAGTGCTTGACCAATCTCGCGTTTATCCTCTTTAGGCACTTCGCGAAACTCGTTGAAGAGTTCGGTGACTTGACCTTTCTTACTGAGGTATTTAATACGTAGCGCCTCTACTTGTTCGGCGTTGGTAGCTTGCAATTCAGCCACTTGGCTGAGCAAGGATTCTATTTTTTCTTTGATACTCATAATCGCAGTTGTATAATTCAGCCTGCAAAGGTAGTAAAAATATTGTATATATGCAAATTTATTACAACATTTCAATCTTTATTCGTATCTTGTGCTATGAGAATAACTCTCTCTATTTCATTTATGGACATACAGGACGGATGGGGCTGCCTATAAATCTTTCGCTTGATCCTATCGATTTCTCGTGGTTTAAACCTGGTTTACAACTTAGTTTATGGGCCTGTTGTGGGGCACTATTGTCGAGTGTCTTAGTCCAGTATGAGCATAGATCGCTTTGACTGACTGTATGAGTGTTGTAGTAAACTCCTGTTGTCGGGAGAAAAATGCTATTGCCATTAGGACCTACAACTTTATATCCGTTGTTTTGAAAGGACCAACTGCACCTATTGAGCAATTCTATACATTCTTCTTTGGTCGGCATACGCCATTCGTCGCCCCAAGCATAGGTGGCTATGTCGTCACATGGTTCTAATTCGGTTTTGTCATCTACTCCTACAAAGTATTTAGTTATCTGGTTAGCAGCGCCACGACTTAGCTTGTAGGTTTCCCATGTGTATTTGCTTTTAGGACAAAGCTCTCCCCAAGCAAAGTATTTGCCAAAATCACTTGGGCTACTAGCACCTATATTACAAGTTGCCCATTTGACCGACAATCCTAAGTCAACGGCTTCTATGCAATTTGTGCTAAATAAGATACAACTCATTTCAATAGAGTCTTTCCCTTCTAGCGTGGCAGGGTACATGACGTAATCAGGGTTGCTGTCACGATATTCATCTGGTATAGATATAGCGTCATAGGGGATGTTAACGATGTTTTGTGCTATGCAGCTATAAACAATACCTAATAAAATTATAGTTAGAAATATTCTTTTCATATCGCTTTGTATATTATTCGAAATTATATCTGCATGTTTTACACCTTGTTCCCTTATTTTTACTTGTCGGGAATAAAACTGCAGCACGCAAACCAATACGCATATTCTTGACCAATGCATCGCTACGCTCTTTTGTGCTATAGATATGCTGCATTTCTATATTCATAAAATGTGTACAATCTACTTGAGTAGACTGACCAAATGAACTGGCTGTTAGAGTGTTGAGTATGCCATATTCTAAAAATGCACCTATCTGTACACAAGGAGCATTAGGCCTTAATGAATATGTGGGAATGCGACTGTTCCAGCCCAATTCTATACATATTTTAAGATCAGGTTGCAGTGCTAATTTTCCAGAAGAATTTACGATTTTATCGGTGAAAAATCCATGTTCGGGCATATCTTTTAGTACATCATAGTAGCGATCACCATAATCACCAATAGTTGTTAGTGAGGCTGTTTGATGTGTGTTGCATACTAATGGGATGTATAGTTTGGCTCCTAATAGGGTGTAAAATTTTTTATATTTCACTCCCATCATCAGCGGGATGCTTAAATCCAATGAGGCAAGTTTATCCGTCCTGTCTTCTATATATCCTATATAGGTAAAAGGTATCTCCTCTGTATCTAGCATGTTGACCTTTATGGTTTCGTTGTCGAGGAGTTGTCTTGTCCAGCGAGGTGAAATACCAATACCCGTATGTAGTAGGAACATATTTTTTTGTAATTGGTAAGTTCCACCTATGCTAAAATCAACACCCGCTTTAGAGTGTGTGATAGCTAAATTATCATATTGCCATGCTAGTCCTATGTCTGTATTGAAACCTAAAAAGTTTTGAGAATAGGCCATAGGCAGTATGCAGGCAGATACAATTATGAGTATACTTAGTCGTTTCATAATACCAAAATTTTTACCTCTCGTTTTTGTCCACTTTGTGTGATGATTTTTGCAATGTATACCCCAGGAATATCAGGTACTTGTATGCTGCTCTTACCCATGTTAACTTGCTGGTAACTAATAAGTTCTCCGGTTGTAGAGTAGAGGTGTATTTCTGCTGCTTCGGACACACGGCAATGTATGATTCTTTGTTGATTAACCACTGTCGGGTATAGTGAAATATCCGTGTGATAGCTTGCATAGAAAGGACAGGTCATCATCTGAGTTCCATTAGCTTCGGTTAGCAGCACAGTGTATTCTGAGTTTACGTCTAATGGTTGATTCAGGTAGTGTTTAGTTTCGGATGGTATGGCGTTGCCATTTTTGTACCATTGGAATGCGGTGAAATCGTAGCCTCCGTTGTACTTATTGGTTAGAACAATGAGTACGTCATTCCATTTTTGCTCAATCACACTAGAAGGGTATAAGAACGTTAGTTCAATATCTTTGGCGAATACTTCTATTTGATGGTAGAATCCCTTAATGTTTGCGGTGTATATACCGGCCCGTACGCCATTATGATGTAATATTATTTCTCCATTAGATGGAATAGCGAAAGTGGTATCGCGCAATCCAGCTGATATGCCGGTGGAATCGAAATTAACAGACAATTGATCTACTACTCCAGAAAGGATGTTAAGTGTGAGTAGGATCGTACTATCGTCTGCACAATATGTAGGTATAAAGTTGATGTCAAAGTTGATAATGTTAGGAGTTATTGTAAGGTTGAGAATAGAGATGCTATCGCATCCGTAGATGGTCTGCAAACTATCTATGTATGTACCTGCTTGAGTGTATTTTTTGCCCGACCATGTGACGGTATCTCCTTGGTAAATACTTGTGTTTTGAGTAGCGTAATATGTAGGGTGGACTGTAAGGTGAAGAATGTGTGTTAAGCTATCTTTGTCGCTGCCCCAAAAAGGTTCTGTATAAACATAAGTACCTGTGTGTGTTAGTTTTGTCCCGTTCCAAATATAGGGTAGTTCGTTTTCGCAAACATCCAGGCTGTCTTCGATAGTGACTGGGTTTAATACGGTCAAGTATAAAGTGTGATATTCTCTACAATTGCATAGTCCAGTGAGGGTCTTTTGATATACTCCAGATTCAGTGAGTGTGTCACCGTAAAAATCATAAGATTCTCCAGCTATTATCGTGTCATGATAAACCTTGCTTGCTCCGTTTTGTAAGGGTACAATCGCTAATTTGTGAATGTATTTCTTGCATTCACATTTGTCCCGATACTCTAAAATGACGTTCATAAATGAATCGACAAGGTATTTGCGATAATCGGGAAGTGTAAAAGCTGCTCCTTTGAATTGGTAAAGGGGAGTCCAACATATTGTGTCATAGGATACTTCTACAGTATATGAGATATCAGAATGAACTGCTCTAGCTGATCCTATTGATAAGAGTAGTGTGAATATGATAAATATATGACGCTTTAACATATCGTTTTTTTTTATGTATCTTTTTGCAAAGGTACAAAAAAATCTTATTGGAGCAATAAAAATATCGCCGAATTTGTGATTTTATTGAGATTGGTTTAAGTTTTCTGTAAAAAACTTGTGTGAATGCAATATTTTTTGTACCTTTGCAGGCTTTTTATGCGCACTCACGCGTGAGCGCGAGCATGAACATGTGTGTTTATACGTGAAGAAGTTATTCGTCATATTGTTTTTGGTGGCACTTTGTATTTCGATACAGGGTCAGGAGGTTGCGTTGGATTCTGTGGTTTCAGAGTCTGCTGCGCCTGTCAAAGAGGCCCTAGATGCTCGGATTGAATATTCATCTGCCGACTCTATGAAGGTTACGGGCAAAGGAATCGCTTATTTATATGGGTCGGGTGAATTGCAGTATCAGAGTATGAACTTGACGGCGGAATATATACGCATGTGTATGGATAGTAGTACATTGTATGCGGCTGGCGTTTTGGATACGATAGAGGATGAGTGGATAGGTAGACCTGTTTTTACGGAAGGTGAGGATAGTTACGAGACGAGTGAAATTAACTATAATTTGAAGACGCAAAAAGGTTTTATTCGCAATGCGGTAACTGAACAAGCGGAGGGTTATGTGATAGCGGATAAAACAAAGAAAGTGGATGATGGTTTATTGATGATGGCAGGTGGAAAATACACCACTTGTGACGATCACGATCATCCTCACTTTTACTTGCAAATGACAAAAGCCAAAGTGAAGCCAGGTAGTTATATAGCGACAGGTCCTGCGTACTTAGTGGTGGGAGATGTGCCATTGCCTTTGGCGATACCTTTTGGATTTTTTCCATTTACGGATAATTACTCGAGTGGTTTCATAATGCCTAATTTTGGAGATGATTATACGCGTGGATTGTATATGACGGGTATTGGTTACTATTTTGCAATCAATGATTATTTTGATTTGCAATTGACGGGTGATATTTATACCCGTGGTACTTGGGCTGTATATGCGCGAAGTAGATATATCAAGCGATATAAATTTCAAGGTAGCCTTTCGGTGAATTATCGTTGGGATGTGACGGGCGAAAAGGATATGCCTAATTACAATGTGGATAAAAACTTGAGTATTCAATGGTCTCATACGCAGGATAGTAAAGCCAATCCGTATAGCAATTTCTCGGCGAGTGTGAACTTTAAGACTGCGGGTTATAATCGTAGTAATATCAATAGTTATTACGATGTGCAAGCCAATGCTGAAAATACGACTAGTTCTAGTGTGTCTTATACGCAGCGTTTTCCTGATAGCCCATGGAGTATCGGTTTGAGTATGAACTTGACTCAACGAAACAAAGACTCTACGTTGAGTGTGACCTTGCCTAGTTTGAATGTGAATATGAGCCGTATTTATCCGTTCAAACGCAAGAAAGCGATGGGTAAACAGAAATGGTACGAGAAGATCAGTTTGCAATATAGTGGCTCGTTTACGAACTCGATTACCTGCAAAGAGAATGAGTTCTTTAAGTCTAGTTTTGTGAAGGATTGGGATAACCGTTTGAACCACAAATTAAGTTCTTCGGCTTCTTTTATGGCATTCAAGTACATTAGTATTACGCCTAGTATTAACTTTACCGATCGAATGTTTTTCAGTCGCGTAGATCAGTCTTGGAATCAAGAGTTGAATCAGGTGCAGAAAGATACGGTGGCGGGTTTTTATAATGTGTATAACTTTAATGCTAGTGTGAGTTTGTCCACTAAGTTGTATGGTTTTTATATACCTTTCCGCAAATGGTTTGGCGATAAAGTGGATCGATTTAGGCACGTGATGACTCCTAGTTTGAGTTTTTCTTATAGCCCTGATTTTGGTGCAGAATATTGGGCGAAGCGTTATGGCGGTTTTTATGGTTCGTATGATAAACCTGTGACCGTGCGTGATGAAGCAGGCAATTGGGTACCTAAATTGGATGAAAATGGTTTGCCTATATTTGAGGTGGTGAATTATTCTAGGTTTAAAGAAGCTCCTAGCAGGGGTGCGGCAGCCAATTTGTCGTTCTCACTGGGCAATAACTTGGAGATGAAGTTACGCAATGATAAAGATACGACGGGTAAAGAACCTTATAAAGTATATAGCATTATTGACAATTTTAGTATTTCGGGTGGTTATAACTTTATCGCAGACTCAATGAACTGGAATAATTTCTCGGTCAACTTGCGTATCAAGATACCGAAGGTGAATTATACCATCAATTTGAGTGGACAGTTTGATCCATATATGTATACGACTACGGCCAGTGGTGGTCATGTGCGTTCTAATCAGTTGTATTGGAATCATGGTCGTTTCCCACATTTCACAGGTACGAGCACAAGTTTTAGTTATACGTTTAACAATGAGGTGGTCAAGAAGTGGTTTGATAAGAGTGATAAAAGTGTGCCAGAAACTCCTGAGGAGGAAGAAGTCGAGGGCGATGTATGGGCGGATGAGGCAGAACTAGAACAGCAAAAGAAAAAGAAACATAAAGTGGAGGATGAGGTAACGGATGATGGATATTTGTTTGCCAAAATACCGTGGAGTTTGAGTGTATCGTACAGTTTGCGATATATGCCAGGCCAAGAATGGAACGAGAAGAAGAACTATTACAAGATGGAGTTTAGGCATAATTTAAGTTTTTCAGCATCGTTGGGTTTGGGTAGTGGTTGGAAGGCTAGTACGACATTGAGTTATGATGTGAATGCGAAAAAATTGTCTTATACGAGTATCAATGTGTCTCGTGACTTGCACTGCTGGAGTATGAGCGCTAGTTTTGTGCCGTTTGGTCTGTTTAAGAGTTATACTTTCCACATTGGTGTGAATGCTAGTATGTTGAAAGATCTGAAGTATGATAAGAGTAGTGCCGATGCGACTAGCAAACGAGTTGAGTGGTGGTAGGTGTTGAGAGTTAAGAGTTTAATGTTTAATGAAAGATATATGAAAGTAGAAAATCAAAAAGTAGTGACGCTGGAGTACGATTTGTACGTGGATGGCGAGAATGGACAAGAAGAAATGATGGAGAAAGCCACAGCCGAAGCTCCGTTGGTATATTGCCATGGCGAAGGTATGATGTTACCAGCTTTTGAGCGAGCAATGGAAGGTCTTGCAGAGGGTGAGGCTTTTGATTTTCGCATACCTTGCGAAGAAGCTTATGGTGAATATGACACCGATGGTGTGCTCCAACTAGACAAGAAAATGTTTTATAATGGCGATGGTGAGTTTGACTCTGAGCGCGTATATGTGGGAGCTATTGTGCCAATGAATACCGCTGATGGTCAAGTGATCAATGCACAAATCGCAGAGATTACCAAAGAGCATGTGACAATCGATTTGAATCATCCTTTGGCAGGTGAGAACTTGCACTTTGTGGGTAAAGTACTCCATATCCGTCAGGTGACAGAGGGCGAGTTGAAAGCCCTTCATCATCGTGGATGTGGCGGTTGCGGTGGTAACTGCGGTGGCGGCGACTGTGGCGGCGACTGTAAGGAAGGTGGTTGCGGAGGCAATTGTCATTGCTAATCCTTGCTTGAAATATCGGAGAACTATCGTCAAACATTCGGTGAGGTTCCGATGAGGTTCCGATGAGATTCCGATGAGGATAGAGGGCAATGAGAGGGAAAAAAAGAAGTAATACACAATAAAATAAATATAAATTCTATGGCAAATATTTTAGCGATAGTGGGTCGTCCTAATGTCGGGAAATCGACCCTGTTTAACCGCTTGACCAAGACTCGTCGAGCGATAGTCAATGATACTGCAGGTACAACTCGCGACCGTCAATATGGCAAGAGTGAGTGGTGCGGTAAGGAGTTTTCTGTGATTGATACAGGAGGATGGGTGGTTAACTCGGATGATACCTTTGAGAGTGAGATTAACCGTCAAGTGAAACTAGCCATCAAGGAGTCTGATGTGGTTTTGTTGGTTGTTGATGTGAATGAGGGTGTGACACAGTTTGATATGGAAGTGGCGCACTTGCTTCGTCAAGCCAAGAAAGAGACCGTGCTGGCTGTGAACAAAGTGGATCAGTTTGATCAACAATATGGTGCTCCTGAGTTTTATAAGTTAGGTTTGGGTGAGCCATTTATTTTGTCCGCAGAGAATGGTTTGGGAACGGGTGATTTGTTGGATGAGATTTGCAGTCGCTTCAAAGATACAGTATCAGGCGAGGATTTGGAAGAATTGCCTCGTTTCGCTATTGTGGGTCGTCCTAATGCAGGTAAGAGTAGTATCTTGAATGCTTTTATCGGTGAAGAGCGTACCATTGTAACGGATATTCCTGGTACAACTCGTGATAGTATCTACACACGCTACAACAAGTTTGGCAAGGACTTCTATTTGGTAGATACGGCAGGTATTCGTAAGAAAGCGAAAGTGAATGAGGACTTGGAGTATTATTCTGTGGTGCGTTCTATTCGTGCAATTGAGAACTCGGATGTGTGTATCTTGATGATTGATGCTACTCGTGGTATAGAGGCGCAGGATTTGAATATCTACTCGTTGATACAAAAGAATAAGAAAGGTCTTGTGGTATGTGTGAATAAGTGGGATTTGATCGAGAGCAAGACCAATGCAGACATCAAAGGGTATGAGAATGCCATTCGTGAGCGTATGGCTCCATTCAAGGATTTTCCTATTATTTTCACGTCTGCTTTGACCAAACAACGTATCTTCAAAGTGATGGAGACCGCGTTGCATGTCTATGAGAGCAAACAACGCAAAGTGCCTACTGCACAACTCAATGAGCGTTTCTTGCCTCTGATAGAGAATTATCCTCCACCAGCAACCAAGGGTAAGTATATTAAGATTAAGTATTGTACACAGTTGCCTAATACGCAAATCCCAACTTTTGTGTTCTTTGCCAATTTGCCACAGTATGTCAAAGAGCCATATCGCCGCTTCTTGGAGAATAAGTTGCGCGAGTGGTGGGATTTTAATGGCACTCCAATACAGATATTTATTCGTGCAAAATAAGCGATTTTTTAAGAAATTATACGATTTTCTTATGTTGCTCTTGCGCGCGTGCGAGAATTTTTGTATCTTTGCACCTTAAATGAAAATAGTAGGCTTTGCAAATATCGAAAACGAAGTAAAGATAGTGCTCAAAAGCGATTCGTCATTGATGGTGAATCGCAAGCCTTTCTTTATTCCCGATTGGAGTGAGCAGGTGCAATATGTGCCATGCGTGGTCGTACGCGTGTGCAAACTCGGTAAGCATATTGCTCCTAAATTTGCGAGTAGATATTATGACGCTATAGCTCCAGCAGTGAATATTCATGCTGAAGATTATCGTCAACAAGGAGATGCCGTTCGTGCATGGGCTTTTGATAATTCGTTGCCTGTGGGCGTGTTCATGCCTTTGGAAAAATATCAGCCAAGTGATTTGATTGTTGATATTGATGAGGCAATATGCGAGGTTAGTCGTTTGATGACTATTCGCCAGGGTGATTTGATTTTTATTGAGCGAGCAATTGCCGCTCAAGATTTGATTCGCGAAGAAGTGATTCGCGAGGAGATAGATGGAGAAGAAGTGTTGTATTGTAAAATAAAGTAGTATGAAAAGCAAGTATATATTCCTATTCCTATGCATGGTGGCTGGTGTTGCCATGGCGGGTGTGCATAGTTATACTAATCAGTCGGTGTTGAGCGATGGTAAGTTTGTCAAGGTTAGTGTCAAAGAGACAGGTGTACACAGTATATCTTATGAAACCCTTAAAGAGTGGGGATTGCAACCCGAGAAAGTGGCTGTATTAGGTTATGGTGGTGCTATGTTGAGTGAGGATTTTAGACAACACCATTGGGATGACGTGCCAGTAGTACCTATCTATATGCATACGGGTACGGATAGTGTGTTCAATAGTGGTGACTATATCTTGTTCTATGCGCAGGGTGCGACTGCATGGCAATGGAGTGCCCAAAAACAATGGTATCATACCCAAAATACGTATTCGGACTATGGATATTACTTCGTCACAGATCGAGAGGATCTACAACAGGTGATTCAGC
The DNA here is from genome assembly GCA_045630805.1 of Paludibacteraceae bacterium. Classification (GTDB taxonomy): domain Bacteria; phylum Bacteroidota; class Bacteroidia; order Bacteroidales; family Paludibacteraceae; genus Colicola. The sequence goes on from JAZQTO010000079.1 coordinate 14,340, forward strand.
TAGATGAGGTAGAATATGATCAATCGTCTCAAATAGATGTGGATTGGTATATGGATCTTCGTGTGCATGAAAAAGATAGTATGAACTTGATTGATTTGAAGGGACAATCTGGAGGCGGAAGAGAGTTGTATGGCGAATTGTTGAACAAACAAAATCCTAAGAAATCATTCACGTTTGATATGAATCATGTGATGACGGATTTGCCCGCGCGCTGTGTGGTGGATATGGCTGCTTATTCAGATGAAACAACTCCTGTTCAAATTAGTTATGCTGAAATGCATGAGACGATTCGAATGACAAAAATTTCACAAACTGATTTTCACACCAAAGCAACAACCGCTAAGAAAGAACTATCAACACAGCCTACCGACATGGGTAAGCAGATGGTTACCTTGCAATTCAAAGGGACTAAGGCTGGTGCCGTGGCATATTTGAATTATATTGAATTGCAGGTGCCTTGTTCGTTGGTCATGGACCAAAAGGAGATGCATATTGTTAACACTCAATATGTTGGAAGTTCTAGAACTATTCGTTATAACATGCAAACGGAGGATGGTGATGTCCAAATTTGGCGTGTGACCAACGGCGTGGATATAGAACAGATGCCGACCTCGTATTCTAATGGTAAATTGACATGGGTAGGTCCTAACGGAACAGCAGAACGTTATGTCGCTGTGAATGTCAAAGCGCAAGGTTGGAAACGTCCTACCAAGGTAGGTGTGATTGCTAATCAGAACCTGCATGCACTAGCGAACATAGATTATGTGATCATTTGCCCTCAGACTTTCAAAGAGCCAGCGGTTCGTTTGGCACAAAAACACGAGGAGATTGACGGTTTGACTTGGGCGGTAGTGACGGACGAAGAGGTCTATAATGAGTTTTCTTCGGGAACACCTGATGCGTCTGCATATAGATGGTTGATGAAGATGCTTTATGACCGTGCTAACGGGAATAAGGTAGAACAACCTAAGAATCTATTGCTATTGGGTGATGGAACTTTTGATAACCGCAAACATTTACCTTCTTCGGGTTGGAATACATTGCTGACTTATCAGGCTAAGAACTCTACTACCGAAACCCTAGCGTATGCAACGGATGACTATTTTGGTTTTTTGACAGATAATGCGGGTATACATCAGGAGGAGTTTAAGGATGAGCGTGCTCAGATGAATATTGGTGTTGGTCGTTTGCCTGTGAATACCTTAGCGGAGGCTAATGCTATGGTGGATAAGATATGTACCTATATGGATGATAAGGTATTGGGTAAGTGGAAATCTCAAATATTGTTTCTCGCAGACGATGGTGATCATGGTTTGCATGTGCAAACTGCAGATGGTGGTGCGGAGCGATTGAGAAATAAGAATAAGGACTTCATTGTTAATAAGATATATCTAGATGCGCATACGCAAGAGGTAAGCGCCGCGGGTGAAAGCTACCCATTGGCGAAGAATCAATACGATAACTTGATGAGTTCTGGAGTCTTGTTTCTGGATTATTCAGGTCACGGTGGATATAATAATATCACTAATGAGTTGTTCATGAAGAGTGCGGATATCCAAAAGATGAGTAACGTTAATCAAGGTTTCTGGATGTTGGCTACCTGTAGTTTCTCGCATTTTGATGGAGGTGTCACATCCGCAGGCGAGTATGCTGTTCTCAACCCTTTAGGAGGTGCGATAGGCGTCTTATCTGCTTGTCGTACTGTGTATGCCACACAGAATACTGTATTCAATCGCAACTTATGTGATACCTTATTTGGCCATGCTAATGTGTTTGAATACAATATGACGCTCGGCGAAGCGACTCGTATTGCTAAAAATAGAACAGGATATGATTCCAACAAATTGCCTTACGTTTTGTTGGCTGACCCTGCTTTGAAGTTGAATTATCCTACTGATTTGCAAGTGAAAACCATCATGGAGGCAGATACCATGCACGCATTAAGCGTTCAAAAGGTAGAAGGCTATATCCAAACACCAGACCATGATACAGCAATATGGTTTAATGGAAAATTGGATATTACTATCTTTGATAAGGAGCAAACTATCACCACTCGCGACAATGATGAGACAATAGAGGACAACAAAACGCGTATCACCTACATAGATTATCCTAATATGTTGTTCTCGGGACAAACAGACGTGGTAGATGGTAAGTTCGCTTTCACATTTATGGTACCTAAGGATATCCGATATAATTATGGTAACGGTCGAATCGTGTATTATGCACATGATTCCGAAACGCGCGAAGAGGCTGTCGGACATTATGAGAATTTTGTAGTAGGCGGTAGTAGTGCGTTGATGCTACCTGATACCATAGGACCTAAATTGCATATTTACCTCAATACACCTTCGTTCCAAAGTGGAGACGAGACATACGAGTTCCCATATTTCTATGCGGATATTGTGGATTCTAGTGGTATCAATACGGTAGGTACGGGTATTGGTCATGATCTGTTGTTGGTCATTGACAATGATCCTAAGCAAACGTATGTGTTGAATAATTATTTCAATGCAAGCAACAATAGCTATCAAGAAGGACAGGTAAGCTACAAGATGCCAGAACAAACAGAAGGAGCACATACATTGACTTTCCGTGCGTGGGATTTGTATAATAATAGTAGTACAGCGTCGCTCAATTTCCAAGTAGTCAAGGGACTAGATCCTAATATTTCAGAAGTGACTACTTACCCTAATCCCGTATCTAAGGCTGGGGTAATGAAAGTGAATATTCAGTACGACCGTCCTAATGAGGCCAACGAAACTACGGTGTATTTGTACGATATAAGTGGTAAATTGGTATATACCCATGTGCAATCTGGTGTGGAAGGCATCACATGGAATATGAGCCAAATAGCCGTCAATCCAGGAATATATGTATATCAAGTAAAAATAAAAACAGCTAATGCCGACCATGTGTCAAAGGCTGGTAAAATCATTGTAACTCAATAATTGCCTATGGAATAAATTTAAAAGAGATTTTTTGATAATTAAAATGAATATTAACTCAATAACAAATAATTAACAACAATGAAAAAGATTCTTTTTTCTATTCTAACATTTTCTTTCTTAGCGTTGCCTGTGTTGGCAGATGACGCAACTCTTACCACTAATCCTGTGATGACTGCAATGCCATCTCTAACTATTGCTCCTGATGGTCGTTCTGCCGGTATGGGTGATGTGGGTGTAGCTACAAACGCAGACCTCAACTCTCAACACTGGAACCCTGCTAAATATGCTTTTATGGAAAGTAAGGGTGGTATCACTGTCAACTATACACCATGGTTGCGTAATTTGGTTGGTGATATTGATTTGGCGTATATCGCAGGTTATTACAATATGGGTGATCGTATCGGTTCACTTTCTGCTAGTTTCAGATACTTCTCAATGGGTGAGGTTGATCTAGTGAATGATTTTACTGAAACTTATGCTCAAGCTAACCCTAACGAGTGGGCTTTGGATTTGGCTTATTCTCGCAAATTGCACGAGTATGTAAGTATGGCGGTGGCTATGCGTTTCTTGTACAGCGATCTTAATAATGGCACTAATTTTGGCGGTGGAACTGAGATGTATCCTGCATGGACTATGGCTGCGGATATCTCTTTGTACTATCGTCAGCCTATCTCATTACCTATGGGTGAGAGCTATTTTGGATTAGGTTTCAACTTGAGCAACCTTGGTGGTAAGATGTCGCATGATGAGGGAACAACCCAAAACTTCATTCCTGCCAATATGCGTTTGGGTGTGAGCTACGAGCTTCCATTTGACAACTATAACCGCTTGACTGCTACTGTAGAGTGCAACAAAATGTTGGTTCCAACCTACAAATCTTCATTTGCTGCTAACCAAGAAACAGGTCGTATGGAGCAAGAGGAATATTCTCGAATCTCATCTGTTAATGGTTGGTGGATGTCTTTCTGCGATGCACCTAATGGTTCTGCTGAAGAGTTCCAAGAGGTACAATGGGGTGTAGGTTTGGAGTATAGCTACAATCGCCAATTCTTTGGTCGTTTGGGTTATAGCCATGAGGATTTTCTCAAAGGTAACCGTCGCTATCTAACTGTAGGTGCTGGTTTCCACTTGAGTATTTTCTCTTTGGACTTCGCTTACTGTATCGCAACTGCTGCTTCCAACCCATTGAATGGAACCATGCGTTTCACCCTTGGTTTCGACCTCGCGGGTATCAAGGATATGGTTAACAACCGCAAGTAATGCGAATAGGTTTCGGATATGATGTGCACGCCTTTGCCCCCAACCGCGAACTGTGGTTGGGAGGCATTCTCGTGCCTTCAGACCAAGGACTACTAGGACATTCCGATGCGGATGTCTTGATTCATGCGCTGTGTGATGCGTTACTCGGAGCTGCGGCTTTGCGAGATATTGGTTATCATTTTCCGCCTGTCAAAGGCAATGAATACGAGAATATTGACTCCAAGATTCTCTTGCGCAAGGTCATGCAGATGATTCGTGAGCATGGCTACGAATTGGGGAATTGCGATTGTACTATCTGTGCCGAAGCGCCTAAACTCAATCCCCATATCCCTGCTATGGTCACATGCTTAGCTCAGGTGATGGGAGTTGAGGAGAATCAAATCAGTATCAAAGCTACTACTACCGAGAAACTCGGATTCGTGGGACGCAAAGAGGGTATCGCCGCACAAGCGGTAGTGTTGTTGGTGTAAAGGGTAGAGTGTATGAAAACTAGGATATGTATATTATTCTTCGTGTTGTTTGTTCCTGTACTCGTTTCTAAACTCCTAAACTGCAACGCCGTTGCGTCTGAGCCCCTGAACAATGACGAGATTACTTCTACATGCGATACAATCGTGTTAGGAGATAGTATCATAGTCATTCATACTGTTTGTGCGCCCATTTGTTCCTCGTGCGCGCGCGTATATAATAAGGAGTGGCAGTTTTTGGGTAATATGACTCCTCCTATCCGGACTGCTTTCCCCGAGGCATATATTGAAGATGGCAAACTCTTATGGCGCGATAATGATACGTATGATTACACGCCAACACCGTGATTGAGCCGTTACCACTCCGATACCACTCCGTTACCACCCCGAAGGGTTGCCGAAGGAACTCCGAAGGAAAGCCGAAGGATAAACTATAAATACGAAAATTAAAACTTTGAAACCTTTAAGACCCTTTCAATTGCCGATCTATTTAATCGGCTATATGGCTGCTGGCAAGACTACTGTCGGACGTCTGCTAGCGGAGCGTTTAGGTTGGCATTTTGTTGATCTAGATGAGGCGTTTGCGGAGATTCATGGACAGACACCTGCCGAGTATATCCGTGAGCACGGAATAGAAGATTTTCGTTACAAGGAGAAGTATGTGGTGGAAGACTTGGCTGAGTTACCGGTTGAAAAAGTGATTTATGCTACGGGAGGTGGCTACCCATGTTGGGAGGATAATATGGACTGCCTACAAGAACTGGGTACAAGTATTTATCTTAGATGGAAACCAGAGCATTTGGCTAAACGCCTTATGCTCACTGATTTAACTGAGCGTCCTGTGCTACAAGGACGCACAGAGCAAGAGCTTTTGGCGTTTATTACTCCCCAACTAGAGGCTCGTGCACCTTTCTATGAAAAAGCGGATTACATTATTGATGCCCCTGTCAAGGACATCGCAGAAGAAGACGATAAGAATATCGCAGAAGAATTGTATCAATTAATAGTTAATAATTAATAGTTAATAATTAATAGTTAATAGTGGGTATGTTAATCAACGAGATACAAGATGAGATAATAGAGGAGTTCACCAGTTTTGACGACTGGATGGACCGTTATAGTTTGCTCATTGACTACGGAAATGGCTTAGATGCTTTTCCACAAGAAGATAAAACGGACCAAAACTTGATTGACGGTTGCCAATCTAAGGTTTGGTTTACTGCCGAGATGCAAGACGGCAAGGTTATTTATAAAGGTGACTCGGATGCCATTTTGGTAAAGGGTATAGTGGCATTATTGATTCGTGTATTGAGTGGTCATACGCCCGAGGAGATTGTCAATACACAATTGTATTTCATTGATGAGATTCAGTTGCGTGAACACCTTTCGCCTACACGTAGCAATGGTCTCAATGCTATGCTTCGTAGAATGATTGAGTATGCAATGCAATACAAATAAGAAGTCAGTAATAAGCATGAAACGATTTTTATCTATACTATTTTTGATTTTTCCGTTGGTTGTATCAGCGCAAACTATTGTTTCTGAGACAACTAGCCATACACAAACTCCTGAGGCGCATCTTTTTGCCACTTTTGTTAAGTCTTTCAAGAACGGATTATCGCTCACTTTAGAAGAGGAGATACGTAGTGCTCCTACCCATCGCTCTCATACGACAATTGCTTTGGGCTATCAGCCTATTGAATATTTCAATCTTTATGCGGGCTATACAGTCAAACTCTATGGTAATCAAGGATGGACTGATCCTAACAAGTTTATTCGCCATCGTGCAAATGTCTTGTTGACAGGACAAGTCAAGTTGGGGCAATGGAATCTCTCTGTACGCGAGGGTGTTATGTTAGATGCTCGTGCAGATAAGATTGACACACGCGAGAAGAATGTGGTAGATTTCACGCTTCGTAGTCGTCTACAAGCGGTCTATTCTATTCCTAAAACACCGCTCGGTATTGTAGCTAAGTTTGAGCTATTAAATACATTGAATGCTCCAGTTAAGTATATTAATACGATTATGCAGGATGAAGCGTCTTTTCAAGATTACGGACAGTATATCAGCGAGTTGCGACCAGAAGTGGGTCTGCAATGGAAGATTAATAAGAAGCATTCTCTAACGCTTGCTTATCGCTATAATTATATTTATGGGCGAGATATTAATATCTTAGAATCGGGAGATGTAGAATTATCGCATAATTATACTGCCAAGCATTTGATTCTATTGAGTTATAAACTCGGTTGGTAAATAAAAAAAATGACACTCATTAAAGTGTCATTTTTTTTTTGCTATGATTATTTGTTATTATTCAATAATTTTTCCACCTTCAAAGACTAGTTTTCTGCCAGGGTAGAGTTCGGGCCATAGCGGATTGTGTGTGGACATGATGACCGTCATACCTGCTTGGCTAATGCTGTATAGCAGTTCCATGATACCCTTACCGGTCTCTGGATCAAGGTTTCCTGTTGGCTCATCAGCGAGAATCAATCCAGGAGAGTTCAACAATGCACGAGCAATGACTACACGTTGTTGTTCGCCACCTGATAATTGATAAGGCATTTTGTATGCCTTCTCCTCCATACCCACTTGACGAAGCACATCGTAGATATTGTTCTTCATAGCTTGTTGGTCTTTCCAACCTGTAGCCTTGAGCACAAACATCAGATTGTCTTCGACATTGCGATCAACGAGCAACTGAAAATCTTGGAAGACCACCCCGATCTTACGACGGAGATAAGGTATATCTCTGCGTTTGATATTAAGTATGTTATAACCAAGTACTTCTGCTTGTGTACCCTCCACTTCTAATTCACCGTAAAGGGTTTTCATCAGACTACTCTTGCCACTACCCACGCGACCAAGCAAGTAAATCATCTCACCCGATGCCACCTCTAGGTTAACATCTGTAAGAACGATTTGCTCGTCTTGGCAGATCTCTACATCCTTATATATGATCAGTTCATTCATTTTTCTATGCACTAAACAGTAGCGCAGCGTCCACTAAACGCTAAACGCATTATTCTGCATCCATCTGGTTAATCTTATTCTCCAAATCAGCGAGTTGAGCTTTGAGAGTATCAATCTTCTTGCGCATGTCGTCCACGATCTTATTGCCGCTCTTGGACTTACCAGTGAAGAATAGAATATTGTTCTCTGCAGTCTTGATCTCTTGTACAAGATTTTCGTACATTTTAATGAGCTTTTGACGGTCGGTCATTTGATCCACTTTCTTTGCCCAACGTTCCTTGGCCTCTGCGCGTTTTTGTGCAAACACTTCGCGAGCCTCTTTGGTTGCTACGCGTTTAGCCTCGAAGAAGGTATCGCATGCGGTGGTAAACATCTTCCACAAATCATCAGAATACTTACGTGCCACAGGACCAATGGCTTTCCATTGTTTTTGGAGCTCTACGAGTTTATCGGTAGTCTCTTTCCAATCGGTGCTCTCTTTGAGTGACTCTGCCTCTTCTACGAGTTGGCGTTTTTTCTTGAGGTTCTCTGCAAACTCATCGCGCATACCTTTGTAATATGCAGTTTTAGCTTTGAAGAACGCGTCGCATAATTGGCGATATTCCTCGTAGATGGTTTGGTTTTGTTTCTTAGGTGCGAAGCCTATCAGTCGCCATTCTTGTTGAATGGTTTGTACCTTCTCGGTAGCCTCTTCCCATTGTTTATTGCCTTTGAGCTTGTCAATGTTGATTTCTTTGAGTCGAGCTATAAGAGCTTGTTTCTTCTCTAGGTTCTCATTTTCTTTGGCGTGCAACTCATCAAAATAAGCTTGATGCTTCTTGTTGATGATGCTACTAGCTTGTTTGAAGCGGTTCCAGAGGTCTTCGCGCAATTCGCGAGCCACAGGACCAATCTCAGCCCACTCGTCGTGCAATTGTTGCAATGCGCGACTTGCTTCTACAATATTAGGATTCTCTTGAAGTTTCTCAGCAGCTTCGCAGAGCAAGGTCTTCATCTCAAGATTCTTCTTGAAGTCCAGATCACGCAACTCAATATTGATCTTCACGAGGTCATAGAAACGCTCTTGATATTGTTGATAGGTCTTCCAAATCTCTTGTGCTTTAGTAGGAGCAACGGCACCGATAGTCTTCCACTCAGCTTGTAGATCTTTCATCTTTTTGATGTTGTCCATCACATCAGCAGTCTCCGCATCGGCCATCTCCTTCATTTGTTGGAGGATATTCTCCTTACGCATGAGGTTTTGTGCTTGCTCCTCTTCGGTCTTCTTGAGCAATTCTGCTTTCTTCTCCTTGTATTGTGCCAACAATGCGCGGAACTCTTGCTCAGTCTCATCTACTTGTGGCACCCAGTTCTCGAGTGTCTCTCCTGCTTCGGCAGCAGCAGCTTCGGCGGCTTGCTTTTGTGCATCTAAGTCTTGATGATACTGACGGTAGAATTGTGTCTTGAGTTGTTCTACTTGTTCTTTCACTTCGGCTACATCTTTCTGTAGTAGTGCCTTTAGTTCGTCCACGAACTGTTGTTTTTCATTTGCCATAATACTAAAATGTTACGCTCTTGGGAGCGGGGTTCATAAATTTCGCTGCAAAGATACAAATAAATTTGCATATTTGCAAAAAAAAGCGTACCTTTGTGCCAAAATTTATATTTATGGCAGAAATACAGCAAGGTTGGACGACTGAGATTCGTCCTAAAGATAGTCTTTTGTCGGTAGATTTCAAAGAAATTTGGCGTTACCGCGATTTGATGATGCTCTTCGTCAAACGTAATATCATTACTCAATACAAGCAGACTGTATTAGGACCATTGTGGTTCCTTATCCAACCGTTGATGACTACTGTAATGTATATGGTGGTGTTTGGTGGAATTGCTAAAATTTCTACCGATGGTTTACCACAACCTTTGTTCTATTTGGCGGGTATCAGTTTCTGGCAATATTTTGCAGATTGTTTGAACAAGACTTCCAACACGTTTGTGAACAATGCTGGCATCTTTGGTAAAGTCTATTTCCCTCGTTTGGTGACTCCATTGAGCGATGTAATCAGTAACTTACTACGTTTTGGAATACAGTTTGGATTATTCTTGGTGGTATATTTGTATTATGTTATTTTTACGGATGTACAAATTCATACCAACCTATACGCTCTTCTCCTGCCTGTGCTTGTGTTGATGTTAGCGGGTTTGTCGTTGGGCTTTGGTATTTTGTTTTCTAGCATGACGACCAAATATCGTGATTTACAGTTACTTCTAGGTTTCTTTGTAAGCCTATGGATGTATGCTACTCCCGTTATCTATCCGCTTTCTACCATTACCAATGACACATTGCGACTCGTCATGCAATTGAATCCATTGACGGGCATTGTAGAGTTCTTTAAGTACGGTATGTTAGGCGTAGGTGTGCACGATTGGTGGATGTTGGGCTATAGTTTTGGCTTTATGGTAGTCCTTTTGGCGATAGGTATTATCGTATTCAATAAAGTGCAAAAATCCTTTATGGACACGGTGTAAGGGTTGAGAGTATGGTGTAGGGTGTAGGGTGTAGAGGCAGAGGATATCGCTATGCTGTTCTCATCGCCTATAAACTATAAACCATAAACCATAAACTATAAGAGTTGAGTGGAATGAAGTTGTTTCCGAACTGCAAGATTAACATTGGTTTGCGCGTTGTGCGCAAGCGAGAGGATGGTTACCATGATTTGGAAACCATCTTCTATCCTGTGTATGGCTTGCATGACGAGTTGGAGGTACAACCTTCAGACGAGTTTGCTTTTATTCAGGAGGGTATAACCGTAGATTGTTTGCCTACGGATAACCTTATATACAAGGTTTACGCGCGTATGCGCGACCGTTATCCACAAATCGGTAATGTCACCATCTCTTTCAAGAAGAACATTCCTTTTGGTGCAGGATTAGGCGGAGGCAGTAGTGATGCAGCCCATATGGCAATGGCTCTCAACGAGATTTTTGCATTAGGTTTAACCCAAGAACAACTTGCTCAAGAAGTTCGTCCTTTGGGAGCAGATTGCCCATTCTTTATCTATAACACTCCTTGCTATGCCGAAGGAATAGGCGATAAACTGACTCCTATAGACCTAGATTTGAGTGGCTTGCGCCTCATAATGATTAAACCAGAATGTGGTGTTTCTACCAAAGAAGCCTATGGCGGTATTGTGCCTAAAGGAACATGCGAGCACTTTGCTCCTTTCATAAATCCTTTAGAACCTTTCCTACTTCTAGAACATTTACCTCTCCTTACTAACGATTTTGAAGAAACTGTTTGTAAGGTTCATCCTGAGTTGGCTGCCATCAAAAAGCGCCTACAGGATGCAGGCGCTCTTTATGCGGCAATGTCTGGATCGGGATCAACAATCTTTGGCTTGTTCGAGTGTGATGCGGAAAGTACTACCAACGCCAATCTGAGACTGCTTAACGAAGAGTTTGCCTCGATGATAATCTTCAATGATACGCTTGGCAAGACTCAAGCCTAATCCCCAACCTCTCTTTTTGCTGGTATAGCCGGGCTTGAAAATGGTCTTAAAGTGACGACGGTCGATACCTTTGCCTGTATCTGTGATGTCCAGATGCACTTTGTTTTCTTGTTTAGTGAGCGATAAGGTAATTTCGCCTTTCCCTTCCATGGAGTCTATTGCATTTTTGCATAGATTCTCGATTACCCATTCAAATAGAGGTTTGCATACCATCACTTGGCAGTCAGTGTCTGCATGGAGTGTATAGGTAATCTTGTTAGAAGTTCTCACGCGCATATATTCCATAGCAGACTGAACAATCGGTAGAAGCGCTTCTTGATTCAATGTGGGCTGTGAACCAATCTTTGAGAAGCGTTCGGCTATCATTTGCAAACGACGAATATCCTCATCCATTTGCGGGAGTAAGGCATCATCGGGGTAGGTGGTTTTGAGTAGTTCATTCCATGCGTTGAGCGAAGAGATCGGTGTGCCCAATTGGTGGGCCGTCTCTTTGGATAATCCCACCCATAGACTATTCTGCTCGCTGCGTTGTGCCATGATAAGAGCTATCACAGCTATAGCGATAAAGGCAATTATCACAGCGAGTTGAACATAAGGAAACCAATACAAACGGCGCAATAGGATAGAGTCTTCGTAGTAGATATATTGCGTAACTTCTTCATTGACCTGCACTACAATAGGCTCTTGTGATAGGCGTAAGTTATTGATTCTTTGCTGATAAAACTCTTCTTTGTTGTGCTTAGGCTCTCGTACATTACGCGATAGTAGGAGTTGGTGAGCGCTATCAACCATATAAACGGGTATGGTTGTATTACCTTCCATGACCGATAGAATGAGGTCGATATTATCATCCTCATCAGCCACAATAAGTTGTCTAGTGGCTTCTGCCCACAATTCGATCTTGCGGTATTCCTCTTCTGCAAACTTATTCGCCAAACGGGTGGTAAAAGACACACTCAACACCACAATGACCAAAAGTATTGTGAGTATGAAAGTGTAGAGGTTATTGGATAGCCAATTTTTCATAAAAAAATGATATGTAATTCGCTGCAAAGGTAGTAATATTTTTTGAGACCAACAATAGTCGCCACAAAAATATGACAAAATTTTGTATATGTCAGAAAAAAGTAGTAACTTTGCCGCCAAATCAATACAAATACAATATGAAACATACTTGGACATATGCCAATATTGGTGGCAATACACGTGTAGTGATTAAAAATGGCAAGGATATTCAGCATCTCGCTGAGTTAGATGAGAAACTTTGGACGGTTCTGGCATGCCCTGTATCTGGGTTAGAGTTACCAGAAGAAAGTCTCAAACATATGGATGTCAACAATGATGGCAAAATCCATGTAAGCGATGTCATTGCTACTTCACAATGGTTATGCAGTGTGCTTCGTGATGCACAATTGTTATTTGAGGAGAAAGCTTCTTTGCGCCTTACGGATATTGCAGACGAAACACTATTGTCTGTGGCTACTCCATTGGCTACAGATGGAGTGGTGACATTAGAGGCAGTCAAGGCTGCTATTGCTAGTGCAACCATTGAAGCGCAAGCTATTCCTTCCGCACCATACGCTGCAGATGTAATGGCGGCATACAAGGCATGTCAAGAGACTTACGCACAATATTTCCAAACTGCCAAGTTGCAATCACTAGGTTTGGCGACCCTGCCTGCGGATGCCGCAGTGCCAGGACTTACTGAGGATCAGTTTGTAGAAATGGGCAAGAAAATATCGGACTATGAGGCAACAAAAGCTGCGGCAGAAGCGGCTAATGCAGCAGCATTAACTGCTGCACAAGCACAATACAAACCATTGGAGAAACTTCTCTTGCTCTGCCGTGATTTCTGTACATTGCTCCGCAACTTTGTGTCCTTCCAAGACTTCTATGCCAAACGCGGCAAAGCCTTGCTTGGTCGTGGTGCAGATGATGAATCGCCATGGGCAATCTTCCAAGCAGGAACATTGGTCATTGACCAACGTGCATGTAATTTGTGCTTGAAAGTGAGCGATATGGCGAAACATAACACCCAAGCTCCAGATAGCGGTATGTACCTCATTTACTGCAACTGCAAGCACCATGCTAGCGGACAAACTATGACTATCGTAGCGGCTATGACAGTAGGTGATATCCGAAACTTGAAAGTAGGCAAAAACGCTCTCTTCTATGACCGTCAAGGTCGTGATTGGGAAGCAGAAGTAGTAAAGATTATTGATAATCCTATCTCTATTGGTCAAGCATTCTGGAGTCCATATCGCAAGTTAGGTGATTGGGTGAGCGGATTGATTACCAAGTCTGCTGCTGAGAAAGAGAAAAAATCTTTTGCAGATCTAACCACCAAACTCCAAACACCACCTGCGGCTGGTCAAGCCGCACAACCTGCTCAACCTGCCCCATTTGATATTGCTAAGTTCGCCGGTATCTTTGCAGCCATTGGTATGGCTATTGGATATATTGGTAGTTTCTTTACAAGTTTAGCGCTGGGTTTGAAAGGTCTCGGATGGTGGGGATGGTTGGTTATCCCAGGACTGCTGTTGGTTATTAGTGGACCATCTATGATTCTCGCTTGGATGAAACTACGCAAGCGTAATCTTGCACCATTGTTGAACGCCAATGGCTGGGCAATCAATGCCGATGCCATTGTGAGTGTACTATTTGGTAACACACTAACCGAGAAAGCTGATTTCCCCGTCTTGAAACTCAAAAAGAAAGGCTTAACCAAAGGCGGTAAATGGGCCATCGCAGTGGCTGCCATCATACTAGGTATTACTATCGCAGTAGTTACGCTCTACCTCTGTGGTCTCCGCGTATGTTGCTGCTTTATGTAATCCAGCCTTTACACTCTGCACTATACACTTTACATCATAAAAAAATGCTCCCCAACGGGAGCATTTTTTATTAGTTCAGATCATATCCGTAATGGCGAAGACGTGTTTGCGAACTACGCCAGTCTTTATCCACTTTCACAAAGAGTTGCAAGAACACGGGTTTGCCGAAGAACGCTTCAATCTCCTTGCGGGCTTGCGTGCCAACACGCTTCAATGCTTTTCCACCTTTACCAATGATAATTCCCTTTTGGCTATCACGCTCCACATAGATGATTGCACCGATACGGATAATCCCCTCAGGATGTTGCTCATCGGGTTCCTCATCGAGGAATGACTCCACCTCTACCTCTACGCTATAAGGGATCTCCTTGTCGTAGTTGAGTAGAATCTTCTCGCGAATCATCTCGTCCACGAAGAAACGCGATGACTTGTCTGTCAATTGATCCTTAGGGAAGAACGGAGGACATTCTGGCAACGCTTCGCGGATAGCCGCAAAGAGTTGGTCAGTGCCAAACTTCTGCTGCGCCGAGATAGGGAACACGGTTGCTTCGGGCAATACGCGATGCCAGTACTCCACCAATTGCTCCAAAGTCTCTTGGGTAGTGAGGTCTATCTTGTTGATGATCAAGAACACCTTCGCTTTAATGCGTTTTACTTTTTCAAGAAAATCGGCATTCTTGTCGGGATTGTCTTGTACATCGGTCACATAGAGCAATACATCCGCATCCACAAGAGCCGAGCGTGAGAACTCGAGCATTTGCTCTTGCAATTTGTAGTTGGGTTGCAGTACACCTGGAGTGTCAGAATACACCATTTGAAAGTCATCGCCATTGACGATACCCATAATACGGTGGCGAGTGGTTTGCGCCTTCGATGTAATAATCGAAAGGCGCTCACCTACCAATACATTCATCAATGTGGACTTACCCACATTGGGATTACCTACTATATTTACAAAACCTGATTTATGCATTAATAACTAAATAATCGTGATTTATTGAGTTTGGTTATCTTGCCATGTTTGGCTTGGATTTGCTTTTGGTTGATGAGTTTTGGATCGCCCATAATCAAGATGGTGATGGGTTTGCCTTGAATGCGTGATTGGTAGAACGAAAGCACATTGTCAAATGTCAAGCGTTGAATATCACGCACTTGCAACATCGCAGGGTCCACCTTATAACCCATCAGCATGTTGGCGGTCAAGCGTTGGCTCTTATTGCGGAAAGTAGGTTTGTTAGACAATACCGACTGACGCAATATGGTGCGGATATTCTCCATTGTCTCAGGATATTGTGGCATAGAATCCAACAAACTCATATAGACATCTATCGCATCGGCTACCTTGTCAGACTGCGTACCTACATAGCCCACGAACTTGGTCATCTGACCTTGTTTTGGTGGACGAGAGAAATAGCCATATGCGTTGTATGCCATAGAGCGTTTTTCGCGGATTTCGTTCATCACAAGACCCGAGAAACCGCCACCAAAATACTCGTTGAATGCCATATAGTTGACCGCGTCTTTCGCATTGTATGGCTCGCCATCAATGAGGAAATATACCTTGGCTTGTTGCATCTCTGCATCAGGCAAGAAGTAAATCTTATTCTCTGTGATTGGCACCATCGGACGCTCCACTGGCGACATGGTTGGGCGCACATTGTTATTGAGCGAGAGCTTGTTGTAAAGGATATTCTTCACATCCAAGGCAGGCAGCGCACCTGCATAGTGAATCTCCAACTCGTAGTTTTTCACTTGTTGCAATACGCCTTCCAATTGAGCAGCAGTCATTTGCAACACCTCCTCCATCAGCGTTGGGCGCTTGATATAAGGCGAGTTTTCGCCATAGCGCACATAGTCGAAGGCTGCATCCGCCACAATGTCGGTATTGCGTTGCTCCACTTGACGAGCAGAGTACTCTTGTCCCTTAATATTGTTGATGAGCATGTCATTCTCCGAATCGAAATTAGGGAACATCATGTGCAGATTAACCATCTCCACGATCTTCTCCAGGTTCTCCTCGTTGCCCTCAATATCCACATAGAAATAGTCCTCAGATACCGCATAGCTACACTTACCGCCCAACTTCGCCAAATTAGCGCGGAACTCAGCTGGTTTGATACCTGGCGCACCCTTGATACCTGCCATATTCATCAGCGAAGCAGCGTACTCCAAGAATGGCAACTCGTAGGTTCCCACGCCATATTTCAAACGAAGAGAGAAGATATGGTTCTTGGTATTTGGTGTGCAATATACGCTCACGCCCTCGTAGAAGAGGTCTTGATCGATATCCGAGAAATCAATGAAGGTGGGGGTGAGTTTACCTGCAGGAATCGACTCCAAGTATTGGCAATAAGCCGATTCACTCTTAGGAGACTCCAGCGATTTGATCTTTGGCTTAGGCAACTTATCCTTCTTAGGTGTACCCTCCTCAATCTCAAAGACTTTCTTAGGAGCACCTAAGTATTGTTTAGCTACGCGCTTGATGTCATCCATCGTGATTGCCGCCACGCGCTCCTTCTGCTGCAACAACTCTTCAATAGACTGTTGGTAGGTAAACGCATTCTGCAAGAGTTGCACCTTCATCTCTGGATACTCCATGGTGCGGTCGAACTCTTGGTAGAAGTTCTGGCGTACTGCCTCCACCAACTCCTCGGAGATATTGCCGCTCACCAGTTGTTGGATAACCTCATTGACAAGTTGCTCGGTTTCTTTGAGCGAAGTATAAGTCTGTGTCTCTGCATCCATGTATGGCACTGCTATCACCAAGAAACGACCTTGGTCACGGCGTACATCATTGGCTGCGCCTGCGTACATGAGTTTGTTGTCCAAAGTGAGCTCGTCCAACAAACCAATCTGCATAGAGTTAGAGAGAATCTCGCCCAAGAAATCCAGCAGCAACTCATCCTTGTCGCCTACTGGCACACCATTGTATGCGATATACAACTCTGGCATATAGCCGAGCTTCGCACTGTAGTGCTCGTCTTGCGCGAAAGCGGTAGTAGGATACTTCGTGCGCTCTGGCAATGGACGTGCTTGCAGTTTGCCGAAAGTCTTCTCAATCAATGGTTTGGTGGCTTCTATGTCGAAGTCACCCACCAAGATAAGTGCCATATTATTAGGCACATACCATGTGTTATAGAAGTCGATGAGCTTGCGGAGTTTAGGGTTCTTCAGGTCTTCTGCATAACCAATGATATCGCGTGCGTAGGCGTGTCCCTCGTAGAGTTTGCCGAAGATGAAATTGCGTGAGTGGGTAGAATTGTCGTCTAGGTACATATTGTACTCCTCAAACACGTTCTCCAGCTCGGCTTGGAAACTGCGGAACACAGGATTGGTCAAGCGGTCGGCATACAACGTGAGCCAACGCTCCATCTGGTAAGCAGGGAAGGAGTTCATGTAGCAGGTTACATCGTATGCGGTAAAGGCATTCAGCCCTTCGCCACCAATACCCTGAATCAGGTTGGAGAACTCGTCAGGGGCCGCATATTTGGCAGCCTCGAGCGACACTTCGTTGATTCGCAATTGCACCGCCTCACGTGCTTTCGCATCGGTAGTGAGTGCGAGGGTGTCGTATAGGGCAATGATTTGCTCATAAAGAGGTTTCTCTTTCTCCCAATCCAATGCGCCGATGCGGTCTGTACCCTTGAAGAGCATGTGCTCCAGGTAATGCGCCAAACCAGTTGCATCTGCTGGCTCATCTATCGCACCCGCACGGGTAACAGTCCAACCCTGTACATCAGGTTGGTCGTGGTCTTCCCACAAGTAAACGGTCAAACCATTGTCCAATTGGTATTGAACAAAATCATCATTTTGTGCCCATGCCGCAATAGTAAAGCAGACAACGAGCAAACTGACTAATATTCTTTTCATATGATCCTAGCCTTTAAACTCTAAACAGTAGGCGCCTTGCGCCG
Source organism: Paludibacteraceae bacterium (assembly GCA_045630805.1). GTDB lineage: Bacteria > Bacteroidota > Bacteroidia > Bacteroidales > Paludibacteraceae > Colicola. The sequence goes on from JAZQTO010000079.1 coordinate 32,225, forward strand.
TTCACTAAACAGTAGCGCAGCGTCCACTAAACACACTTACCACTCCAACAACACTTTGCCACATTGACCGCTAAGCATCACATCAAAGCCCTTTTGGAAGTCATCGAAGTGGAAACGGTGAGTAATCACTGGACTCAGATCCAATCCACCCAACAGCATTTGCTCCATCTGATACCAAGTCTCCCACATGCGGCGACCGGTAATACCCTTGATAGTCAGTGCGTTGAAGATAATATTTGACCAATTCACTTGCGTATTGCTAGGTAAGATACCCAACTGAGCGATATTTGCACCTTTATACATATGCGCAATCATATCGTTGAACGCCGCAGGTGCACCCGACATCTCCAAACCAATGTCGAAACCTCGGATACCCAATTGCTTCATAGCACCCTCTACGGTCTCGCCTTTTGAGCCATTCACGGTGATCGTTGCACCCATCTTCTTGGCAATCTCAAGGCGTTGCTCGTTCAAATCAGTCACTACAATATTCTTCGCTCCTGCATAACGGCAGATACCCGCTGCCATGGTACCAATCAAACCAGCACCTGTGATGAGCACATCCTCGCCCAAGAGTGGGAATGCCAAAGCGGTGTGTGTCGCATTACCAAATGGATCCATGATAGCCGCGAAATCATCTGGAATCTCAGGGCGTACATGCACAATATTGCTCTCGGGGATAGCCACATACTCAGCGAAGGCACCGTCCTTACCCATGATGCCGACTGAGATCGTGTTCTCGCAGACGTGCCCCATGCCACGACGGCAGTTGCGGCAGGTTCCGCAGACAATATGACCTTCTGCAGTTACACGATCACCGACCTTTACGCCACGAACACCAGGTCCTACCTCCACGGCTACACCTACAAATTCGTGACCCATGATATAGGGTGGGGTGCAATGGCTTTGTGACCACTCATCCCATTTGTACATATGGAGATCGGTTCCGCAAATAGCGGCTTTAGTAACTTTGATGAGCACATCGTTCACGCCCACTTGAGGCATTGGCACTTCTTCCATCCAGAGTCCTGGCTCTGCATAACGTTTTACTAAGGCTTTCATTGTTTTTCTTATTTTTTTCTAGAATGTCTAGTTGGTCTAGAATGTCTAGTTTATTTGATTACTCCTAATTCTTTTCCTACTTTTACGAATGCAGCAATACCTTTATTCAATTGCTCTGGGGTATGCGCTGCGGATAGTTGTACGCGGATACGCGCTTGACCTTGTGGCACTACTGGGTAGTAGAAACCTGTCACATAGATACCCTCTTCTTGCAATGCAGCTGCGAAATCTTGGCTCAAACGTGCATCGTACAACATCACCGCGCAGATAGCAGACTCGGTTGGCTTGATATCAAATCCCGCCGCTTTCATCTTGGTGATGAAATACTCGGTGTTGGCGTGCAAGCGGTCTTGTAACTCGTTGCTACGAGTCAAAATCTCGAAAGTCTTCAATCCTGCTGCTGCAATCAGCGGAGGAATAGAGTTAGAGAACAAATATGGACGGCTGCGTTGGCGAAGCAAGTCGATAATCTCCTTCTTACCGGTAGTGAAACCACCTACTGAACCACCGAACGCCTTACCCAATGTACCAGTAATAATCTCAATCTTACCGCGGAGGTCGTAACGCTCGGTCACACCATGACCTGTCTTACCTACCACACCCGCAGAGTGGCTCTCGTCCACCATCACAAGGGCATCGTATTTTTGTGCCAACTCGTAGATCTTATCCAATGGGCAGACATTACCGTCCATAGAGAATACGCCGTCGGTAGCGATGATACGGAAACGTTGGTCTTGTGCTTTCTTCAATTGCTCCTCGAGGTCTGCCATGTCGCCATTCGCATAACGATAACGCACTGCCTTGCAGAGGCGCACACCGTCGATGATAGAGGCGTGGTTGAGTGCATCGGAGATGATCGCATCTTGCTCAGTCAAAAGTGGCTCAAACAAGCCACCGTTGGCATCAAAACAAGCCGCGTAGAGGATGGTATCCTCAGTGCCGAAGAAATCGGAGATAGCTTGCTCCAATTGCTTGTGGGTGTCCTGCGTACCGCAGATAAAGCGCACAGAAGCCATACCGTAGCCGCGAGCGTCCATACGGTCTTTAGCGGCTTGGATCAACTCTGGGTTGTCTGCCAAACCAAGATAGTTATTGGCGCAGAAGTTAATGACGTCCTTTCCTCCTGCTACTTGAATGGCTGACGACTGAGGAGTGATAATCACTCGCTCGTTTTTATACAATCCTGCTTCCTTGATCTCGGTCAAGATACCTTGCAGGTGCTTTTGAAAATCTGTATACATAATTTTAGTTCGTTTTACTCACGTTAATGGCTCGCGTTGCGAGCGTTTGTGTCGGCTTTGCCGAGGTTGTGCGCCTTTGGCGAGTTGTGTGCGCTTTGCGCAGGTTTCCGCGACATGGTCGCCATTACTGCTGCATAGCATCCATTACCCACGCCTAGCGTGCATCACCTCGCTCATTAGCGACATTACCGCGGAATTATCGCCATCTACATTCTATTTGGGACTTCAATGCCGAGGAGGGACATGGCACTCTTGATGACTTTAGCCACTGTCTGTGCCAATACAAGGCGCAAGGCACGTTTCTCAGCATCTGCTTCGTTCAAGATACTATGATCGTGGTAGAAGCTGTTGAAGTCGCATGCCAAACTATACGCATAGTTCGCAATCACCGCTGGTGAGAACTCATCACCAGCCTGACGTACAGCCGCAGGATAATCTACGAGGCGTTGGATGAGCGCAAGCTCTTTAGGCGACAAGGCGAGAGGCGATAAGGCGAGAGGCGAGAGCTTCTCCGCTTTGCGGAGGACACTCTGAATACGTGCGTAAGTGTATTGGATAAACGGACCGGTATTACCATTGAAGTCAATACTCTCCTCTGGGTTGAAGAGCATGTTCTTGCGTGGGTCCACCTTCAATATAAAGTATTTCAACGCACCCAAACCTACCATACGAGCAATCTCATTTGCCTCCTCTTCGGTAATGTCGGGTAGAGTATTTACCTTGTCTTTGGATATCTCTTTGGCATCCGCAATCATTTGTGCCATCAAATCGTCTGCATCTACCACCGTTCCCTCGCGGCTTTTCATCTTACCATTAGGCAACTCCACCATACCATAACTGAAGTGTACCAACTCTTTGCCGAATGGGAAACCAAGACGATCAAGCAAGATACTCAATACCTTGAAGTGGTACTCTTGCTCGTTGCCCACTACATACACCATCTTGTCAATAGGGTAGTCCTCGAAGCGCAACTTGGCAGTACCGATATCTTGGGTCATATATACGGATGTACCATCAGCACGAAGAAGAAGCTTCTCGTCCAATCCGTTTTGTGCCAAGTCTGCCCACACACTACCATCTTCGCGGCGGTAGAAATCGCCCTTAGCGAGTCCGCGCTCTACTTCGCCTTTGCCCACGAGATAAGTATCGCTTTCGTAGTAGATCTTATCAAAGCCTACGCCCATTTGCTTATATGTCTCATCAAAGCCCGCATACACCCACTCGTTCATCTTTTGCCAGAGGGCACGCACTTCAGGATCGTTTTGCTCCCATTTGACGAGCATGGCTTGTGCTTCCTTGATGAGTGGTGCTTCTTTTTTAGCGGTTTCCTCGTCCATACCTTGCGCCATGAGCTCCTTGATTTGAGCTTTGTACTCTACATCAAAGCGCACATAGTAATCACCGATTAGGTGGTCACCTTTCTTGCCGCTATTCTCAGGTGTCTCGCCATTGCCGAATTTTTGCCATGCGAGCATAGACTTGCAGATATGAATACCACGGTCGTTGACGATATTGGTCTTCACTACATTCCAACCGTTCGCTTCTTGGATCTTGGCGATGGAATAACCAAGCAAGTTATTGCGCACGTGTCCGAGGTGCAAAGGCTTGTTGGTGTTAGGAGATGAGTACTCCACCATCATAAGTGGTTTCTCGCCTTCGCTACGAGAGAGTTGTCCCCACTCAGCATTCTCTGCAATCGCTTGCAATTGCTCAATCCAGTAGCTTTGCGCAATGCTGAGATTAAGGAAACCCTGTACCGCATTGTATTTCTCAACAATATTGCACTCCTGAACTCCTGAACTTCTAAACTCTAATAGCTTCTCGCCTAACTCTTGTGCCACCATAGCTGGTGCCTTGCGTGCAGCTTTCACGAATGGGAACACCACGAGAGTGATGTCGCCTTCAAATTCTGCACGAGTTTTTTGTAACTGCACTTGCTCTGCAGTTATCTCGATACCATAGAGGTCTTTGACTGCCTCTTGTACCTGTGGAATAAGTATTTCTTCTAGTTTCATATGCCTATGTATAAAATATGGCGCAAAATTACAAAAAATCTTGCAAATATGCAAGAGATGAGTTCTAGAAACGTGTTTTTTTGCGAAAAAAACTCCCTCGAGTTCCTTTTCGAGGGAGAAGAATTATTGATTGGGTTATATGTTGTCTATTATTTACAAATCTTGATAAACATATTGAATAAATGGCACACTCGCTTCCATATGCGATCCGTAGTAGTCAAAATCGAATGTTTTTTCCTCTTTGTCAGGCATTTGTTCTTCTAGATTGATACTATTGAGCAAAGGGACAACTTCATCCTCTAAACTATGGAGAAAATACGCTGGTGCTTGCAAGTCGTACCCCACATTGCTATTCCACAGCAATACCTCGTAAAGCATATCGGCTTGTGGACTATCCAGACTAAGCGCATCTTCGGTCATGAGTTCGCTCATGATGGTGGAACCCATCAACTGATTGATTTGTCCCACGGTGTATTCTTTGGACACAACCCAATCTTCGTAGTTAGACAAAAGAGGGTCGAGAAAGAACTCATCCAGTGTAAATCCCAAATCATATGCATCATTTAATCCCATTACAATCAGAGGAATAGCTGCTGGTATGCCCATTTCGTTGCGCTCCATACTAAAGAGGTAGGTACCCGCAGGGTCATATGGTCCCGCTCCTGCATACAACTTCCGCACACTCCAATCATTTTCTTGATGATAGTTTTCTTCAATCATTCTCGCTACACCTAGTGCCACCGCTCCACCTTGTGAATACCCCGTCACGACCACATCCTTAGGGTAGGAATAACCATAGTAATTGAGCAGTTCGGGCATGCAGTTCAGCAAATCCACGGCCGTTTGTGCAGCGCTGCGCCAATGCAAATAGGGGTGGAGTTCATCTCGCGAGAGACCATATCCTACATAGTCAGGCATAATGACCGCGTAGCCTTTCAACAGGTAAACCATCTCCATGGAGATTCTATTGCTTGGCACTTCTTCATCCGCGGTCATGGTGTAGTGGTTGGCTACAATAATGCCGTTGAGTATGCGATATTTAGGAAGATACACGCGTCCAGAAACTAGCAATGAATCGCCTTGTGGCGTTTGGCTCCAATAGGCAACGGGGAAAGTCACAAAATGCTTGTGAGTGTATTGGTAGAGTTTTTTCATTACCTTATATACACTCTTGTCGGAGAAATTTTGTCTTTTTAGATTGCGTTGGGTGTTGTGCCAAATGGAGTTTTTGTTGAGTACAGAACGTGCCATATTGCCACCTTGATCTTTGGTGGGTATATCAGGTAGAACGGCTGTGTCCAATGGACTCAGCATAACGTAATCCGTGGCGTGTACTGCCATTACGCTGCATAGCGCAAGCGTTAGAAGAAGGAGTTTTGGTTTCATAATTTTTAATTTTTAGGTTAGGTTTAATGTATATCTTTTCTTCTACAAAAACTATGCTAATCTATTCTGTATGTATTGTTGCGTTTTGAAAAAGTTTTGTTTACCGTTAGTGTACCTTTGATATAGGATCGTCCCCTGTCGTTTACGGGTCCATGACGGGTTCATATGCTATCTTCACTATGTGATTACTATACGATAACTATGTGATTCATATCCCTTGCTTATCCCTTCGGTATCCTTTCGGTATCCCTTCGGAGTGGTATCGGGATGATAACGGATATGATAGGTAGGAAGTATGAGTTATAAGTAAAAGTATTTCTGCGGACTTCCTGAGAATATTTTTTCAAACATTCTCAAAAAGTACGCAGAAATCCATTTTAGAATCTTTTCTCTTTGAAAATCAAGGAGTAATTCAAAAATCATCAGCATGTCGGTTTTGTCGTTATTGTCGTTTTCAAACCGTCAAAACCGACAATAACGACATTTCCGACACTTGTCGTTTTCATTCCATATGTTATATGGCTTTGTCGTTAATAGTAAAATAGGCTTGCATAAATTCCTCGGGATAATGCGCTTTTAAGTATGCCATCTTATACGCAAGCCATGTATAGCAAACTGCATGAGATTTGTTGAAGAGATAGTTACCACATCTCATCCAATCTCTCCAAATTTCTTCAAGAAATTCTTCCGTATATCCATTTTCCATACCACCTCTAATAAATTTCTCTTTCCAAGCAGTTTCTAATTGAGTTTGTTTGTGATGGCAAACAGCCCTTGCTAATAAATCACTTTCCACAGGTGTAAAGTTTGCAATCTCCTGACTAAGCAACATGATTTGTTCTTGATAGATGATAACACCGTAGGTTTCTTTTAAGTACTTCTCCATCATTGGGTGATAATAGGTAATCGCTTCCAATCCATGCTTTCGCTTTGTATATCCGTCAATGCAATCTATTATTCTTGGACGATACATGGTATTTAGTGCAATAAGTTCTTCGAATGTAGATGGTTGCAATCTTTTGAGATTTTTACGCATACTATCTGATTCAAATAAAAACACTCCTTTAGTATTACCTTCTTGAAATAAACGGAAAGTCTTTTCATCATCTTTTGGAGGATTGATGATAGATTTCATATCATCAATTCCATACTTGTGCTCTATCTTTTTAAGGCACTCTTTCATTACGGTCAATATGCAAAGCCCAATTATATCGAATGTCAATCCCTTACCTACCTTTATGATTGCAGATTTTTGTGCAAGATGATCCATATCAATCATTTGAGCCACTTGATTATCTCCGTACTTTTGTTTAAGATAATCTACTATTCGCTGTAACTCACAATACTCAAAATCAATATCTATTTGTAGGTTAAATAGTCCTGTAGGATTGATGAACCGCTCAAAAAGGAGTCCATATTCCAGAGGGTCAACATCTGTTATCCCTAAACAATATGCGATAACTGATCCTGCAGTAGAACTTCTACCTGGACCATGATAGATGTTCATATTTTCAAATGTCTCATGCAGAAGATCTGCAATAAAAAGAAAATAGGATTCAAACCTCAAATCACAGATTTGTTTTACTTCATGTTCGATACGGTCATGTAATGCATTGTCACACGACACTCTCTCTAATCCATATCGCAACTCAGCACCAACGTTCACTCTGGCGATAAAGTATTGTGACAAAGACTCAAAGCCTTCGGGGATTTTAATAAGATTATTAAACATTGAACTTTGAGATTGGATTTGCAGAGGTGATATGCTCAGATAATTGATGATTTGTTGTGCCTTAATGTAACCAACCTCAAATTGTCTTTGAATTTGTGAACAAGCGCTTTGGGTGTTTTTAGATGTTCGGATGATATGCATAATCTCATCTCGATACTGTGCAATTATTCTTTCCATATTACGCGTGATTAGTAAGTACATATTTGTTATCAAGATATTCAGCAAGTTCGTTTGGCATATGCGATTGTATCTCTGCAAAGAGTTCTGGATAAGTTGTGATGAAACGGGATAAGAGCAATGGTTCGTCCAAATTATTTTGCAGATGGTCAAATAGAAATTCTGCGAGAAGGTATGGGTAAGTTTTCTCTTCTGCATGGATATCACCATAGATGTCTGTTCCTATTTCGGGGCAGTAATACAGCAGATTGGTGAAGATAATCTCGGTATTCTGATTGATGTGTTCTAACACTTCGGGCTCAATAAATGGATTATTTGCTTTGAACCAAGCGAGCGCATCAGCGTCGTGCAAGATGTTGGTAATACCTATAATATGGCTGATATTCTGCTTGATGCCAGCAAAATAGCCATTCTTCTTTTCATTGTAGCGGAGTGCCCATTTGATAAAAGAAGTTCGGTATGGATTATTCTTGTAGTAGCAAGAGGGCTTGAAATAAGCATCCTTAAATATAGCTGCTTGGTGGTGAGTATGCTCGGTATATTTACTCTCAATGCAGAATATGGTTTGGCAATCATCGCTAATGAGCATTACATCCATATTTGATGGACGATTATTGCGACTACCATTAGAGTTTTTGGCTAGAACGGGGAATTTTACCTCAAAATACACTTTGTCATAGGTAGTACCATTAAGTATTAGAGGATTTTCTGGACTCACCCAGTAGAAGAAATTATATGCCAACATGGATGATGAATAGATTGACTTAGCATGCGCTAGGTGCAGCACACCATTCTTGTCAATATAGTCCTCTAGTTCATGACCGTCACCAGCCATAAACATGTCATGAAACTTGCCTTCCGTCAATGCCTTGCGACCGCCGACATAAACATTTTCGGTGTAGGTGGAAAAATAATTACCTTTGCTTTTTTCTGGGAAAGAGAATACTTTCTTGAGGTGGTTAGTGGACTCTTTTGCCTTGTTTGTGATAGAAATTTTTCTTTTCATAATGCTGTAATTTTGAAATTTGCTGCAAAATTACAACACGAGAGTGCCAATGTGTGGCACTCTCGTGAAGAAAAATCACTTTATTGTTATTTTTTAGAATTTTATTTCCAATAACGTTCATTAAGGTAATCTATTAACTTCTGACATTTGGCTTCTTTTTTTATTGGCTCAAATAATTCAGAAGGATCTATCAGTTTGTATTTCTTAGGATCTTCTAAACAAGATTTCCATGTCTCTTCCATTTCTCCTTTTCTGCCTCTAAAAGCAGTATTGTCATTGGGGACGACATGCAGATGTAAAAAATCAGTAACATCAAGCCACTTTTTTGCTTCATTTTTGACTATTAATTCAGCCCAAAGTGTCTGCCGCATTAATTCATAATAGGGTTGTTTGTATAGTGTCTTGTATGCTTTTGCGTCTGTAGAGCGAAGATACTGTGATTCGTTTATAAGTTCATCGTAGCGCCTATGTCTTGTTTCATTTTCGTACTTGTTAGATTTCTCTTGTTCGGTGTATTTCCATTCAATAGGGATAAGGCACGTATCTCCGTTTTTTCTTTGTGCGATGATAAGCGCATCTATGGATGTACATCTGGCTCCACGCGTAGGTTTGCCCTCATTCATGAAATTGTCAGTTCGTGCAACCACCTCAAAAGAAATATATTGTGATTGATATGTATCATTCTTGAGCTGGAATACATCAACAAAATTAGGGTCAATTCCTTGAATTATTTTAAGTACGAGATCTTTGTCTTTTCTTATTGAAAATAAATGATTAAGACAAGCTATTTGTGAAGATAGCAGATTTCCTGCACCAGCACTCCACTGAATTTGATTATTCTCAAAATACTTGCAGACTGCTTCTTCGAAATTTTTAGGGGGATGCAAATTTCTTTCCCCATTTTTCAAAATGTGTGGGTATGGTCGTTCCCGATAAACACCGTAACCTTCTGTGCCTGGGATGAAAATACGAGGGTTACTCAGCAAGTTTATTTGATGCTGTTTTTGTCGTTCTTTATAATTCATAGTCATAATTTTTATAGTTATCCAATATATTTTTTGCTTCTTGAATAAATTTCTCACGCAACCATAATGGGCGATGGACAATTATGTCAGGAAGAAACGAACGGAGTTCTTGTATGAAATCCGCAGTCGGAGCAATCCAATACTCAAATAGCGAATATTCATCTGTTCGCTCTACTTCATTCTGTGAGTGGTGCAGCGGAAGTGAACGTAGATAGTTAGCACGGAAGGGTGTTACACGGAGTAGAACGGAGTCCGTTGGCGTAGTACCAACCATTACACCATAATAGTTGTGTAGAAAAGCATCTGCGTTAAAACTCTTATGAATATTAAAAGCATTTTCGGTTATATGCATAGATAACACACGATCCAACGAATAGAAATGCAGCTCATCATTGCCTTCTCGCAGACCGATGATATACCATCGTTGTTTGAATACCTTGATACAATAGGGAGCAATCTCAAAAACGCGTGGTGCACTCATCTTAAAACTTTGATACTCAACTTGTAGTGTTAGATTTTGCCGCATAGCATCAATCACTTGTGTCAAGTATTTATTGCCAGAAGGTATGTCTTCTAAAAGTAATCTGTCTTTTAACGATTGCCCCTCCATCAAAAGATTGCTGACAGAGAACGAATTAAGTAACCAATTTTGGACATCATCACTCTTTATGTCATCACGGTTAGCTATTGCGTATTTATTGCCACTTACACATTCTATCTCAATACCAAACAGAATAAGAATATCATCTTTCATGCGGAAGAATGTGCGTCGTGGAATAGCTGCTTCATCTTCATCATTGAGCGCTGCGTTTAGCCAATATTCATTGATTTGTTGGCGAGTTAATGCTCCCCGCGAATATAGCAAGTCAACGAGCCAGATATAACGCTGAAATTGTCGAATCGATGTCATGGTATTCAAGTGTACAAAATTGTTGGGCAAAGGTACACCTTTTTTTCGAGATGTGCAAGAAAAATCGCACTTTGGGGCGATTTTTCT
>JAZQTO010000080.1:0-31436 GCA_045630805.1 Paludibacteraceae bacterium
AAGGAACTAACGTCCACCTGCTTAACAAGCAAGACATCCACATCCAAGATATTGTTCATCATCTTAAGGAGCGACTCGGAAAAGTCGTGAGGCTCCAAAAAGAGAGGATAGAAACCATGGTGCAGATAATCCTTGAAGTACTGCAACGGTTTGATATGACGACTGACTTGCTGCGCTATCTCCACATGGTTCTTGAGGATATCCTCCAACGAATACACTGGTAATTTGAGCCCTAAAGTGACATTCAAATACTCGCGGAAACTAAAACCGCGGAGATTATATGGATGAACAATATGACCTATATCTTTGTTATCCTCCACCACGCGCATCACCGCCGTAGCCGTAAAAACGATATGCAGATCAGGATAACGATAGTAGCATTGACTGAGTTCGCGAGACCAATCAGGATACTTGTAAGCTTGATCGATCAACAAAACAAGTCCTCCACCCGCCACAAACTCGGCAGCAAGTTCGACCAATGTATGCTCCGTAAAATAGAAGTCACTGAGATTGATATATAGCATATGCTTTGCCAACTCAGGATTCTTAACACGCAATTCCTTCGCATAATTCAACAAAAAATCCGTTTTACCCGTTCCACGACCGCCTTTGATAGCAATCAAACGGTCGTTCCAATTAATCTCATCCATCAAAACACGCCTTGCAGGCACTTGTACGTGCTCTACCAAGTAATCGTGCGTCTTGTAAAATGCGTTTAACATAGTGATTAACAGTCTTTGCGTGTGATACAATTATTCGGTTGCATGGAAGTCCTCAATACCGGTTCTATCCGCTACAAATTATTCCACGGTGCAAAGGTACTGCTTTTTTTCCAATTTTGCAATATTCAAGTTACATTTTTTATAAAAAAAGTGTAATTTTGTTGCTAGATGGGTTTGACATTTTTGAGAAAATTGGACTTTCTCTTGGTTATATGACGAAAAAGATATACCTTTGCGGGAAATTTAATCACGAAGATTATATGAACTGGTTGAAAAGTCTGTTTTTTGGTTCGGGAGTACCCCACTCCATCTTTATTCTAACCCTCGCTATTGCCTGCGGTATATACTTGAGTCATAGACTCAAATTCAAAGGTATCACATTGGGTATCACATGGATACTATTCTGCGCCATTGCTATGTCGCACTTCGGCATGCACCTCGACCCCGTGGTAGAGACCTTTTCCAAAGACTTTGGACTAATCCTTTTCGTATATAGCATTGGTCTGCAAGTTGGTCCCAGTTTCTTCTCATCATTTGGCAAGGGAGGTATCAAACTTAATATCCTAGCAATGAGTGCCGTGATACTCAGTTGCCTCACCGCATACATCATCCACCTCATTTCAGGCGAAGATATCGCTACCATGACTGGCGTGCTATTTGGTGCCGTGACCAACACCCCTGGTCTAGGTGCTGCTGAGCAAGCTTTTGCCGACATCACCGGCTCCACAAATGCCGATATTGCCAGCGGTTATGCTATGGCATACCCATTGGGCGTAGTAGGTATCATATTCTCGCTACTCGCTATGCGATGGATATTCCGCATTAACATAGACAAGGAGAAAGAACAGATAGCCGCAGAGAGCGAAGTACAAAAAGAGATTGAGCATATCGACATCCTGCTGGCTAATCCACAAGTAGAAGGCGCCTCTATTCGTGACTTGAGTGCCTTGTGCAATATGAACTTGATCGTTTCACGATTGGTTCGTCCTGACGGCGAAGACGAGTTGCCTGACGTGGACACCATCCTACACGTAGGCGACCGCATTCGTATTGTGATCGATCAGGAGCACAAAAAGAGCGTATTGCTACTCGGAATGGAAACCACCATCCAAACGGACAACAGACAACAAGCGCACCTCGTTTCGCGCAATATTATTGTAACAAAGCCCGAATTGAACGGCAAACGCATTGGCGACTTGAATATCCGTTCGACCTACCACGTATCCATCACACGCATCCGCCGTGCAGGTATCGAACTCCTAGCTACACGTGACCTCTACTTACAATTGGGTGATAAAATTACGGTCGTGGGAGAAGAGCGAGCGGTCAATAAAATAGAGAGCCTATTTGGCAACTCCACCAAACGTCTAGATATGCCTAACCTCGTATCTATCTTCGTTGGCATAGCATTAGGTGTAGCATTGGGATTATTACCCATCGCACTACCTGGTCTATCTCAACCCTTTAAGTTAGGTCTAGCAGGCGGTTCACTCATTGTGGCTATCTTGATGAGTTGTTTTGGTCCCAAACTGCATATCGTAACATACACTACATCAAGCGCCAACCTGATGATTCGAGAAATAGGTATAGCAATGTTCCTGGCTGCCGTTGGATTCGGCGCAGGCAAGACCTTTATCCAGACTCTCGTAGAGGGCGGATACGTATGGATTGGCTATGGTGTGATTATCACACTCATCCCATTACTTATTATCGGTGTAATCGGCAGAAAGTGGCTAAAATTAGACTACTTTACCCTGATGGGACTATTGGCAGGTAGCACCACTAATCCACCTGCATTGTCCTACGCCACAACTCTCACGACATCCAACGACCGCGCCGCAGTATCCTACTCAACTGTATATCCGCTAACGATGTTCCTACGTGTGCTTACAGGACAACTAATGATATTGCTATTTTTGTAGGAGAATGCTAAGGTTCTAAGCGCCCCCAATGGGCTATTCTAAAAGTTCTAAAGATTAAATAATGAAGAAGTTTCCACTATATTTGGCACCGATGGAGGATGTAACAGATCCTGCATTTCGTTTGCTATGCAAGCGTTTTGGTGCGACTCGTGTCTATACGGAATTTGTAAATGCCGATGCACTCGTACGAGATGTAGCCTCAACAACTCGCAAACTCAACATCTATGATGAGGAGCGCCCAGTAGCTATCCAAATCTATGGTCGCGAACCAGAGAGCATGGCCGAGGCGGCACGTATCGTAGAACAAGCAAAGCCCGATTTCATCGACATCAATTTTGGTTGCCCCGTCAAGAAAGTGGCAGGCAAAGGTGCGGGCGCAGGTCTATTAAAAGACATCCCTAAAATGCTAGATATCACCCGTGCTGTTGTAAAAGCCGTCAACACCCCTGTGACCGTCAAAACGCGGTTAGGATGGGACGACAACAACCGTATTATTACCGACATAGCCGAAGCATTACAAGACTGCGGAATAGCCGAGTTGGCTATCCACGGCAGAACACGCAGTCAGATGTACCGCGGCGATGCAGACTGGACACTCATTCGTGAAGTAAAAAACAATCCCCGTATCCATATTCCTATCATCGGAAATGGCGATGTCACCACCCCAGAAAGAGCCAAAGAATGTTTTGATGAATACGGAGTAGATGCTATCATGATAGGTCGTGCCACCTTTGGTTGCCCATGGATATTCGAAGACATCCAACACTACCTCAACACCGGCGAATTAATGCCAGAACGCAGCATGCAATGGTGCGTGGACATCCTCAAAGAGCATGTAGAACGCAGTATTGAGTGGATAGGCGACGAGCGCAAGGGCATCGTGCATAGTCGTAGGCATTTTGCTGCTTCGCCAGCGTTCAAAGGATTATTTGATTTTCGCCAAACACGCATCGCTCTGCTTCGTGCTGACAGCAAAGCCGAAGTCTTCCAGATTATGGATGAAATCGTGGAAAAATGGGGAAGCATCCCTCAGTAAGAGGGGCTATCTACTCCACCGTCGGATAAGTGATACGATGGTGATTGATCTCTACGAGTTTTTGTTTAAAGACTGCACGCACGTCTTCTAGATCCTTGAAGGACAATGGTGTCTGAGCCAACTGTCCGTCTCGCATTTGCATATCAATCATATCATCCACCATATCGGAGATCGACTGAGGGGTTATCTCCTTAAGCGAACGAGAACGCGCCTCAATAGCGTCTGCCATCATGAGGATAGCTGCCTCTTTGGTAGTAGGCTTGGGACCGGGATAGGTATAGTCTGCTTTATTCACAGTAGAAGCATCCAATCCTGCTTGTTTTGCTTGATTGAGTGCTGTGTTATAGAAATAGCGAGTTTGCGATGTACCATGATGAGAACGGATAAAATGAATAATCACTTCAGGCAAATGTTGCTTGCGAGCAATGCGTTCACCCTCTAGCACATGGTCTATCACTACCTTAGCCGCAGCCGCAGTATCCATACCATCTAGCGGATTGCGACCTTCAACTTGATTCTCGATAAAACAATCGGCATTGCTCATTTTACCTATATCATGATACAAGGCTCCCGTACGAACGAGCAACACCTTAGCACCTATGCGTTTAGCAGCTTCGGTTGCAAGGTTGCTCACTTGCAATGAGTGTTGAAATGTACCTGGTGCTTTCTCAGCGAACTGAAGCATGAGGTTGGAATTGACGTTAGTCAACTCCACCAAAGTGATATTACTCAACAGACCAAAACCACGTTCAAAGAGGAAAATCAAACCATACGAACAAATCACGAGAATAGCATTGATCATGAATAACAAATAATAGTGCCAATCAATATCTTTATACATACCCGTGAATAGTAAGTGCAAAGCAGTATGCATCAAGCAATATACCAACAACACAAACGCGGCCGTCTGAGCCAATTGGGCACGTTGTGTCATATCGCGCAAACTAATAACCGCTACTATACCCACGACTATCTGTGTAAGTAAGAAGACATATGGAGCAGGTAGGGCAATACTAACTATACATACCGTGATGATGTGTAGGAAAATAGCCGTGCGTGAATCATAAAACACACGCGCGATAATTGGACACCAAACAAATGGTACGAGATAGATAAACTCCTTGGCATCTACATACACCAACACCAAAAAAGCAGCAGAAATAATAATCGCCATCAAAATCGTGAAGAACAACACATGACGGAGGTTATCTAGCAGTTTGCGACGATAAGTAAAGAGATATAAATAGAACACCACCAAGAAAAAGATAATACAAACTGCACCACCTAACGAAGAAACCAAAGTCTGACGATGAGAAACATTCTGTTGTTCCTTAGCTGCAGCATATGAATCTAGTTGGCAGCATATCTCCTCAGTCACAATCTCGCCCGAATCAATAATCTTAGCACCCGCCTGCACCATGCCATGCGTTAGAGAGATGGTGGATAATAATTGATTTAGGACATTCTGCGATGTAATAGAGTCGTAAACCAAATTAGGAGCATAATCCTTGTTGGTTAATTGAAAAGCGGTTTTAGGGGTATAGATATTCTGTATCGAAACCAAAGTAGAAACCTTATTCTCAAGCACAGATACACGCGAACATCCAATAGAAGTAAGACGTTCCATTTCAGCCAGAGAAACCACATAAAGTGCCGATGGATTCGACGATATTTGTAATGTATAGCAAGGTGTATAGTCGTGCATGAGCAAACTACGTTCTGCTTCTAATTGCGTGTCTGTTTTGTTAATGGGAAAATTAAACTCAGCCATCACCAATCCATATCCCCATGGCTGCCCTACCTCGTATGTATACTTAAAATTGGATTCATAACGAGGAAAGAGATAAATAGCCAATGCCGCCAAAGCAGCCAATGCTATGAGTTGCAAAGATGTTCGTAAGACTGGTTTCATAGGTCTATATCGTCAAAAAAAATTATCGTTTACTTCGAAAAAATGTCTGTACCAATTGTTTACACTCTTGCTCCATAACTCCCGTTGAAATCGTGCATTTGGGATGCAGAGCTTGGGGAGCCAAGCGAGTAAAACCTCGTTTTTCATCATCAGCACCATAGACTACACGACGGATTTGTGCCCAACCTATAGCACCAGCGCACATTACACAAGGTTCAAGGGTAACATAAAGCGTACATTGAGTAAGGTACTTACCACCTAAGGTAGTAGCAGCAGCCGTGATAGCCTGTATCTCAGCATGTGCCGTTACATCCTGAAGCGTCTCGGTAAGGTTATGACCACGACCTACCACTTGGTTGTCGGCAACAATAATACACCCTACAGGGATTTCACCTTTGTCGTATGCTCTCTGAGCTTCTGCAAGCGCCATCTGCATATAGCGCAAGTCGTCTGCGGTATGATCAGTTATTGTGGACATAAGAGTGTTTAGCTTGTAAAAAACGAGGCAGATCCTCAGGATGCTGCTCAAAATGATTACCAATCACTACGATATTGGCTCCCGCTGAAAACGCGGCAAGCATCTGCTCCTCCGATGTGACACCTCCACCTACGATCAAAGGCAGATCGATAGCCTGACGAACAGCACGAATAGTATCAATGGATACGGGCGTTTTAGCACCACTACCCGCCTCTATATAAATCAACTGTTTGCCCAGCAGTTGCCCTGCAACAGCATGACTCACCACATCCGCTACCGCCTGATGAGCAATAGGTGTACAACCCGAAACGCGCTCCACAGCACTCTGGCGATCGCCATCCACCAAGATATACCCCATAGGTATCGTCTCTATTCCTGACTGGCGGATAATGTTAGCTACTTGAATATGAGGTTCAATGAGCACTTCGGCACGACGGGAGTTGAGCAAGGTGAGAAACAACAACGCATCCGCCATCGGAGTAAACTGTGCCGTATTACCCGGGAAAAGTACCAAAGGGGCTGAGGTATGGTGGCGAAGTTCCATAATACACTCCTCAATCTGGGTTCCCGTACTACCTCCTACCAAGACCATATCGACTTCTCCCAAATACGAAAGAAGAGCAGAATAACGCTCTCGTTTATCCGGATCAACTAATACAGCC
Source organism: Paludibacteraceae bacterium (assembly GCA_045630805.1). Classification (GTDB taxonomy): domain Bacteria; phylum Bacteroidota; class Bacteroidia; order Bacteroidales; family Paludibacteraceae; genus Colicola. Next base: position 6,733 of record JAZQTO010000080.1, read on the forward strand.
AGCAAAGGCTGGGCCGATTGGTGGTGGTTCGATATGGTAGATAAAACGCTCATTTCGTCCGAATTCATCGCCAAACCATCGACTCCATAATCATACGAGCATCTTGGCGCAAATACTCATGGATAGGCGCTAGCGAATCTTGATTAGGTATTGTGTTACAATAAACCGAAGCACGGAAGAAATGCTCCACCGAGTCGGTCAGATAAAACTGAATAGGTGTGGCTGTATTACCATACAACTCAAAGTATAAACCATAGACAGAACAGGCATCGTTAGCATATTCTTGGGCAGGAATAGCCGAAGCCACAGTAGAGTGGCTATAGAGAAATTCTTGGGCATCTCGCGAGAGCGTGCGTAGATTATTGCGCACAGGCTTGTAACTACAATGAATTGTAGCATTGAGTGAAGGATACTGAATATCAATCCAATACATCTCGCCTTCTTTCTCATGCACATCTACATAAGCATTCGTTGAAAGTCGAAAAGAGTATGGATACCCCTTCCAATCAAAACGGGTATAAGCCGTATCTGGAATAGCAATACGGAAATAACCATAAGGCTTGGGCATAGATTGACGATGACAAGAATATAACATACTTGTCAACATTCCAAACATGAACACATATAGTAAAATCCTCTTCATATATGCAAAAATTCGTGCAAAGGTAATGAAATCCTTTGAATTATGCAAGAGTACGAAGCACATAAATGCATATTTATAGAAAAATACACTTGAAGTCTTGCATATGTGAAAAAAAAATAGTACTTTTGCAGGCTTTAATAAATTTAGTATAAATTTAGGACAAATGTATATGACCAAAAATTCTAATAATATGATGAAACACAACTATTGTGTGATTATGGCCGGTGGTGTAGGTAGTCGCTTTTGGCCATTTAGTCGCACGGACAAACCCAAACAGTTTCTGGACTTCTTTGGCACGGGTCAAAGTCTATTGCAGATGACTGTAAATCGCTTTGCTAGCTTGGTTCCTACGGAGAATATCCTGATAGTGACTAATGTGCAGTATCGCGATTTAGTATTGGAACAACTACCTATGCTGCAGTCCTCGCAGGTATTGTGCGAGCCCGCTCGCAGAAATACGGCACCCTGCATCGCATATGCAGTAGCGCGCATCAAAGCTATGGCTAAACAACAAGGCGAAACAAACGCCAATATCGTAGTGGCACCAAGCGACCATTTGATTTTGCAAGAGGAGAAATTCATCCAAACCATTGCAGACGGATTGAAGTTTGTTGCTTCCCACGAAGCTCTACTAACATTAGGAATGAAACCTACCCGTCCCGACACCGGATATGGCTACATCCAAATCGATAGTGAGAAAATGACGGTAGATAATGCGGGCACCTGCAAGGTGAGAGCCTTTACTGAGAAACCAAACTTGGAGTTGGCTAAGAAATTTGTGGAGAGTGGCGAGTTCTTGTGGAACTCAGGTATTTTCCTGTGGAACTTGCAATCTATCGATGCTGCGTTCAAGGCCTATCTGCCTGAAGTAGCCAATATCTTTGCCCAAGGCGAGAATGCACTAGGAACAGAAGCCGAAGAGGCTTTCATCCAAGAAGCATTCCCTAACTGCCCAAGCATATCGATAGACTACGGAGTGATGGAGCACGCCAAAAATGTATATGTGTTGCCTAGCGACTTTGGTTGGAGCGATCTCGGCACATGGGGATCACTGTATGATTTGAGTCAAAAAGACGATAACAGCAACGCCACCTTGCATTGTGAAGCAAGATACTATGACAGCCACGGTAATATCGTCACATTGCCAAAGGGACATATGGCTGTGATACAAGGAGTAGAAAACTGCATTATCGCCGAATCCAACGGCGTGTTGCTGATTTGCAAACGAGAAGAAGAACAACAGATTCGTCAGTTCCACATGGATGCTGAAGATAAGTGGAAATAACATTAGGAGGAATAGATATGAGTTATTTGAATTTTGACAAGAAACTACTCATCAACCTAGAGCGTAGTTTGAGCAAAGAGATGATCCGCACGAATCGTGCGGGCGCCTACAACTCCACCACACTAGTGGATTGTAACACTCGCAAGTACCATGGACAATTGGTACTCCCTCTCTCAGATCCATTGCCTGAAGATAATTATGTACTCTTGGGCAGTTTGGATGAAACCGTAATTCAACACGGTGCCGAATTCAACCTCGGCATTCACCAGTATGGAGAGAACTTGTACACTCCTAATGGTCACAAGTATATTCGTGAGTTTGACTGCGAGGTAATCAGCAAGACTACCTATCGTGTCGGCGGTGTGATATTGACCAAAGAACGAATGTTGGTAAGTTTTGAGCCACGCGTATTAATTCGTTACACCTTGGTAGAGGCACACTCACCTACTACATTGCGACTAAAACCATTCTTGGCTTTCCGCAGCACAAGCGAGCTTACCCATGAGAATCCAGGGGCTTGCACCGATATGCGCGAGGTACAAAATGGTAGAGCTGCGAGGATGTATCCTGCATTTCCTGAGCTATATATGCAATGCTCCAAGAAATGCGAGTACACCCATGACCCACAATGGTACAGAGGAATAGAATACTTTAAAGAATTAGAACGAGGCTTCTCCTACAAGGAAGACCAATTGGTACCAGGATGGTTTGAGGTACCTATCAAGAAAGGTGAGAGCATCATTTTTGCCGCTGGTATTAGCGAAGTTAAAACAAACACATTGAAGGGATTGTGGGAGAAAGAGTTACAACGCCGCAGTGCACGTGACACTATGTTTAACAGTCTAAAGAATGCAGCATCGCAATTCTACAAACGCGAAGGAGACAAGTGTTATCTAATGGCAGGTTATCCATGGTTCAAAGCTACCGCTCGCGAGGAGTTCTTGGCATTGCCTGGTTGTACCATGGGCATTGGTCGTCCTGAGTACTGGGACGCTATCGTCAACAAGACAGCAGTAGAGGAGATTCGCGCCTTTATGAACGGTCAACCTCACAAACTTGTGGGAATGGATGAACCGGATGCTTTGTTGTGGTTTATCCATGCATTGCAAGAATATGCCGAATACACTTCTTTGGAAGAAACGACTAGACTATATGGTCAGTTGATTATAGAAATCATGTTGTTTATCCGCAGACAACAACACCCACGCTTGTTCCTGCATCACAATAGTCTGCTTTGGGTGGATGGTAAAGAGCGTCCTGCCACATGGATGAATGCCGTAGAGGATGGTCGTCCTATCACCCCTCGTACAGGCTATGTGGTAGAGATCAATGCATTGTGGTATAACGCATTGCTCTTCACTGCAGCCATCCAACGTTGTTTGGGCAAAGAGCAAGTAGCAGACCTTATGGAGTACCAAGCAGAAGTAGCGAAAGACAATTTCGTAAAGACCTTCTGGAACGGTTACTATCTAGATGACTACGTAGATGGCGATTACCACAACAACGAAGTTCGTCCTAACCAAATTATTGCTGCCTCCTTGCCATTCTCACCACTAGATAAGAAACAACGCAAAGCAGTAGTGGACATCTGCACCAAAGAGTTGTACACCCCTAAAGGCTTGCGCACGATATCTCCTAAGAGTGGCGGTTATCGTCCAGAGTATATAGGAGGTCAGCTGGAGCGTGACCGCAACTTCCACAACGGACCAGTATGGCCATGGACCATTGCAGCATATGCGATTGCTTATTTGAAAGTATATCAACACTCAGGCGAGAGTTTTATTCGCCGTCTATTGACGGGTTATGAAGCAGAGATGAGTGAGTTATGTATCGGCACATTGAACGAGTTGTACGATGGAAACCCACCATTCAAAGGCCACGGCGGTATGAGTTATGCTCCTAGTGTAGCGAGCGTGATTGAAGTATGTAACACCTTGAAAAAATACGAAACAAAATGAAAGCACTAATGTTCGGTTGGGAGTTCCCCCCACATATCTTAGGCGGTTTGGGAACAGCCAGCTACGGATTGACACGTGGTATGGCTCAACAAGAGGACATGGAGATTACCTTTGTGATCCCTAAACCATGGGGAGATGAAGATCAATCCTTCCTACGCATAATAGGTGCCAATAGTGTACCTATCGTATGGAAAGACAACCACTATGACTACGTTCGCCATCGCATGGAGGGCAGAATGTCTGCCGAAGAGTACTACCATCTACGCAACAACATCCACTACGATTACTCGCGTATTGGAACCGATGATTTAGGTTGTGTAGGATTCTCTGGTCGTTATCCTGATAACCTATTAGAGGAGATCGGTAATTACGAGGCCGTAGCCAGTGTACTGGCACATGCCTTGGATTTTGATATTATTCACAGCCACGATTGGCTGACCTATCCATCGGGTGTTTTTGCTAAGCAGATTTCGGGCAAACCATTGGTTATTCACGTGCACGCAACGGACTTTGACCGTAGCCGCGGTAATGTTAATCCAACGGTATATGCCATTGAGCGCAGAGGTATGGATGAGGCTGATCATATCATGTGCGTAAGCGAGTTGACACGCCGTACCGTGATCGAGAAATATGGTCAGCCACCTCACAAAGTGAGCACTGTCCACAATGCAGTAGAACCATTGGCTAATCCAGAAGAGTTTGTGAAGCATCCACGCAAAGATAAACTAGTGACATTCCTCGGTCGTATCACTATGCAGAAAGGTCCAGAGTACTTCGTGGAAGCGGCTGCACGCGTATTGGCTAAGACCGATGGTGTACGATTTGTGATGGCAGGTAGTGGCGATATGATGAATAAGATGATTGACCTCGTGGCACAACGCGGTATAGCAGATAAATTCCACTTCCCTGGATTTATGCGCGGCAGACAAGTGCAAGAAGTACTGGCTGACTCAGATGTGTATATTATGCCTAGTGTGAGTGAGCCATTTGGTATCTCACCATTGGAGGCTATGCAAGTAGGATGTCCATCCATCATCTCGCATCAATCGGGTTGCGCGGAAATTCTATCTCACGCCATTAAAACCGACTATTGGGATATTGATGCTATGGCAGATGCTATTTACGCGATAGTGAAGTATCCTGCTATGTACAAATCCTTGAGCGAATTAGGTCGCGAAGAAGTAAACAACATTAAGTGGTATGATGCAGGACTAAAAGTGCGTCGTATCTATGATCAAGTATTGCGCGAATATCGCCATTAATCCACTTATTTATCAACTGTAAAATTAGAAAGTCATGAAAAATATTTGTTTTTGTTTTCAAATGCACGCTCCATACAAGATGAAGCGTTATCGTTTCTTTGAAATTGGTCAAGATCATTACTACTATGATGATATGCAGACCGAGGAGCATCTAGAATATCTTGTCAACACCTCCTACTTACCATTGTGCAACACCATCAAAGAGATGATTCGTCTATCTAAAGGTCGTTTCCACTGCGCCCTGAGCGTGAGTGGTACCACACTAGAGATGTTCCAACAGTTTGCACCAGAGATGATTGATGTTCTCAACGAATTAGCACAAACAGGATGCGTAGAGTTTGTAGCAACTCCATACGCATACTCTTTGGCTAGCGTATATAGCGAAACCGAGGCAGTAGAGCAATTGCAGTTGCAACAAGCTATGGTAAAAGAACTCTTTGGCGTAGAGTCCTCCACAATCTGCAATACCGAGTTGGTTTATTCTGACGAAATCGCTATTCATCTCTATCAACAAGGCTACAAAACGGTAATGACCGAGGGAGCAAAACATATCCTCAGTTGGAAGAGTCCAAACTACATATATCAAAGTGCCTCTGCTCCTAAAATGAAAGTACTGCTTCGCAATGCGAACTTGAGCGACGAAATAGCATTCCATTTCTCCGACTCAAATTGGTATAATTATCCAATGGATGCAGAGAAATACACCGCGCAACTAGCTTCTTTACCAGAAGAGGAACAAGTAGTAAACATTTGGGTAGGTGCAGAAACATTTGGTGTACGCCAACACGCCATGTCCGGTATCTTTGATTTCCTCAAAGCATTGCCATACCATGCCATGGATAAAAGTATCGGTTTCATGACACCAAGTGAAGTAGCGAAAAAATTTGCTACTAACGATGTAATTGTTGCCCCTTATCCTATTACATGGGCAGGAGAAGCCAAGGATATTAACATTTACACCGGCAACGACTTGCAAAACGAAGCCTTGCAAAAACTCTATGCTGTGGCAGAACGCGTGCACTTGTGCCAAGATAAACAACTCAAACGCGATTGGTTATTGCTACAAGACGTGAACTACTTCCACTACATGAATCATATTGATCAAGGCAGCACACATTTTGAATCTGCATATGATGCGTTCATTAACTATATGAATGTACTATCTGATTTCTTGCAACGCGTGGATGAGCAATATCCAACTACCATTGAGAACGAGGAATTGAATGAGCTCTTGAAGACCATCAATAACCAAGAAAAAGAAATCGAAAAACTAGAAGAGCAAATCAAAGCACTCAAGAAAAAAGAACGTGCTGCTAAGAAATAAAGGTGCACATTAAACTACACGTATATCAACGCCTCATTAGCATCTTGTTGCTAATGATCTGTATGACAGTGGGAATAACGGCTAACGAAAAAAACGTTCCCACTGTCATTAAGGCGTGGCAATTAGACCCATGGACAGGCGTGGCAGATACTCTATCAGGTATCGACTCCTCCTATCTACATCTGCCTATGCGTGATGTACTGAATGATTACTCTATTTCTAACACGACCAACTCCAACTTGATTTCTCCCGTTCAGTCGCGTATATACTTCAGCAGACAGAGAACCACAGATTTTCTATTTGCAGATGCATATACCCCCTACATCATCACCCCACAACAAGTCAAGTTCTATCACACCACAACCCCTTATTCTACCATTGCCTACAAAAAAGGATTTGTAACCAACTTGGGGCAAAGTGACATTAGTTTTTCATTTACTGGCAATGTAACACGCCGAGTCAATCTAGGTATGACCATTGACTACCTTAACTCATTTGGTCGTTTTGCCAACCTAGAAGGCAAGACGGTCTATGGATCGGTATTTGGTTCGCACAACGGAGATCACTATTCGCTACAAGGAGCATTCACATGGAATACACTTAGCAATTTTGAAAATGGAGGATTACAAAATGTCAATGATCTACATGGTAAACTCAAGCCCGAAGATCTACCCGTCAAGATGCAAGGCATGTCCGGTTTAAGATACTTATCTGGCTATCTCAACCATTACTATAGCATTTGTGTAGAACGCGAACGCAAAGTCAATTATCGCGAACGCAACGAAGAAGGAGAATGGGAGAAAAAAGACTCCATCAAGATAGAATATGTGCCCGTAACTACCTTTAGGCATATATTCGAAGTCAATGATGCTACCAAACGATATATCGAGAAAGACGCCCAAGGCTTCTATCCTAACACATACTATAACCAGAAGTCCACGGCAGATAGTGCCGCATGTTTGAGTATCAAAAACACGCTATCAGTGACCTTCGAAGAAGAGTTTAACACATGGTTAAAGTTCGGCGCTACTGTATATGCAATGAACGAAACACAAAGACATCTCTCCTTGCTTCCTGTTTATTCAGATAGCGTCGGTTTGCCACCTGATATAACCTTCGAAAATCGTTGGACCAACAATACCTATATCGGAGGAGCATTGTATAAAAATAGAGGTAAACATATACACTACGGATTTGATGGTAACGTGTGCCTATTAGGCTATAAACTAGGAGAGTTTCAGATCAACGGTCATGTTGATGGCGGTTTCAAGTTGGGTAAAGACTCTATGACTATAGCAGCAAAAGCCTTTTTCCGAAACGAGACACCAGACTATTATTTGCAACGCTACCGGAGTAATCACTATGAATGGGATAATGATTTCAACAAACAATATCGTTTGCATATTGGTGGAGAAATCACCTATCCGACCAAATGGGTGAAGCCAAAACTCAATGTGTCTTTTGAAAATATCACACAACCTATCTATTTTGACACGGATGGGACACCCAAACAAATGGACGGCAACATACAAGTGTTGGCTGCGGATCTACAACTGAACATCACCACTCCTTGGGTAAACCTAGATAATAGCATTGTGTACCAACTATCATCATCCGACAAAATGCCATTACCTACCCTCACATTGTACAACAACCTCTATTACCACGGCACATGGGTCAAAGTGTTGGATGTACAAATAGGTGTAGATATGCGCTTCTTCACCAAATACTATGCACCTGTGCTCAATCCTGCATTGGGACAATTCTGCCTGCAAAACGAAGTGCAAGTGGGCAACTACCCTGTGATGAACGTATATGCCAACTTCTATGTACGAAAATTACGGCTCAAATTATTCGCCCAATACCAACATTTTAATGCGTCATTTATGAATAAACAATACTTTGAGATGCCTTCCTATCCTATGGCACCTGACATGTTCCGCGCAGGAATAGCATGGCATTTCTATAAATAAACCTATACCTTATATATATTATGCAACAAACAAACAATCTACACACTATTCTCTTGTATGCCCAACAAGAAGCACAACGCTTGGGCTCTACAGAGATTATGCCTGACCATATGATGTTAGGTATTTTGCGTTTGGCAGAAGGCAAGGCCTTTGAACTACTGATGCAAGCTGGACTCAATCCAGTAGAACTCAAACGCTCTATTGACGAACGACTGATGCAAACAGCACCTAGTCAGACTACTAAGATGTCCCGCGCTAGCGAACGCATACTTCGCTTAATGATCATAGAGGCTAAACTCTATCATGCAGAAGAATGTGGATCGGTACACCTATTATTAGCGCTACTGCGTGAGCGCGTAAACTTCCCTGCCATGTTCGTAGAGCAACAATTTGGCATAGACTACGAATGTATCGAACGACTTTTTCCAAAACCACAACCATTACCACAAAACGGAAGTCAATTAGATGCCGAGTTTGCAGGTGAACAACCATTCAGTTGGGATAATCAGAAAGAGCACAAAAAGAGCAAGACAGACACACCAGCGCTAGATAAATACGGCAAAGACTTGACTGCGCAAGCTCGCAACGGAGAGTTAGATCCTGTAGTGGGACGTCAAGTGGAAATAGAACGCGTGATACAGATTCTATCACGCCGCAAGAAGAATAATCCTATCCTGATTGGCGAACCTGGCGTAGGTAAATCCGCTATTGTAGAGGGGTTAGCATTACGAATTGAAAACGGCGAAGCACCTACCCTACAAGGAAGACGAATCATATCATTGGATATTGCTTCTATGGTGGCAGGAACCACCTACCGCGGTCAATTCGAAGAGCGTATGAAGACGGTGATTAACGAGCTACATAAGCATCCCGAAATCATTCTCTTTGTGGATGAGATTCATACTATCATGGGAGCGGGTAATGCACAAGGTTCCTTGGATGCAGCCAATATCCTCAAGCCAGCATTAGCACGTGGAGAAGTGCAATGCGTAGGTGCTACCACGATTAGCGAATATCGCAAGACAATTGAGAAAGACGGAGCACTAGAAAGACGCTTCCAAAAAGTACAAGTACAACCCACATCTCCAGAAGAAACCTATGCTGCACTCACACGCCTGAGCGAAGTGTATGGCACCTTCCATCAAGTACAATACACCGAAGAAGCCTTGCACGCGTGCGTAAAACTAACCGACAGGTATATCTCTGACCGTTTCTTCCCTGACAAAGCGATTGATGCAATGGATGAAGCAGGAGCATACAAGAGACAAACAACCACCGAAACAGATAGCACTCCACTTATCACAGAATCCGATATTGCTTTTGTCGTTAGTCGTATGTCAGGAGTGCCCGTGCAACGTGTGGCACAAACAGAAACACAACAGTTGCGCCAAATGGCAACGGTGCTACAACAACGAGTAATAGGACAAGACAAAGCCATTGATACCATCGTTAAAGCTATTCAACGTTCCCGCATGGGACTCAGAGACCCTAAGAAACCTATCGGCACTTTCTTCCTCCTAGGTCCAACGGGTGTGGGCAAAACCCACTTAGCACAATGCCTAGCTGAAGAGATGTTCGGCAACAAAGATGCGATTATTCGCTTTGACATGTCCGAATATATTGAGAAACACACGGTTAGTCTGCTCGTAGGTGCTCCTCCGGGTTATGTGGCCCATGAAGAAGGAGGCAAACTTACCGAGTCTGTGCGTCGTAAACCTTATTCAATCGTGTTGTTTGATGAGATAGAGAAAGCTCACCCAGACATCTTCAATGTGCTCTTGCAGGTGATGGACGAAGGAAGACTGACAGATCGTCAGGGGCATATAGTCGATTTTAAGAATACCATCATTATCATGACAAGTAATGTTGGCACACGACAGTTGAGTGAATTTGGTAGCGGAATAGGATTTGATGCAGGAGAAATAGATGACAAACAATCCGAACGTACTCTTACTAAAGCACTTAACCGAACATTCCCTCCAGAGTTTGTCAATCGATTGGATAATATCGTGGTATTTAACCCACTCAATAGAGAGTCATTGGCACAGATTTTGTCGCTTGAACTATACCCTCTAAAACTACGTCTAGAGGTGATGGGATATGAACTAGAAGTGACAGAAGAGACGAAAGAGAAACTCCTCAAAGAATCCTTGGATCGCAAGTTTGGTGCGCGTCCGTTGAAACGTGCTATCCAAACGTGGGTTGAGGATCCAATAACGGATCTAATGTTATCAGGAGAAATAGAAAACAAACATATTAAAATATAAACTATTATGATTAAAGAGATTACAGACGCTAACATTCAAGAAGTGTTGGCAGAGGGACAACCTGTAGTGGTTGATTTTTGGGCACCATGGTGCGGTCCATGCAAAATGATGTTACCAGTTGTAGAAGAACTTGCTGCTGAGTATGAGGGTAAAATTACCGTAGGCAAACTCAATGTAGATGAGAACGATGAGACTTGTAGCCAATATGGAATTATGAACATTCCTACCATCCTCTTCTTTAAGAATGGAGAATTAGTTAATCGTACCGTAGGTGCAATGAACAAGACCAAATTACAAGAACTTTTTGAGGAACTTTTGTAATTTTTTCGCTTTAAACTTGCACAAGTCAAAAAAAAGCAGTACCTTTGCGCCCAAATTGCCTTTGTAGGCTCTTAAAAACATGCCTACATGGGTTATTTGGCGTGCTTTAGCACAAGCGAATTGTTCTTTGAAAGCCAAAAGGCTTATGCATAGCGACCAATGGTCGCAAAATAACCCAAACTTCGCGAGTTTGGGTTAAGAGGAGGAATCGCGGTAGCCCCAACGATACCGAAAAGTGTCGTTCATGCGACAAGCGCATTCCGACGAGGTCTGGTAGCTCAGCTGGATAGAGCAACAGCCTTCTAAGCTGTGGGTCTCGGGTTCGAATCCCGACCGGATCACTAACAACAACTAATAACATTTATTTCATACTGTTAACTATCAATTGTTAACTGTTATTTGTTATCATGCGTCAACTTAAAATTACTAAATCAATCACCAACCGCGAGTCGGCTTCTCTTGACAAGTATTTACAAGAAATTGGTCGTGAGGCACTTATCTCGGTTGATCGTGAGGTGGAATTGGCTGGCCGAATTCGTAATGGCGATAGAGCTGCTCTTGAGGAACTCACTCGTGCCAACCTCCGTTTCGTTGTCTCTGTAGCAAAACAGTATCAAAATCAAGGATTGAGCCTTCCAGACCTTATTGACGAAGGCAACCTTGGCCTCATTAAGGCAGCAGAAAAATTCGACGAGACACGCGGATTCAAATTCATCTCTTACGCCGTATGGTGGATTCGCCAATCCATCCTACAAGCCCTTGCAGAGCAAGCTCGCATCGTGCGACTACCGCTTAACCAATCTGGCTTGCTCAACAAAATCAACAAAGCTTATCAACGCTTTGAACAAGAACACGAGCGCCGTCCTAGCGCTGAAGAATTAGCTGAGGTATTAGATTTACCTATTGACAAAATTGCTGATTCGCTCAAGATGTCTGGAAGACAAGTCAGCGTAGATGCTCCTTTCGTAGAAGGAGAAGACAACTGCTTGATCGACGTGATGGTCAACGAAGACTCACCTAATGCAGACCACAAACTCATTAATGAGTCACTCTCTAGAGAAATCGACCGCGCATTGGATCAACTCACACCACGTGAAGCAGATATCCTCCGCAAGTTCTTTGGTATTGGAGTTCCAGAGAAAACCCTCGAAGAGATTGGTATTGAATTCAACCTCACTCGAGAGCGTGTTCGACAAATCAAGGAGAAAGCCATCCGTAAACTCAAAACAAGTTCACGAAGCGGAATTCTCAAAACGTATCTAGGATAATATTTCATCCAATATGCAAAAAAGCCACCCTTAAAGGTGGCTTTTTTATTGCACTAAACTAGACTCGATCAGCAGATGTTATGCAGATCTTGTGCTGATGTTACGCATAGATTAGGTAACCCACCAAACCTGCTATAATAATTAGGAGAATTGGATTGGATATAATTTGCAGACTTTTTCGCACAAATGATACCACTATATTACCGTTGAAATCGGCTTTTTTGAAAAACCGAGGAACAATCGTAATGATACATGCAATCACAAAAATTGTCCAACTACGCCAATCAATAAAACTAACCGAAGGTTGGTTGATTGGCTTAATGAGCAACAGAGCGGCTGCCGCAATCATACCTAATACAGAAAGACGCAAAGTGTACATCGTGCGAGTAAAGTAGATACTATGTTGAAATCGGGTACTTATAACGAAATACAACTTACATATAGCAAGCATGATAACAAGGCTAGGAATAACAATTGCTGTTGTAGCTAGAACACTTCCCCATACACTTCCCGTAGCTGTATAACCTACATATGTAGCACAGTTGATGCCTATAGGACCTGGTGTAACTTGACTAATAGCTAAGATATCAACAAACTCTTCTTGTGTCATCCACCCATATTTTTCAACTTCATGTTGTATAAGCGAGAAAATAGCCAATCCACCGCCAAAACCGAAGAGCCCGATCTTCAAAAAACTTAGAAATAGCTGCAAGTAAATCATTTGTTCCTCCTTTCCTTCAGATAAGTATAACCAAGAGTAGCAAGGGCTGTCACAAGGATAATCCAAACAGGAGATAATCCTCCAAGCCAAATAAGCAAAGCTCCAGCAATAGGAATAATAGCTGTAGCCCACGTGATCTTAGCACTCGCAGCCATATTGCAAAGCGGAGCGGCAATCAAAGCTACTACAGCAGGACGAATTCCTTTGAAAACAGCTTCAACGGCAGGATAATCCTTATAGTCTTGGAAAAGCATAGCGATAGCCAAGATAATACAGAAAGAAGGTAAGACTGCGCCTAAGACGGTAGCAATCACTCCACGCCATCCACCTATGCGCCAACCAATAAAAATAGCCGAATTCACCGCAATAAGTCCAGGAGCAGCTTGCGCTAGCGCTATCATGTTCATAAACTCCTCGCGGTCTATCCACCCTTTTTTATCCACTATCTCACGCTCAATCATAGAGAGCATGACATAGCCACCACCAATGGTGAAAGTACCTATTTTGAGATATGTCCAGAAGAGTTGGAGGTAGAGCATTGTTTAGTGTTTAGTGAACGGCTTCGCCTACTGTTTAGAGGACGGCGTTCCGCCTACTGGACGCCCTGCGGGCTATGGGTTATTGGTTATGGGCTTTTTCTTTGAGTTCTTGTTTGATGAACTTCACGAGCATGTTGATGGCGGCATTGTTATGTCCACCTTGTGGTATGATGACATCCGCATAGCGTTTGCATATCTCAATAAACTGCTCGTGCATTGGTTTGAGTACTCGTTGGTAACGCTCCATAACTGCCTCAATGGTGCGTCCGCGCTCTACAATGTCGCGTTGTGCTACACGGATAAGACGGTCATCTGCATCAGCATCCACAAAAATCTTGAGGTCCATCTGTTGGCGAAGAACAGGATCATGCAATGCCATAATACCTTCCACGATGATAATCTCACGAGGATCTACATGGATAGTCTTCTCTTGGCGGGAAGAAGTAATATAATCGTAGATAGGTTGCTCGATGGATTCGCCATTTTTAAGCATTTCGATGTGCTTAGCAAAGAGAGCCCAATCAAAGGCATTAGGATGATCAAAATTGATGTTTTGACGCTCCTCAAAAGGTACATGACTACTATCGTTATAGTAAGAGTCCTGAGGAATAACGACTACCTCGCCCTTTGGAAGGCGCTCAATGAGTTTGCGTACCACGGTTGTTTTTCCAGAGCCGGTACCGCCCGCAATGCCGATGATAAACATATTTATTGGTTGGTTATTGGACGCCCAGCGGGCTATAGGACGGCGTTCAGCCTGTTGAATGCTTCGCTATGGGAGTTCCTAGTTTAATATTGGGTGCAAAGTTACGATTTTTTTTGCACATATGCAAATTTTAGAGTATCTTTGCAAAATATTTGAAAAAAAGTCAAAGTGTTGTAGCAAATTGAACAGGTAGTGCGTCTAATGGGTAAACATTAGTAAAAAGTTCGCGGCAAGGTATGTTGATCCTACGGTCAGAGATGCTGAATAACCTATAAATAACCTAAGAATCACCTAAGAATCACCTAAGATTTACAGGGAAAAGGTAGCATAAAAACAAACGAGAGATATGAAACAAACCGAAAAAGAATTTGCGGCCCTAGTCAAGGAGCAGAAGAGCACGATATATAGTATCTGCTATATGTTCTCCAAAGACAAGGATGAGATAGATGATCTCTTTCAAGAGACATTGATTCATCTGTGGCAGGGCTTTGAGAAATTTCGCAACGAGAGTAAGATTGAGACATGGGTGTATCGTGTGACGATGAATACTTGTATCTCCATGGACAGAAAAGAGAAACGCCGCGGCGAGCGTATTCCGTTGGCGGTGGATATTGACTTGTTCGATGAAAACGACAAAGATATGGAGCAAGTGCTGATGCTCTACAAGCGGATTCAGAAGCTGGGGCTGTTCGATAGAGCGATTATCATGCTTTGGTTGGAGAACCTAAGTTACGATGAAATCGGGGAAATTGTAGGTATCAGCGCGAAAAATGTGTCGGTACGACTAGTGCGTATCCGTGAACAGTTGAAGAAAGTTAATAGTTAATAATTAATAGTTAATATCTCGTTGAGAACTATAAACCTTATAAACAAGATATATTATGGATGAATTGCAAGAAATGCGCGAGCAAATGGCTGCGCTGAAAGAAAAATTGAATAAGCAAGAGATTGTGAATGAAAAGAACTTGCGGAAATTGATGTTTAGGAAGGCATTGCGCTTTAAAATCTTTATGTGGGTAGGAATTTTACTCATTGCGACTCCAACTATTGCACTATGGATAATGAACTTTGCGTGGTTTGATGGAACACATACTGACTTTCAACTGATATGGGGAACTATAACAACGGCAATCATGCTAACTATGTTAATTATAGGGACTTCAATTGTAAAGATAAAGGATATTCGCTCTGGGAATTTGCAAACGGTAAAAGAGCAAATACGTAAAATGAGTACCCCTTTGGTAGAAAAGAAATATAGAATCGTATATGGAGTCTTTAGTATCATGGTTATAGTTCTATTATTGGTGGACAACTATAATAATGGTCGGTTTGAGTTTGAATTATATGAAAAAGTCATTTTTGTTTTGCTGCTGGTGCTAACTTTATTAAACTTATTCTTACCCGAATGGCAACGGAGATTTGGTGAATGGATAGCTAAAAAAATGGGAATAAAAAAACGCCCTACAGAATGGGAGGAATATATCCGTCAGATTGAAGAAATGTCCGATTTAGACGAGGAAAATGATAAGGAGGAGAAGGGATTGTAGGTGTCTGCATGGTATGAATAAAGAAACGCACTTTGAAAAAGGTGCGTTTTTTTGTAGGAGAAGGGAATATGAAAGGTGCTGGAAATCAGGGTTGTCTCTCGGTAAAGATACAGCGAGGTTCCAATGAGGTTCCAATCAGGTTCCAATGAGCTTCCGATGGAGATAGGTGGCTAGCAAAGGGCAAATGAGTGGGGAATAATAGGGTGGAAGGGAGAAAAAACAAGTTTTTCTTGCATATGTGCATTTTTTATTGTACCTTTGTAGCGATTTTGCAAAGATATGCCAAAATGGCAGACTTGAGGCTATTTGGCAAGGAATTTGTAGAAGTGAAAAGTGAAAACTGAAAGCTAAAAACTGAAAACTAAAGATATATAATGAAAAAAGAAGTATCAACAAAGAAACTAGTGGAAACGATTATTGAGGGAATTCAAAATCGTAAGGGACAACGTATTGTAACCGTGGATTTGCGCAAACTAGAAGTTGCGCCAGCTGAGTATTTTATCATTGCGGAAGGTGGATCAAATACCCAAGTATGCGCTATCGCAGATGAAGTAGATAGTTTCGTTCGTACGCAAACACACGTGCACCCATTATTCGTAGATGGTCGTGATAATGCAGAATGGATTGTGTTGGACTACGGAAATATCTTCGTGCATATTATGCAACGCGAACCACGTGCTTACTACGATATTGAACACCTATGGGCTGACGGTAAAATTACCGAAATCCCTGAGGTCTAACCCTTTAAAACTTTTAAAACTCTTAAAACATTTTAACTTTCAAGACAAATGGCAGAACAAAAACCTAAACAACCTAATCAAAAACAACAACCTAAGAAGTCACGCTGGTCGTGGATCTATTATGCAATTATGGTAGGTCTATTGGTGTTCTTTTTCTTCCCAGTTGGTGGAGAGAAGAGCGCAGACAAAGACCTAAGTTACACCAAGTTCACTGCATACATTAACAACGACGCAGTTGCTTCCGTTGTGGTATATGATGACAATACAGCGAAGGCGAAGATTCGTCCAGAGAAATATGCTCTTGTATTTAGTAATCAAGAAGCTGGTGAGAAGTCCAAAGGCGAACTTAATGTGCTCGTTCCATCGGTAGAGGAATTTGCTAAGTATATTGAGAACGTGAACCAAACACGCAAAGAAGTAGGAAAGGCGGCAATAGATGTAAGTTATGCCAAATCCAAAGGAGATTGGTATTTGATATTAGTCAATATCCTTCCATTCTTGCTCATTGTCTTGTTCTTTGTATGGATGAGCCGCGGCATGGCCAACGCTGCGGGCGGTGGTCCTGGCGGAATATTCAATGTTGGCAAAGCTAAAGCAGAAGTGTTTGACAAAGACAAAAAGGGTAAGGTTACTTTCAAAGATGTAGCGGGCTTAGCAGGTGCTAAGCAAGAGGTGGAGGAGATTGTGTCCTTCTTGAAAGAACCTAAGAAATATACCGATTTAGGAGGTAAAATTCCAAAGGGCGTATTGTTGGTAGGCCCTCCAGGAACAGGTAAGACCTTGCTTGCCAAGGCAGTAGCGGGCGAAGCGAACGTACCATTCTTCTCTATGTCAGGTAGTGACTTTGTGGAGATGTTTGTGGGTGTGGGTGCGAGTCGTGTGCGTGACTTATTCCGTCAAGCCAAAGAGAAATCGCCTGCAATCATTTTTATCGATGAGATCGACGCTATTGGTCGCGCTCGTGGTCGTAATAACGCCATGGGTGGAGGTAACGACGAACGCGAGTCCACCTTGAATCAGTTGTTAACCGAGATGGACGGTTTTGGTACCAATTCGGGTGTGATCATCTTGGCAGCAACCAACCGTGCGGATGTATTGGATTCAGCCTTGTTGCGTGCTGGTCGCTTTGATCGTCAGATCCATGTGGAGTTGCCAGACTTGCAAGAGCGCAAAGAAATCTTTGGAGTGCATTTGGCACCCATCAAACTGGATAACACAATAGATATCAACTTCTTAGCCAAACAAACCCCAGGTTTCTCGGGTGCAGATATCGCTAATGTCTGCAACGAAGCCGCTTTGATTGCGGCACGTAAAGATCACAAGAAAGTGACCAAGCAAGATTTTATGGATGCTGTAGATCGCATCATTGGTGGTCTAGAGCGTAAGAACAAAGTGATGACCGAGGAAGAGAAACGTTCTGTAGCATACCACGAAGCAGGTCACGCTACGATCTCTTGGTTGCTGCGTTATGGCAATCCACTCGTAAAAGTGACCATCGTTCCTCGTGGCATGGCTTTAGGTGCTGCTTGGTACTTGCCTGAGGAAAGACAATTGACCAACAAAGACCATATTATGGATAACTTGTGTTCGCTCCTTGGTGGTCGTGCGGCAGAGGAGGTATTCCTGAAACAGACATCTACGGGTGCGCTCAATGACCTAGAGCGTGCAACCAAGCAAGCATACGCTATGGTGGCATACTATGGTATGTCGGATAAACTCAAAAACTTGAGTTATTACGATTCCACCGGCAGATATGATATGGGAATCACCAAACCATATTCCGAAAAAACAGCCGAAGTCATCGACGCCGAGACTGCTGCTATTATTGCCGAGCAGATGGCGCGCGCGAAGAAAATCCTAGAGGAGAATGCTGAAGGACATAACAAGTTGGCTGAACTTTTGATCGAGAAAGAGGTCATCACCTCCGAGGATGTAGAGGCTATCTTAGGTGCTCGTCCTTGGACTAGTCGCACGGATGAAATCATAGAGGCAAACGAAGCTAGTAAGGCAAACGAGGCGAAAGGCGAGAAGAAGAAACGTGCGCCTCGTAAAAAGAAAGAGCAAGAAGCTCCTATTGCAGAGAATACCGTTTCTACCTCTAACAGCGAGCAAAGCGAGCGGTCTGACAGCGATAGCGGTCTAACTTCTAATAGTGAAACGATCTAAATAATATAAGGTTATGAAAAAGTTGATTTTAAGCATTTTAGTGCTGGCGTTGTCGCTCGTAGCTACAGCGCAACAACCACAAGCGCTGCCTATTGATTCTGCAGTACGTGTGGGCAAGTTGGAGAATGGTCTGACTTATTACATTCGTCACAATGAATACCCTAAACAACGTGCCGAGTTCCATATCGCACAGGCTGTAGGTGCAACCATGGAAGAAGACCACCAAAATGGTCTTGCTCACTTCTTGGAGCATATGGCTTTCAACGGTACAGAGCACTTTGCAGGCAAAGGTATCATCGAATATTTCGAATCCATCGGTGTGAACTTTGGCGGCAATATCAACGCTTATACTTCACTTGATGAGACTGTTTATCGTCTTTCAGAGGTGCCAACCGTACGCGAAGGAATCATCGACTCTGCGTTGTTGGTTATGCACGACTGGGCTTGTGGTCTATCTCTCTTGGAAGAGGAGATTGACAACGAACGTGGTGTAATCCGTGAGGAGTGGCGTACAGGTGCTCAAGCCAATCGTCGTATGTGGAAAGCCATCAATCCACTCAAATACCCTGGTAGCCAATACGCTAAACGCGATGTGATTGGAGACACCGCTGTAATCAACAACTTTACATACGATGCGCTTCGTGACTATTACAAGAAATGGTATGGTCCAGATAACCAAGCGATTATTGTAGTAGGTGATATTGATGTGGATCAAGTGGAGCAAAAGATTAAGGACCTATGGGCAAATGTTCCTGCACGTGTAAACCGTGGCGAGCGTCCATTGTACTCTGTGGACGACAATGCAGAGCCTATCGTGGCTATCGTTCGCGATAAAGAGGCACAATACACCCGCATTGAGATGGAGTTCAAGAAAGATCAATTGCCAAAGCCTTTGCGCGGAACCAATGTGTCTTATTTGCAAAATCTCGCTCTTGAGCTCGTATGCGATATGTTCAACAACCGCTTGTCAGAGTTGAGTATGAAGCCAGAGGCCACTTTCGTGGGTGCTGGTTCATACCATGGTGAGTTGGTGAAAGAGAAAGACGCTTTTGTAGCCGTATATTTGGCAAAGCAAGGCCAAGAGGTGGCAGCATACAAAGATCTGCTCACGCAATTGGAGAAGATGCGTCGCTACGGTTTTACCAATGCAGAACTTGATCGCGTAAAGAAAGAGACCTTGGCTGCTTATGAAAAGTCTTACAACGAGCGCAATACCGTGCGCAACATCAAATATGCACAAGAGTATATCCGTCACTACTTGAGCGACAAACCTATTCCTGGTATCGCTTGGGAGTACGAGATGGTGCAACAACTCTTGCCTATGTTGAGCGTGGATATGCTCAACCAAATTGCACAAAACTTGGTGACCGATGAAAACCTTATCATCTCTTTCCAAGCTCCAGAGGACGAGACTGTAGTACTTCCTACCGAGGCAGAAACTGTTGAACTCTTGGCTGCTGTGAAGAATGAGGAGATTGAGGCTCCTGTGGAAGAGGCTATCCGTGAGAACCTCGTGGAGAATGCACCCAAAGCAGGAAAAATCAAAAAGACTACATACAACGAGACTTTGGGCACAACTGAGTGGACATTATCCAACGGCGTTCGCGTAGTAGTAAAACCTACTACCTTCAAGCAAGATGAGATTCTATTCCATGCGTTCTCACAAGGTGGTCGTTCATTGGTTGCTACCGCGGATCTCCCTTCTGCCATTTTGGCTACGGATGTCGTAGAATTGGGCGGTTTAGCAGACATGAGCGCTACCGATTTGCAAAAGGCATTGACAGGCAAGCGCGTATCAGTCAGCCCAACTATCAGCGCATATAGTGAGGGTGTGAATGGCTCAAGTACAGTCAAAGACTTGGAGACATTGCTCCAACTTAACTACCTCTATTTTACTGCTCCACGCCGTGATGAGGAGGCGTTCCAAACATTGATGAGTATCCTTGATTCACAACTCGCTAACCGCGATAAGAACCCTAAAGTAGCATGGTCTGACTCTGTGCAAATGATGGCTAGCAACTATTCTGATCGCACCATGATTCTCAATAAGGAGTTGCTCACCAAGGTGTCTTTGGACAAAGCTTTGGAGGTGTACAAAGCACGTTTCGCTAATCCTGCAGACTTCACATTCTTCTTCGTAGGCAATGTAGATCCTGCGGATAAGGCTTTCCAAGCACAAGTTTGCACATGGTTGGGTGGACTCAAGACAAGCAAGAAACTAGAGAAGGCTGCCGATGACAAAGTGCGCGTAGCAACAGGCGTTCAAAAGAACTATTTCACCCGTCCAATGGAAACCAAGACTGCTAGCAACCGTATCCAATATACTTCATACGATATGCCTTACACCTTGGCGAACGACTTAAATATGGAGATGATTGGTCGTATCCTCTCTACTCGCTATTTGGAGTCTATCCGTGAGCGCGAGGGTGGATCATACGGTGTAGGTTGCGCAGGATGGATGAACCGTTACCCTGTACATTATGCACAACTCATTATGCAGTTTGATACCGACCCTGAGAAACAAGAAAAACTCATGTCCATTATCCACGAAGAAGTAAAGACCATTATAGAAAATGGTCCTTTAGCTAAAGACCTCCAAAAAGAGAAAGAGTCCATGCTCAAAGACTTTGAAGAGGACTTGGAGAAGAATGGTTATTGGAACACCGTTCTCTCAATGTATTATAAAAATGGTATCAACTATATTACTGATTACAAAGCTGCTGTAGAGGCAATTACTGCTGAAACAGTACAAGCCACTCTCAAGAAATTGACCGAATCTGGCAATGTATTTGAAGTGGTAATGCTTCCTTAAAATAACCTACACTTTCCAGACAGGCAACTGTCTGGAAAGCGTTTATAATAGACTTTTAACACTACAACTTATGACAAGTTTTTTTGGTTCATTTGACATTTGGCAAGTACTTTCATCATTCATTTTCCTTTTCGCTATTATTGACCCGCTGGGCAATATCCCCGTGACACTTAACATGCAACGAAAAGGCGTCAAAATCAATGCTTTTAAAGTTTGTATCGCAACGATTGTCATCTTGCTAGCCTTCCTTTTTGCAGGAGAATGGGTGCTCAAGTTATTTGGCGTAAAAATCGAATACTTCGCCATCGCTGGTGGATTTGTGATCCTGCTCATGGCATTAGAAATGGTGTTGGATGTAACCATCTTCAAAAACGAAGGATTGGATGGTTCGGGTAGTATCGTGCCATTAGCGTTCCCAATGTATGCAGGTCCTGGTGCCTTCACTGCACTACTATCAATTACTGCGGAATACGACATTATTAACCTTGTCATCTCAGTTGCACTCAACACCGTCATGCTATATGCCGTGCTCAAAGGTACCAATTGGCTTAACAAATATCTTGGACAAACTTCCCTTTACATCTTGCGCAAGTTCTTTGGTATCATCGTATTGGCTATCGCATGTAAGTTGATGTTTGCTAACCTGGCAATGGTATTTGCAGGTTAATAAATTAGTAGTATGAAGAATCAATTATCACTCATTTTTGTCGGATTCATCGTGCTTGTAGGCTGTACTAAACAACCTACTTTCACCATTTCTGGCACACTGACCAACGCAGCTGACAAGACCATCTACCTTGAGCATACAGCCTTATTGGGTACGACTATCGTGGATTCTTGTCACATAGACACAGATGGAAACTATTCGCTAGAAGCACCCGCACCTACCTACCCCGACTTCTATCGTCTGCGCGTAGGTTCACGCTCACTGCCTATAGCCATTGACTCCACGGAGCATGTGCAAGTGAGTGCTTCGCTAGATAGTCTGCCCTATACGCTCAACATCAATGGTAGCGAGGTTTCAGCGCAAATGGCACAATTGCGTGCTTCCGCTCGTACTGCTACTCGCGATGTGTTGCGTGAACAAACGCAAAAGATTATCCTTGCTAACCCTCGCTCATTAGTGGCATATTACGCGTTGTTCCTCAAACAAAATGGACTCCCCATTTGGGATATGGCGGACCCATCCGATCGTCGTCTATACCAAGCAGTTGCCACCTCCTACAATCTATGGATGCCAGAGTACAATCGCACCAAAGCGCTATACAACCAAGTATTGGAGTATATGCAAGCCGAGCGTTCATTGCGTAGCCAACTCGCTGCACAACAGCTGATTGCAGATTCAGAAAATGCTTTCTTGGACATCACACTTCCTGATGCAAAAGGACAAATGCAATCCCTCTCCCTATACCGTGGCAAAGTGATTGTGCTAGACTTCTCCTCTACGGAGATGGAGCAATATGTAGCCTACAACTTTGAATTGCGCGAGTTGTATAACCAATACCACAAACAAGGATTAGAAATCTACTCTGTCGGTATCGAACGAAATCTCTTGGCTTGGGAAGAAGCCACAGAAAACTTACCTTGGCTCACGGTTCGTGCATTAGACAACGAGATAACAGAAGTACTCACACGCTACAATGTTCAGTCCCTACCTACCCTCTTCTTATTTGACAAAGAAGGTAATGTACAAGGACGTTATACCGATTTCACCGCACTTGAAGCTGACATCAACAAATATCTATGACCTTGCCATAGAGGTCGGTTTTGACGATTGTGGCGTTGCTCCTGTCCAGCGACTAGACAACGATGCCCAGTTCATGGATCAATGGCTTGCTCAGGGCCTACACGGCAATATGGACTATCTGGAGCGCAACCGAGACAAGCGATACGATCCATCCATACTAGTCCCTGGAGCACAAACCGTAGTGGTATGCCTACTCCACTTTGACAAGTCGGGCAGAGACTACCATCGCACGGTGAAATCGAAGCTTTTTAGACTAGAAGCGCGCCTCAAAGAGGAGTTTGGAGAGGATATCGTATCACAAACTCACCAACATATATTTTGCGATTCCGCCCCTATGCTTGAACGCCGTTGGTGCGTAGAAGCGGGACTTGGATTTATTGGCAAGAATCACCAACTGATTCACCCCACATGGGGTAGCATGGTTCATCCAGGAGAAATCCTCATCAACGCACCTGTGCCAATTACCAATACCCAATCGCCCATTGCCCAACTCTGCGCCGACTGCCAACTATGCTTAGAAGCCTGTCCAACGGGAGCACTAAGAAATGAGGTGTGGGATGCCACACAATGTGTTGCTTACACCACCCACCATTGCCTCGAATGTCAACTCGTATGCCCATATAATGAGGCGAAAGGTTAGAGGCGAAAGGCAAGATATTAATTGTTAACTATTAATTATTAACTATAATGAAAGATCTCAAACTCGGCATCGCTTGCGACCACGCAGGTTTTGCACTCAAACAAACAGTTATCGCATGGCTCCAAGAGCAAGGTGTACAAGTTACTGATTACGGTTGTCCTTCTACCGATAGCTGCGATTACCCTGATTTCGCTCACCCTATGGCGGCTTCAGTAGAGGATGGAACCAACGATTTTGGTATCGCTATCTGCTCTACTGGTAATGGTATCACCATGACCTGCAACCACCACCAAGGTATCCGTGCAGCACTCTGCTGGGACGAACCTTTGGCTGCACTTGCCCGCCAACACAACAACGCCAACATCCTTGGTCTTCCTGCTAACTATATCTCTGCAGAAAAAGCCCTTGAATTGGTAAAAATATTCCTATCCACCGAGTTTGAAGGTGGTCGTCACGAGCGCCGTGTCAATAAGATTGCTTGCAAGTAGAACACTCAACCAACTCCGTTGTTGGCTTAGCTACGCACTATCTCTCTTCGGGGTAGTGCGTGTGCGTCATTTACCTACCTTCGTCAGCGTTGAACCCGCCAATTTCTGCCAACTCCGCTGTCCAGAATGTCCGGTAGGCTTGAGAGGCGAGAGGCGAAAGGCGAAAGGCGAAAGAGGCACTCCCTTTTTAGGGGAAGCTAGAGGGGGCTTGCTGACGTTGGAACTCTTCCATCGTATCCTTGACGAAGTCAAGGAACACGCCCACACTATGCAGTTCTATTTTCAGGGCGAACCCTT
>JAZQTO010000081.1:0-10979 GCA_045630805.1 Paludibacteraceae bacterium
CAACTCTCAACTCTCAACTCCTCCTCGTAGAGGACACCCTTCTTGCCTTGCAAGACTTGGCACGCGCATGGCGTCGCGAACTCGGATTGCCAATCATTGGCATTACGGGCACCAACGGCAAGACTACGACCAAAGAACTCCTAGCGACTGTCCTTTCTACGAAATACAACCTCCACTATACCCAAGGCAACCTCAATAACCAGATTGGTGTGCCGCTTACCTTATTACAAATCACGCGCGCGCACGAGCTTGCGATTGTGGAGATGGGAGCTTCTCACCCTGGCGACATCAAGGAACTAGTGGAAATAGCTGAGCCTAACTACGGACTGATTACCAATGTGGGTCGTGCCCACTTGGAGGGTTTTGGCTCGTTTGAGGGTGTACAGCGTACCAAACAAGAGTTGTACGACTACCTTGTCGCTCACAGCGGCACTATCTTCCGCAATACAGACAACCCTTACTTGGCTACTATGTACCAAAATGCCCTTCAAGCCGCAGGCGATCTACAGCGCAGCGATCTGGATTACACCACCGGTGTAATGCCAGACGGTACCCGTCTGATCGGCGCGTATAATGCGGAGAATGTGTCGGCGGCAATATGTGTGGGTAAGTGTTTTGGCGTTTCATACGAACAGGCATTAGAGGCTATTCGCCAGTATGTGCCAACCAATAATCGTTCGCAATCCATGCAAACGGCTCACAATCATTTGATTGTGGATGCGTATAATGCCAATCCAACCTCTATGCAGGCGGCTATCAACGCCTTCCAAGGGGATACATATATTTTGGGTGCAATGCGTGAGTTAGGTGAATATTCTCATTTGGAGCACCAAAATGTGGTGAATATGTTGGCGGAGCGTAAGGCAGATTTGGTATATTTGGTGGGTGAGGAGTATCGCCAAACTACTTCTCCTTATCCTATTTTTGATAGGGTAGAGGAGTTGCGTGCGTATTTGGAGCAACATCCATTGCGTGATAGAAAGATTTTGTTGAAGGGTTCACGTTCCACCAAGATGGAAACCCTCCTTGACATCCTTTAATCGTCGAAGGCGATAATAACTTTATTTTGAGGGCTTACCTAGCAGCGTGCTGCTTTTATAAGCCCAACAAAATATGCTCGTTGAATTAAAGTAATTGTCAATAATTGTCGTTCTGAATTGACGCCAATTGTCGTTAAAAATAATTAGTTGTTTATATGAAGAATCCTAAAGTTGTCGTAATATCCGTTATTTCAGCCCTAGTATTGGTTGTTTTGGGTTTGGTGTTTATGAATCTCCGTCAGCGTACCGAGATCAAGGAGATCGTCGAGCAGATGGAGTTTGAGAAGGAGCAGTTGGAGGACGAATACGAGGAGTTAGCTATCCAGTTTGATGGCTATCAAACCCCTGATATCCACAATGATTCGTTGGTTCAACTACTCTCTCAGGAGAAGCAGCGTGTCCAAGACCTCTTGGAGGAGTTGCGTATTACTAAGGTTACTAATGCCCGCCGCATTGCCGAACTCAAGAAGGAACTAGCGACTGTTCGTCAGGTGATGGTAACGTATGTGCAACAGATTGATTCTCTGGATCGTACCAATAAGGCTTTGGTTAAGGAGAATAAGCAGGTTAAGGAGCAATATCAGCAGGTAGCTCGTCAGGCGCAACAACTTGAAGAGGAGCGCACGCAGCTCGCAGAGGTAGTATCTCGTGCCTCTATGTTGGAGATAGGTTCGTTCACGGTAACGGCTTTGAACAAGCGTGACCGCAAGACTACTGTTTTCTCTCAGATCATGAAGTTGCAGTTTGATTATACGGTTGCTCGCAATATCACTTGTCCTCCGGGTATGAAGACGATGTATATGCGTTTGACTCGTCCTGATGGTGAGTTGATGCAAAAGTCTTTGGACAATGTGTTTGCGTTTGAGAATGCGGAGATTGGCTATAGTGTATTCAAGGACTTCGAGTACGAGGGCGAAGAAGTGTCTGGCACGATGTATTGGACGGTTGAGGAAATCTTGCAAGAGGGCGTGTATAACGCCGATTTCTTCGTGGATGGCCAATTGATCGGTTCCTTCCCATTCACTTTGAAGTAACCTTGCCTCTATACTTTACACCCTACACCCTACACCAAAAAGGCTAGCCTCTGCTAGCCTTTTTTAGGGATTTATGTACCACTTGACACTTGTTGTTGAAATGATTATTCTTTTGTATTGCCCACCAATGCAGCGTGCTGCATTCATTTGGGCAACAAAAGAAGTTTCTTTGAATTGACATGAATTGTCGTCAAAATTGACCTTAATTGTCGTTTAAATAAAATCCGTGTCAGCATGTATCTAATTCCTTTTTTATTGTCTCCATTGTTGGAATATCATTGTCTCTATTGTTGTGATTTATAAATAATTCTAGTTTTTTCGTTTATTTTCTTGCGTATGTGCATTTTTTGTTGTACCTTTGCAAAGTCATTCAATGAACAACGGTTAAGACACTCTTTGAATGTGGGTTTGTAGATGAGTAAGGTATAACATTCAGAGAGGCACAAGTATTAGACTTGCGCTTCTTTTTGTTTTCCCCTCCTGACGAGCTCCCGCTCAATGATGCAGAGGAATAAAGGAGAACGTGTAGAACAGCGAAGCGATAAGCTTCCCCGCCTTTACAACCTATTGGGGTGGCTATTGGGGCTTCTCTCCCCTTCTTTCAGGAAGGGGCTGGGGGTAGGCTAAATTAACCTCGGCTCCGCCGATTGTTTGCCCTCTGTCTCCATCGTGACCTCATCGTGACCTGATCGTGACCTCATCGTGACTTCGCCGAAGGGATACCGAAAGGATACCGAAGGAACTCCGAAGGAAGAGCGAAGCGTAATCGTGCCCTTGTGGCTAAGAAGAGCGAGTGATTGCCGAAGGGATACATAATGGTCCGTTAAGGGATAGTTAAGGGATAGTTAAGGTTTCGTTGCCTCTACACCCTACACCCTACACTCTACACCAAAAAAAAGAAATATAACTAACTAAAACATAAAGCTTTATGATTAACTCTACTCGTTGTGCCATTTTGGCAAAGCAAGCGTGTGCTACTTTCTCTCAAGTAGTGCAAAAAATCACCCCCCCCATTGCGAATAATTTCCTAAAATTCTTCTTTGCATTGTTCGCAACTCTCACCCTCAACGCAGCGACTGCGTGGGGTGCGACTTACACCAAGGTAACATCTGCACCAAGTGATTGGTCGGGTGAGTACCTTATAGTTTATGAAAGTGGAATGGTTGCGTTTGATGGTAGTCTAACCACTTTGGATGCAGCCAGTAACACTCAAACTGTGACAATTGCTAACAATACAATCACGTTAGATTCGAAATATAGTTTTACCATTTCAAAATCAGGTGCAAACTATACCATTAAATCTGCAAGTGGAATGTATATTGGTAATAATTCAAATTCAAATGCTCTCAGCTCATCTACATCATCATTAAATAATACTATTTCTTTTTCCAGTGCCAACGATATAACAATTAAAAGTAGTGGTGGAGCTTACTTGCGCTATAATAGCGCAAGTAATCAATTGCGTTTCCGCTATTACAAATCAAGCAGTTACACGGGACAAAAAGCAATTTGCTTATATAAGAAAGTAGATGTTCCTCAAACTGTTGCAGTTACGGGTGTGTCTTTGAACAAAACCTCTCTTACACTAACAGAAGGCGATTCAGAAACATTAACAGCCACTGTTGCGCCAGCAAATGCTACTGATAAAACTGTAACTTGGTCAACAAGTAATGCTAACTTTGCAACAGTTAGTAACGGAAAAGTAACTGCTGTTGCAGAAGGTTCTGCCACTATTACAGTTAAAACAAAAGATGGCAATAAGACGGCTACTTGTAATGTAACAGTTAATCCAAAACCTAAATACACCGTCACCCTCGTTCCTTGCTCTGGTAGTGTTTCTTCCACTACTCTAATCGAAGCATCTGCTGGTGCAGGCGTCTCATTGCCTACTCCTACATTGGATTGTGGTGATTGGAAGTTCGCAGGTTGGGCTGAAGAATCTGTAAACGCAGAAACGACTACAAAACCAACCCTTATTCCTGCTGGTGCATACAACCCAGCAAGCAATATCACCCTCTATGCTGTTTACCAAAGAACAGAAACCACTAATGGAGGAGGAAATAGTGTCAGTGAGAGCATTACCATTGAACCTAATACATTTCCAGATAAGGGTACTAGTAGTTACGCATCAGGTGCTGAGCGTACAGGTGCTGTAAACGAAATTTCTTTAGGTGGACATTATATTACTGGCAACCAAAACAATACACCTACTGGTTCAATAGCAGGAACATACCTCCAATGTCAAGCAAAAAATGCAACTATTTACAACAAAACTAAATTACCTGGTAATATTACCAAAGTTGTCATTAACCAATATGACGCAAAAGCATTTAGTTTATATTGCGGTTCTGAACAACTTATGGCTTCAAACAATACATCGACAGAACAAACTCCTTCTGGAACAAAGATAAACGACGTTACTGCTGCCACGAAGATGACATGGGATGTATCTGGGGATTATACCTATTTTGCATTAAAGAAAGGAAGTAATACTGGTTATGTTACATCAATAGTTGTTACTTATACCACCTCTGGTAGCGGTTCTACCATCTACTACCATTCAACTCCTGAATGTGCCGCTCCTTGTACAGATTTCGTTACCATTAGTCAAGGTACACTAAGCAATGGCTCGTTTAAATTAGATAAAACGGGAGAACAATCAACATGTAACGGAGCAGTAACAGTTACACTTAGCGATATTCAACCTGTTGATGGTTATCAATTTAGTACAATTACGCAATCTGGTGTTGATGATGCAAAAGTAACGATTGATAACGTTGCCAAAACCGTTACATATGCTCAAAACACAACAGGGGAATCAACGATTAATGTAACATTTACTCCTATAGAATATACTTTAGAATTGGAATCAACACTATCTTGCGTTACAAATGGTTCTGCTACAATTGCGTATAATGCTACATCTGCAAAAACCTTTACAGCAGCAACCCGTGATGATTATACTTGTACTGGATATTGGAATGCACCAAGTGGAGGCGTTCAAGTTTTGAAGGCAGATGGTACATTTGTGGGTGATGTTAGTGGTTTTATTTCTGGAGGTAAATGGGTTAATACCACCGCAACGAAACTCACTCCACGTTGGGAAACGGAATATAAAATGATTCTATCCAAAGGAACAGAAGAAAATGGAACTTACACACTTTCCCCAACCAACATAGAAACAAGCAGCTGTGCTACGTCTACAACTCGCCAAGTAACAATTACAGCAACCCCAGTTGTTGGTTACGAGGTTGATCAAATCACTTATTCTGGTGAGGGTACTGCTACAATAAAAACTGGTCCAACTATTAGTGCTGGCAAAACTACATGGGTATATACATTTGATGAAAATGATAAAGGTTTAGGTACATTTATTGTTACCTTCAAGCAATTGCCTACATACACTGTTACTTGGATGGCGAACGAGCAGCAACATGCTGCCCAAACAGCTGCAGTTGGAACGTCTCTTACTAATCCAGGAGATCCTGAGGCTTCTACTTATGCTTGCGACGACAAAGTGTTCGTAGGATGGACAGCTGAGAAAAACTATTCTCATACAACAACAGCTCCAGATGATTTATTCAAGAGCGCAGAAGCCACAAGTAAAACTATCCCTGAAAATGGCATAACTTACTGCGCTGTTTTTGCAAATGCTACTACAATACCAGGTGTAACAACTACTACAGAAGAAACTGCAACTTTATCATTTGCAGATGAAGCGCAGCGTGAAAGTATTTCTTCTACACAACAAGTATGGAAGCAAAATGGTATTGTTTTTACCAATAATCAAGCAGGGTCAAGTACGCCGGTTGCCGATTATGTAAATCCCGTGCGTTGTTACAAAGGATCTAATATAATTCTAGACTGTAGTGAATTAGGCAATATTGCTAATGTGCTATTTAAGTGTACATCTTCGGATTATGCAAGTGATCTCGCAAGTTCTATTGGTTCTGAGGCTTCTCCTTCAACTACTTGGGTTACTCTTATCCCAAAAACAGAAACTAAAGTGTATGAAATTTCTTTGTCAAGTGGTCAAACTCGAATTAGTTCGTTGATAGTAACATACGAGAAAAGTATCGTTAATGATCCTATAGTTACCTATTCCAACTACTCAACCACTTGTGAGGCAATACCTGATGTCGAATTGCAATCAATTGAGATTTCTGGAGACTTAACTAAAAAAAATTACACCGCAGGTGATGATTTGGACTTTGGTGGTTTGACTGTTACTGCTAAATATAGCAATGCTCCTAGCAAGAATGTGACAAATGAGGTGAAATGGTCAGATGTCACCTTAACAGTCGGACAAACTTCCGTGACTTTAACGGCTACTTATGAAGGAAAAACAGATGATATCACTATCACAGGCTTAACCGTTTCTTCACCTGCTACTCCAGAGCCAGAGAGTGAATGGGTGCTTACTACACTTGCTGATATTACATGTAGTGATTTGGTAGTAATCACAATGAAGAATAGCAATGGCACATATGCACTCACTAATGGAAATGGCACATCGGATGCTCCAAAAGCAACTAAGGTTGAAATCGCAAATGATAAACTAAAGACCGAACCATCCGAAATTCTTCAATGGGTTGTAATGAATAATAATGGCGACTTAACCATCTATCCTGTTAACGATTATAATAGGTGGTTATATTGCTTCAAACATAATAACGGAGTACGTGTCGGCGACAATCAAAACAATGTGTTTACCATAGATGATGAGACTGGATATTTGTATCATGTGTATGAAAAGCGTTATTTGGGAGTTTATAATAGTTCTGATTGGCGCTGTTATGAAACTGTGAACAATAACATCAAAGACCAGACATTAGCTTTCTTTGTCAAGAAGGATGCTAACCCAAATCCTTGTGAAAAACCTGTGGATGATGGTATAAATCCTGTAGCTACGTTTATATTTAACACGGCAGAAGGCTTGGATGATTTAGGTATTGACTATCCGAACACATCCGCAGGATCTGGTGCTTACAAGAATGATATGTCAAACGATGAATCATATACTCAAGAAGGCATCACATTTACTAATGTCCAAAATGGTCCCACCGCAACACGTGTATGGCGTAGTAGCGCGGGTAATTTAGATTTACGTATATATCAAAATGCCACGGTGAAGTTCTCTGTTCCAGATAATATGTATATTCGAAAGATTATATTTAATGGAGATGCTCTTTCTTCTATTTCGCCAGACAAAGGGAATTTAAAAAGTAAAATATGGTCAGGAAGAGAACGTGAGGTACTATTCTCTGTCGCAGATGGTGCAGATGTAGTAAAAATTTACACTATTTCTTTTGCGCTTGAATACACACGCAATGTAACACCATACGAGTATGGTACAATCTGCTTGCCTTATGGCTCAAGCGACTACACTGGTGCCGAGTTCTACGAGGTTTCTTCTGTGGAATACGGCAAGGGGCTTTGGTTGGATCAACTTGCAGCAGGTACTGCACTTGCAGCGGGTAAACCATATATCTTTAGAGCTACAGCGGAAAAATTGGCTGTTGTTTATAAAGGCGAGAAGAAAGACAGCCCTATTGATGGCGTAAATGGTTTGACAGGTACATTTACTGATATCGCAGCCAATAGCACTTTGGTTGGTCACTACATCATTGCACTAAACCAGATTTGGGTTGCAAATGATAAAAATACTTTGCCTGCATATCGTGCATATATTAATGCAGAGGATGTTCCAACTACAGCACAAGCTCAACTCCCAGGTCGTCGTCGCGTATGCATGGGCGAGAACGCTGCTACTGGTCTCGACAACATCACCAATGGCGAGAACAACACTATCAAAGTGATTGAGAATGGACAACTCTTTATCATTCGCAATGGTGAGAAGTACAATATACAAGGACAAAAACTTTAAGGCGAAAGGCTAGAGGTTAAATGTTAGAGGCAAGAATTGCGGCGCAAGCCGCATTCTCCTCGCCTTTACACCATACACTTTACACTATACACTAAAACAAAGAACTTATGAAAAAATCTTATATCGCGCCTCAAACTGAGGCAATCAATGTAAATGCAAGTGGCATACTTATGGCAAGCCCTGGCGGATACAAAAATCCCAATGTAGTATGGGGAACTGGTGGTTATGATGGTCCTGGTAACTAATCCCCATGACTGACAGTCGTCTTCCAACTCACACATCTAAAGACAATCGTGCGAACATAGTGTTACGCACGATTTTCTTTGCAAAGTAGAGTAGAATTGTGCAAGGAGATAAATCACTTACTCTAGCGCAAAGGTAGCGCAAGGGTTGCGGAAAAGGCTATTTTTTGTAAAAAATGCACCAATTATTTGGTCAATCCAAAAAAAAGCAGTAATTTTGCAACCGCTTTCTATGAAAGCCAATAAATGTGACATCGTTTGGATGGAAAATCATGCGAGGTCATAATCGTTTAACTAATTAATTTTTAATACAATTATGTATTTAACATCTGAGAAAAAAGCAGAACTCTTTGCTAAGTATGGCAACGCTGCAACTAACACTGGTAGTGCTGAGAGCCAAATCGCACTCTTCACTTTCCGTATCCAACACCTCACCGAGCACCTTAAGAAGAACCACAAAGACTTCGCTACAGAGCGTGCTTTGACTATGTTGGTAGGTAAACGTCGTCGCCTCCTCGATTACTTGAAGGCTAAAGACATCGAGCGCTACCGTGCAATCATCAAAGAGTTGGGTATCCGTAAGTAATTACATACCACGCTTCAAAAAACAAGACGCAACCTTCGGGTTGCGTCTTTTGTTATGACCAATTTCTTATTATGTTCGGGCTGCCAACCAAATATATTCTGGATTTTTTAGGGATTTATATACTTGTTGACACTTACATGAGATTCCTTGAGCGCGGCAGGGAGTTGATTGCCGCGCAAGTTGTTGAAACAAGTTGTTGATGTTGTTGATTTAAATAATCCTTGTTGTTTTGTATTGCAGTGTCATCTCGTATATAGTTCCCTTTTTTTATATTTTTGTAGCTCGCATTGCGAGCGTATTTTTGTTAAATAAACTTCACTAGATAATCGCGTGGGCAATAGCTGCTGCAATATTGGCTTGGCCAGCACGACTAGGATGAATACCATCTGCACAAAGACATTTGCGCAAATCCTTGAATGCCATACTTACATCAATCAATGGCACATCCGCCGCATTGGCTACGCGCTTGACAGCATCATTGTATAACTCATGACCTGCCCAAATGGTGTCTGTACTACCCTTGAGCCATTCCAATACATTGCTTTTCTCTCCAGCACTAAATTTAGAAGTAAAGAACTCAAAATATCGCTCGGCATCCATAGCAGGCAATGACATAACCAATGGCGTGATACCCGCCTGACGCAACTTATCTATAATTCGTGCATACGTCTTCTCAAACACACTAATAGGCGTCTTAGGCAAATGTTCCTCATTAGGCGATTGCGCTATCGCACGCCAGTCATAATCGCTGTCATTTCCTCCATAGCAGAGTAGGGCGTAATTCACATTCTCCATACCTGCAAGATGGCGATCGAGAATCCTCTCGCCCACCTCTATGGTGCAGCCCATCTTGCCAAGATTAACAGGCTCCACACGCAAATGTTGAGCGACTTGATCTACTATATTATTATCCGCCAATGCATAGTGCATTTGACCTGTAGTCTCGATGTTCAATAATACTCCCTTGATGATGGAGTCGCCTAGAGCAATCAGTTTAGTTTTCATAATTACTATTTTATTGTGATTTTGACTGCAAAATTACTGCCATTTTTCTGCCTATGCAAATAAATGTGATAGTACGGCATAATTTTTGTGGAAAAAGCAAATAAAGGGACAAAATAATCATATTTGTGACGAAATACCCTAGTTTAGATATTCGTCACGTCATAAAATAGGACAAAAATGAATAAATTTCCAGCAATTATGACCGCCTTGTGCGGCAATCTGAGTTTTGTGGTGACATTGCCACTGTTCTGGTTGTTTTTTGTGGTGCTATACGAGCCAGATATGTGGATCCAACTCCTAGAGATGGAGCATGTGTTGGTACATTCCAATGCGGCTATTATTACCAGTATTCTGTTGGGAGTGATGCTGATTTCACGTGCTGTCTTATTGGTTGTGCATGGAAACTTCAAAATGACTTGGTCCAAGATGATTCTGTGGGAAGTATGCGAAGTGCTACTGATGGCTTTTTTTGTGTCGTTGTATATCACTCTGATGTTCCATGGAGAGTATATGTACTTCTATATTTTGGGTAGGTGTCAATTGGCTCTGTTGCTAACCATGATATACCCATATGTGGTACTCAATTTGGCGTTTGCTTATGTGGGCGAAAAGGAGAAAGAGGTCTATGATGACTCGCTTATGCGTTTTGTAGATAACACCCAGAAACTCAAGCTTATGATTGCTTCGTCCGCTGTGCTTTATGTGGAAGCTGATGAAAACTATGTGCATGTGCGTTATATGGAAGGAGAACGCGTAAAGGACTATCCCCTTCGTGCCTCGATGAAGTCACTTGAAGAACTGATGCAAAAGCATGGTCTATTGCGTTGCCAGCGAAGCTACTACATTAACCCGAATCACATCAAAGTGCTTCGCCGTGACAAAGAGGGTATGATCTCCGCCGAATTGGATGTACCAAATCAAAAGTCCATCCCTGTATCGCCTAAATACTACGAAACAGTAGCCAAGGGCTTGTAGAGGTTGAGAATTATGCGGACTTCGTCCTCGCATTGAACGAAACTGTTGTACCTTCGGACGCCGCCTGCGCAATGAACTGCACCCAAAAAGTTAGACATAAAACAAAGTGTCGCTTATGGAGCATTCGTTAAAAGAAAAATTACAAGCAATTAAACTGTGCAACAAAGGCTTACCTATCTTTCATGTAGCAAAGAAATTAAAATGTTCTAA
>JAZQTO010000082.1:0-2072 GCA_045630805.1 Paludibacteraceae bacterium
TTGTCGCTCGGCACGCTCAGAGATGTCTATGCAGTCGTAGCCGTTGAGTTCTTGCCAAGTCTGTAGTCCTGGTTTGTGTAGCAGGTTCTTGGCGAACTCGGGCAACCGTTGGCTAAAGTCCCATGCGGTCACTACGCCTGCGGGCAGCAGTTTCTTCTGTGCTTGCCGACCTATGCCCCATACATCTTCGATGGCAAAGCCTTGTAGGGCTTTTTGCCGTTTCTCGTCGGTGTCGATGATACACACGCCGTTGTAGGCAGGGTATTGCTTGGCATATTTGCTGGCAATCTTGGCGAGTGTTTTGGTGGGTGCTAATCCGATAGAAACAGGTATGCCCACCCATTTACGGATTTGTTTGACCACTTGCTCGTAATAGGGTTTGAGTTCGTGTATGGGCATGTGGTCACAATGCAAAAAGGCTTCGTCGATGGAGTACTGCTCCAGTCGTGGCGTGTGCTTTGCCAATATGCTCATTACCCGACTACTCAGGTCTCCGTACAAACTAAAGTTTGAGGAGAACGCAGTTACTCCCTCTCTCTTGGCGAGGGCTTCCATTTGGAAGAATGGTGTGCCCATTTTAATGCCGAGCTTTTTTGCTTCGTTGCTACGCGATACTACGCAACCATCATTGCCCGATAGCACAACTACGGGCTTACCTTCTAAATCGGGGCGAAACACTCGCTCACACGATACGAAGAAATTGTTGCAATCGCATAGCGCGTACATCATAACTTATGCACACAATGGGTGATAACACCCCAAATGCAGAACTGGTTGTCTGCGGTTACTTTGATCTTCTGAAAATCCTTGTTGTGTGGTATGAGCCACGCACATTGATTTTTGGCGTCGAATTGATACTCTTTGATGGTAAATTCGCCGTCTATGCAGGCAGCTACATAGTTGCCGTTCTGTGCTTCCTGCGAACGGTCAATCACCACGATGTCACCATCGTGTATGCCTGCTTCTATCATGCTGTTGCCCGAGATGCGGGCGTAGAAGGTGCTTTCGGGGTGTCGCACCATCTCACGGGCAAGGTCGATAGTCTCTCCTGCATGGTCTTGCGCAGGGCTGGGGAAGCCAGCTTGCAAACCCTCGGCAATCTCCAATTCAATGCCCATATCCTGGGCGGTACTTATATCGGTCAGTTTCATATACTGTAGTTCGTTTTGTGAGTGCAAAAGTACTGATTTTTTTGCAAATAATCAATAGCTGAGAGAAAATTTGTATTTTTTTAAAGAAAAATGTAGTTAAAATAGCACTATTCCATACGTTTTCCATTTACTGGAAAAATCTATTGTACAGGTCAATAATTTTTAGTACCTTTGCGCTCATAATGTAACTAATAATCTTACACTATGAGCGCTTTTTGTATATACCTAAGCCTTCCGCCTTATTTAGCAGAATGGTACGCACACACTTGCCGTGAACATAAGTTCGCGACAAGTGACTATTGCCCCACAGAACCTATTACTCCATTGACCCCTGTAGAACCCATCCGTGGTTCTTATGAGAGTTTGGTGTTACAGCAGTGGCTGACCAAACAGCCAGCAGCTATTCCAGAACCTATCCCTGAAGATGCAAACCTCGCTATTGAGATACCATACTTCAAGGACAAAGACCCACGCACATACAACTACCTCACCAAAACAGCCAAGACGCACTTGGCTAAGGCTATCGCTAATGCTTTCCGCATACAGCTTTGGGAGGAGTTGCACCAGTTCGATGTAAAACTCAATCGTCAGGACGAAACGATTTACATCTTCATGGAGAATCATGGTATCTCTATCAATGACACTAATTGGAACGCGATCGCAAAAATCTATCAGCGTTGTCGTGCTATTTATTATGTGAAAAAAAATCGTAAAAATCAATCGACTTCAGCAACTAAAAATAGATAGTTGTTAGAATTGTTAGATTTGTTAAGATGTGTTAGATATTACAACTATGAAATCCCATTCTTTCCTCCCTGGTATTAAGAGCATTTATTATGTGCCTTGTGCTGACCTTCCTGCCTCTCTGATGTTAAAAGCCTTGTCCGACCTGCCTATCACCTTAACTACAGGGCTCGAACC
>JAZQTO010000083.1:0-3026 GCA_045630805.1 Paludibacteraceae bacterium
GGTGTAAGAGCACCCCACAAAGTCACAAACTTTGTCGGGGACCCCGCTTGTGTAGGGTGTAAAGGCGGCGACTATGTCGCAGTTTAGAGAACGGCGCAAGGCGCCTACTGTTTAGTGTTTAGGGGCTATTTTTCCTCTGTACTCCTATAGGTATCTAACGTGTATCTATCGTATATCTAACGTATATCTATCGTATATCAACCGTAGTTTATAGCAGGAAGACAGAGTTCTTCGACTATTTAATCGAAAGATAAGCTACAACACGATTGCAAATCTATTATTTTCTTATAAAAAAGTGTTCGTTTACTTGCACATGTGTATTTTTTGTCGTACTTCGAGGACACCCTACCCTCGAAGCTACAGTAAAAAAATGTAGCCTATGGCAACAAAAACGAGTTTTTGTTGTGCATATACATTTTTTTTTGTACCTTTGCAGCTGAAATGACGAACCAATCACTCTACGATATTATTCTGCCACTGGCCATTGCGGATGTGTATACTTATCGGGTAGTGGACGCTCGCGAAGCGAGCTATGGGACGGCTGCGCCTAATGGGTATGGGACGGTGCAAGCGCTTATTGGCCGTCGTGTACTAGTGCCACTTGGCAAGAAGAGTATCATTGGTATCATCTACCGCCAACACGAAGGTGAACTGCCTGCAAGTGTGAAAGTGCGCGATGTGCTGCAAATAGTGGATGAGACACCTATCATCACGGCTGAGCAGCTAAAGTTATGGGAATGGTTATCAAGCTATTACATGTGCACCTTGGGCGAGGTAATGGCGGCTGCCCTACCCTCCGAAATCATCGACGACAACTACTCCGCAGCTACTACCCAATACATACAACTCTCTCCTGCCTTTCTCGCCAAAGAAGCTCAAGAGCAATTGGTCGGGGAATTGAAGCGCGCCAAAAAACAAGAACAATTGGTTCGCGATTTCCTTCGTTTGGCGCAAAATTATCAGGTAGAGAGGCGCGCCCTCCTAGAGCAAAGCGGAGTGAGCGGCGCTATCCTGCGGACATTGATTGACAAAGGCGTTTTCCTTGAAGCGGAGCGACCTATCTCGCGTTTGCGCCAATACAACGGCGAAATACAACAACCACATCCCCTTGATAGTCAGCAAAGTAGAGCCATTGCAGAAATTCGAGAGAGTTGGCAAGAGAAAAATGTCACCCTGCTACACGGCGTGACCTCCAGCGGAAAAACAGAGGTATATATTCATCTCATTGAAGAAGTCCTTCAACAAGGCAAACAAGTATTGTATCTCGTTCCAGAAATTGCCTTGACTACCCAACTCACAGACCGTTTACAAGCCGTATTTGGCATCAAACTAGTGGTGTATCACTCTAAGTTTAGCAACGCGGAGCGAGTAGAGATATATCATGAGGTTAAAGGCGATGAGGCGATGAGGCGAGAGGCGAGAGTTATATTGGGTGCTCGCTCGGCTATCTTCTTGCCATTCAATAATTTAGGATTGATCATTGTGGATGAAGAACACGAGCCAAGTTACAAGCAACAAGACCCTGCACCTCGCTACCATGCCCGCTCCGCAGCCATCATGATGGCACACTGGTACGGAGCAAAAGTGCTGCTGGGAACTGCCACTCCATCTATAGAGAGTTATCACAATGCATTGAGTGGAAAATATGGTTTGGTAGAGATGAAAGAGCGTTTCCAAGGTTTGCAGTTACCACAAATCACGATGATAGACCTGCAACGACAGTACCATCGCAAAGAGATGTACGGGCATTTTGCTGATCCATTAGTAGATAAAATCCGCGAGGAACTCGCTAAGGGCAAACAAGTAATCCTCTTCCAAAACCGCCGTGGCTATGCGCCCGTCTTGCAATGTACGAAATGTGGCGAGGCACCTAAATGCCCCAACTGCGATGTCGCCATGACCTATCACAAAGCAACCAACTCACTCGTTTGCCACTACTGCGGACATAACACACGCATACCTAGCAAATGCCCCAAATGTGGCGGAGAGATGCGTACACAAGGATTTGGTACAGAGCGATTGGAAGAAGAAATACAAGGACTATTCCCTGAGGCACGCGTAGCTCGAATGGACCTAGACTCTACTCGCAAGAAAGATGCGTATCAAACTATCATAGACCGATTCGCCAATCATGAAGTGGATATACTAATTGGTACTCAGATGGTTACCAAGGGTTTGCACTTCAACGATGTGAGTCTGGTGGCTGTACTGCAAGCAGACTCATTGCTGAACACACCCGATTTCCGCAGCTATGAGCAAGCCTTCCAAATGTTAGAGCAAGTGAGTGGACGAGCGGGCAGAACAGGCAGCCAAGGTGAGGTGATGATACAGACCTTCAACCCTAAGAATCCTGTCTTTGAGTTCCTCAAGACACATGATTATGAGGGATTGTACAGCCAACAAATCGCAGAGCGTGAGTTATTCAAGTACCCACCCTACCAACGACTGATTATGCTGACGTTGCGTCATCGTGATTTAGGTCGTCTGGATGCCGCAGCAACGCTATTGCAACAACGCTTGCAGCAGAGTTTTGGCGAGCGAGTGTCAGGAGTGATTATCCCATCTGTAACCAAAGTAAGCAATCAATGGGTACGACAAATCCGCTTGCGTATAGAAACAACCGCCAACATCGCTCGCGCCAAGGCGCTAGTGAAAGAGCACATAACCTTTGTACAACAGCACGAGAAGTGCAAAGGTACGATTATTCTCCCAGATGTAGATCCGATGTAGTTTGCGCAAGGCGCAACAGTTTAGAGGACGGACGCTGAAGCATCCTACTGTTTAAAGTTTAAAGGCAAAGAAAGAAACAAGAGACTCCCGTTTGGAAGTCTCTTGTTTTTTATGGAATCAACAATTGGATTCTTAGAGCTGATTGAGTTCCTCTTGACGGAGTTGAGCCTCAGCCGCTGCCGCAGCGCGAGCAGCTTGGATGGCTGCGTACTCCTCAGCATTGTGTACGCTGATGTGTTGGAACTCGCGAAGACCAGTACCTGCAGGGATCAAGTTACCACAGATAAGTCGGAGGC
>JAZQTO010000084.1:0-5321 GCA_045630805.1 Paludibacteraceae bacterium
ACTGATTTTAAAAGACAGCTAAAGGAATATATTATCTATTACAATAAAGATCGAATAAAATTGCGATTGGGTATGAGTCCAATGGAATATCGATCTAAATATCAATTTTAATAATCTGTCCAACTTTTTGGGGTCACATCACAAAGGCGGCGTCCGAATTTCGGTGGTTAAAATCCGCAGAGGTACCTAAAACAAAAGCGAGGGTATTGCGTAAAACTAAACCAAACTTCGCGAGTTTGGTTTAAGAGGAGGAAGTGCGGCAAGCCAAACTCGCGTGCGAGTTTCTTCTTGCAAGCCACTTCCGACGAAGTTGTTGGGGTTTCAAGGCTTACGCTATTGGATTGCTTGACAACTCGGATATATTTAAAGTAACACACGCGCACCCATGTGCGCGTGTGTTATATTTTATGGTATTCAGGACTCCCGCAAATTTTCAATTTGTGGGAATAGGAGGAAGTGCCTTGAATTAACACTTCGAGATTGCGTCCGAAGAGTTAAATTCTAAACAATATCAGCCGAATTACTTGTGTATTTTAAAAAAATGTTGTATATTTGCAGTCGTAAACCAATATATTCATTTTTTTTACCAACAATGGTTACCTTTATCCGAAATTATATCACATATGGTTAGAGGCAGCAATAATGCGCCTTATAACAAACCTAAAAACATGTGATATGAAAAAAACAATGATGGCTCTCTCACTCTGCCTAATGAGTGTAATCGGATTTGCAAACAACCGTCAAGTAGTAGGCGTATTGCCAACCAACATGCCAAGTGTCAACCTCACTATCGACGGCAAGAACCACACCGTCAAACCAACCAAAGCTGTAGTCAAAGAGGTGGATGACAAACACGTGAAATGCATCGTCTATGCCAATAAAGACAAAGCCGAAGTTACCCTGCCTATCAGCTATGACACGGTATTGAAATTGGGTGCTCGCGTAGCGGAATTGTGCCATACCATGGGAATCGCCACCGACAAACAGTACGCGGATTTTCTCAAATGGTACAACCAACAGATGATAGAATAACTCACCACATATGACAGACAAAGAGATCATACAGTCGTTTATTAACAACAACCAACATGGCATTCGCGAGGTGTATTATGCCTGGCGAGTGCCATTTGAGCAATCACTCTCACATCTCCTACCCAACTTAGAGGATATGGCGGATGCCTATCAAGAGGCCTTTATAAGATTGCAGCAGCACATCTTGACCGAACGCCTCACGGCTGATAACATTCAAAAGTCGGTATTGGCATACTTCAAGACCATCGGGCGATACGTAGCGCTGGAGATAATCAACCAACGCAACAAAGGGCAAAACCAACCGAATAAAGATGAGGATATAGACGCTATTGACATCAAAGAGGACTTGGAGATATCTGATGATCCAATCGTCGACTACCCACAATCCTCTACCCAATTATTCGACCCCAACGAGGATATGGATACCCAAGAGCGTGAGCGTATCATCCGCTCTCTGGTTGAGCAGCTAGGCAAGCCATGCGCTCCGCTATTATTAGGGCACCTATGGGAGAATAAGTCTATGGAGATATTGGCTCAGGAGTTGGGTTATAGCAATGCCGATAGCGCCAAGAGTCAGAAGGCGAAGTGCATGAAGAAAGTGAAAACCTTTGTCAAACAACAATTAATAGAATACGGTTATGGATATTGATAATAAACAACTAGAGCGTGATATAGAGAATGCTATCCGTGCACGTGGTCTGAAAGAGCAGATGCAGCAATGGGAAGCCGATTTGCATCGTATTCCAAGATTAGGAGGACTAGAAGGAGCAGCAATGCCAGCCGCATCTCAAGTTGCTGAACCAGCAGCGGCTTCTGTGCCATCTCGCGAAGATATTATGTCCACAAAGAAGCCATCCCGCTGGCCTAAACTTCGCCGCACGATCTATACCCTATCGGCTGTAGCCGTGTTAGCAGGCATCGTGGTGATGGCGGTACCCACATCGGTATGGAAGAGCAGTTATCGCCAAGCATCGCGTTGGGCATATCAGCAATATGCACACTATTTCTTGCCATCGCAACCAAAGAAAGTCGTTTATGAGAACTCCACAGAAACACTAATGGCAATGGCTACCCCATCTGTCAATCAAATTGTATCAGATCGATATGAATTGGAGATACTCGGACACGAAGACTTGATACAAGATGCTGCATGGCAAATACAAAAAGCCAACTATGCCGTAGCTGAGCAGATATTGGCAGATGCCCGTGATGCGCTAAGCACAAATGATGCGCATTATCAAGAGTCGATAGACGATATTGAATACTTGGAGGCGCTTTGCCATTTGGGTCAAAATCGTCGCACCAAAGCGAAGAAAATGCTAACAGCAATTGCCGAGAGTGACAGCCGCCACCGCGAAGCCGCTGCTCAATTGGCAGAAGAGATAAAATAATAGGTGCACAAAACAGATCGCATCGAGTTAACACTTAACACTTGACACTCGCTCACGAAGTTCGTGGGGGCTGACAACTACAAAAAATTATTATTACTTTGTAATAATTTGATTTTTCGTGTAAAAAATACGCAAATATATTTGGTGGTGTCAAAAGTTTGTTGTATCTTTGCAAAGAATTTTAACAACTACTCCTAAACCATTAACAATTTATGCCTAAACTCTCATTTTTTACCCAATCCATTGCTATGGATCTTGGCACCGCCAACACGATTATCATGCAGGATAATCAAGTTATCATCGACCAACCTTCCGTCGTAGCTATTCGCACAGCGGATGACACCGCCATTGCCGTTGGCAAAAAAGCCAGCGCCATGATTGACCGCGGCGAAGAGCGTATCCGCACTATTCGTCCACTAAAAGACGGCGTCATCTCCGACTACAAAG
Organism: Paludibacteraceae bacterium; assembly: GCA_045630805.1. Classification (GTDB taxonomy): domain Bacteria; phylum Bacteroidota; class Bacteroidia; order Bacteroidales; family Paludibacteraceae; genus Colicola. Next base: position 2,871 of record JAZQTO010000084.1, read on the forward strand.
CCTGCGAGAAGATGATTCGTGGACTCATCGACTTAATGCCCAAGAAGCATAATATCTTCACTCCTGCCGTCAAGATGGTAGTTGCCATCCCTTCGGGCAGTACCGATGCGGAGATACGCACCGTCAAAGATAGTTGTATGCACGCTGGCGCACGTGATCTATTCCTTATCTACGAGCCCATGGCCGCCGCCCTCGGCATTGGCATGGATATCGAAGGTCCAGAAGGTTGCATGGTGGTGGATATAGGTGGTGGCACGACTGAGATTGCCGTCATGGCGCTGGGTAGTTTGGTGGTTAATCAATCCATCAAAGTGGGTGGCGATGCTTTCAATCGTGACATCATCCAGCATATGGACAAAGCCCATAACATGCGCATTAGCGCTCCTACTGCCGAACGCATTAAGATGAGAGTAGGTTCGGCGCTCCCCGAACTGGAAGAAGCACCCGAAGATATGATGGTGGTTGGTCCTAACCGCACTACTGACTTGCCGCTGCATATACCTGTGAGTTATCAGGAGATTGCCTTCTGCCTCGACAAGAACATCCAGCAGATAGAAGCTGCTATCAAGCAAGGCCTGGGACAAACGCCATCGGAGCTCTATGCCGATATTGTAGAGCGAGGTATCTACCTCACAGGCGGCGGAGCATTGCTGCATGGCTTGGCAAAACGCCTGACCGACAAGTTCCAAATCCAATTTCATGTAGCGGATGACCCGCTTCACTCTGTCGCGAAAGGTACCTGCCTTGCGCTAGAGAATACCGATAACTTTAGTTTTTTGATAAGGAATTAAGTAAACCTATAAACTTCAACATTATGAAACTATCTCTCAAACATTCCTCCATTGCGATGGCGGCTTGCGCATCGCTGTACGCCCTGTCAATTTTGATACGACAAATCCCGGCTGTTCAAGGTTGGACTTTCTGGCAATCCCACATCGGCTATTTGCCTCATGTGGCAGTACTCATCGGTATGATTATCTTTGGTATAGGATTGTACCAAAACCAAGAACAACCACCTCGGCTCAACAAATCACTTCGCCGGCAAGCCATAGGCATCACGATCATTACAGCATGTGTGCTCATATATAATTGCTTGTTTGATGGTAGCGTTTTCATAAATGGTATGGCATATTGTTATTGGGAATCTTGGTCACACATTGTTGTCCTCTTGTGGGTAGCAGCATGGTTGATGCAGTTCGGTTTAGCAAAACGGGAGAATACATATGCGAGTCCAGTATTAGGCGTTGTAGGCATCATTGTGGCAGCGGCTGCGGCACTATTGTTGACCTTTATGCTTGTGTCCTATGTGCATGTATTGGTAACGGAGCATGTAGCTGGTTTTCAAACAACTACATGGTTGAGTTGGCTCAGACCCATTGCCTTAATTTCTTTGGGCGGAAGCATGTTATTAGGTGATTACAACATCATCAAAGAAAAATGGCAAACTGATAACGGCATCCAAGAAGCGCGATCATACTCAAAAGCCAATCAGGTGATAGCAAAAGTAAGTGCAAGTGTGTTAATATTGTTTACTATACTTGGAATACTTAGTGCTATATTTCATTGGTTTGAGAATAGGTATTGGAGAGAGTATTATTTTATTACTACCTTGGGTTTTATACATATGCTATGGATTAGTAGCGTGATTGCCATGCTCCTTGAAAAAGATTTAGCTCGTTGGCATCGCACGCTCAATATCCTTGCTCCAATCCTTATAAATGGAGCTATCGTTCTGGCATTACTACTCGAAGTGTATATACCAAGAGAGGTCATATATCAACTTAGTAGAACTCTGACAGAAGATATACCCGAGATGGGGTTCATACTATCCATTATTTTCGTCATCGCTGTTTGGTTCATTAACACAATCATTGTATTGCGCACAATCGCAAGAACTAAGGAAAAGAAGTAGATTATTCACCCTTGAATAGGTTTCATATCAACAATACCTAACCACAAAAATTATTATTACTTTGTAATAATCTAAAATAATGTGTAAAAAATACACAAAAATATTTGGTCATATCAAAAAAATGTTGTACCTTTGCGGAAAATTTACACAAACAACCTAATTTGATTGCTACTATGAGCAAAAAAACAAACGAAAATCCCGACTATCAACTCACCGAAAACGGTTTGTTTGCGTATGAGTACCCTCGTGCAGCGATGACAGCTGACACTGTGATCTTCGGTTTCGATGGCGAAGCACTCAACGTTCTCCTTGTGAAACGTGGTGTAGCTCCCTTCAAGGGCAAATGGGCATTGCCTGGCGGTTTCCTTCGCATGAACGAAACCATCAACCAATGCGCGCAACGCGAGCTCACCGAGGAGACCAGTTTTCCCGAGATCTATATGGAGCAGTTTGGTGTGTTCTCCGAGGTCAATCGTGATCCTCGCGGACGTGTGATCACCACGGCTTTCTATGCGCTCACCCCTTTGCGTGAGGTACAT
>JAZQTO010000085.1:0-9668 GCA_045630805.1 Paludibacteraceae bacterium
TCCACCGTCACAACTACTTTGCTATCAACGGCAACAACTCGATGGAGGACACCTTCAGTCAAATCGACAATATCCTCAATATTATTCAAAAATAATACACATTAAACACTAAACTCTAAACACTAAACGGACATGGCTTCATCCTCGTTTATTGACTATGTAAAAATCTACTGCCGCTCGGGTAAGGGTGGTCCTGGTAGTATGCACTTCCACCGCGCGAAATACGTGCCTAAAGGTGGACCGGATGGTGGTGATGGTGGACGAGGAGGACATATCATCCTTCGTGGTAACCGCAACCTATGGACACTCCTTCACCTCAAGTACCAGAAGCATATCTTTGCTACCGATGGTGGCAAGGGTGGTCCTTCACGTTCATTTGGTAAAGATGGCGAGGACAAGATCATAGAGGTACCTTGCGGTACCGTGGTGTACAACGGCGACACGGGCGAATGGATGTGCGAGATCAAAGAGCATCAAGAAGAGATTATCCTCTTCCGTGGCGGTAAAGGCGGACTAGGAAACTGGCATTTCCGCACTGCTACGAACCAAGCTCCTCGCTACGCACAACCAGGCGAGCCTTGTATGGAAGCCAATGTGATTCTCCAGCTCAAGGTCCTCGCAGATGTCGGACTGGTAGGATTCCCTAATGCGGGTAAATCCACCCTACTATCTGTGGTGAGTGCGGCTAAACCAGAGATTGCTGACTATCCATTTACCACCCTCACTCCTCAGTTGGGTATCGTATCCTATCGCGATAACCAGTCATTCTGTATGGCGGATATTCCAGGAATCATTGAGGGTGCAGCCGAAGGACGCGGTTTGGGTCTTCGTTTCTTGCGCCATATTGAGCGCAACGCCGTATTGCTCTTTATGGTGCCAGTCATCACGGAAGATATAAAGAAAGAATACGAGATTCTGCTTTCCGAATTAGAGAAATATAACCCCAAATTGCTGACCAAAGCCCGCATCTTGGCTATCTCCAAATGCGATATCGCAGATCCAGAGATTGACCTAGATAAACTGACACGAGAATTGTCCGAGGAATTGGGTATCTCCGTCATCTGCTTCTCTTCCGCTAGCGGAACGGGATTAACCGAACTGAAGGATATGCTATGGGAAGAGCTCAATAAAGAGCAAAATCAAGTGATAGACATCTCACACGCTCCTATCGAGGTGAAAGTCATTGAGCGTGATGAAGACGACGAAGATGATGAAGACGACGAACCACACACTATCTACCTCAACGAGGTGGAAGAAGAGTGGGATCTGGACAAATACCGCGGCATAGGTTGGGATACGCAGGATGAGTAGTTTAGTGTTGAGTGTTTAGAGAGAAGGGTACATACGACCGATTTATAGCGTGGCGTGAGCAGCACATCCCGCAGAAGAACTTGGTACTGATACTGAGTTTCTTTGTGGGTGCATTGGCATCTTGTGCTGCACAGTTGCTCAAACTGATGATCCACGGATTACAACACCTCGTTGAACATCACCTGATAGCGCAAAACCATTGGTTATACCTTATCACCCCAATGATAGGTATCACGCTAGCAGGATTATTCGTTAAGTATGTGGTTAAAGATGATATCTCGCATGGTATCACTAAGATTCTCTATGCCATCTCTCAACGTAAATCCATCATCAAACTCCATAATACGTGGACCTCAGTGGTAGGTTCGGCAGTGACTATCGGTTTGGGTGGTTCGGTCGGAGCCGAGGCACCTATCGTGATGACAGGTGCAGCGATCGGTAGTAATCTAGCCAAACTATTCCGCCTTGACCAGAAGACCATGATGCTTATGATTGGTTGTGGTGCAGCAGGTGCTGTGGGTGGAATCTTCCAAGCCCCTATCGCAGGTCTAGTGTTTACACTAGAGGTACTGATGATGGATCTGACCATGACGCGTATGGCGCCATTGCTCATATCATCTGTTACTGCTACTGCGATATCGTTCATGGTGAATGGTCAAGAGGCCATGTTCCCACTCACGAACAGTGAGCCATTCTTTGTGGAGCGTCTGCCATGGTATATTATATTAGGTATAGCCTGCGGATTGGTATCCCTCTATTTCACCCGTGGTATGAACACGTTGGAGCAACTCTTCAAACGCAAGATACAAAACACTTGGGCGAAGTTCCTAGTAGGTGGAGTCACTTTGGGCATTCTACTATTCCTCTTCCCACCACTATACGGAGAAGGATACGATATCATCAAACAACTCATCAATGGGGATTCGGTATCAGCCATTGCTAATAGTCCTTTTGAGGTATTGGGAACAAGTTCGTGGGTCTTGGTAGGGTATTTTGCAGCCATTCTGCTGTTCAAGATCTTTGCATCCGTAGCTACCAACGGCGGTGGCGGTGTGGGTGGAATCTTTGCTCCTTCGCTCTTTATGGGAGCTATCACAGGTTTTGTCTGTGCGCGCTTGATGAATATGATTGGGCTAGGAGTACCCGAAGCCAATTTTGCTTTAGCAGGTATGTCCGGATTGATGGCGGGTGTCATGCATGCACCACTCACAGGTATCTTCCTTATCGCCGAACTCACTGGCGGATATCACCTCTTTATGCCACTCATGGCAGTAGCGGTAGTATCATTTTTGACTATCAAGATCTTCGAACCTCATAGCCTTTATGCCATGCGTTTGGCACAAAAAGGCGAACTGCTTACCCACAATAAAGACCGTTCGGTTCTGACCCTGCTCAAGATGGATAATGTGCTAGAGACAGACCTCAAAACGCTCAACCCAGAGATGACCTTGGGTGAACTGGTCAAAGTGATTGCACAAAGCAGGCGTAATATATTTCCTGTCATTGACAAAGAGGGTAAATTACTAGGAATCTTGCTCTTAGACGAAGTGCGCAATATTATGTTCCAACCTCGTTTGTATGATCGTTTTACGGTCAAGCAACTAATGAACTCTCCACAAGCCATCATCACCAACACCATGCCAATGGGCAAGGTAATGGAGGTCTTTGAAGATACAGGAGCGTGGAACTTGCCTGTAGTCGATGAACAAAAAAAATACCTTGGATTCGTTTCTAAATCCAAGATATTCAACTCCTATCGTCACGTCCTCGTACACTTCTCCGAGGAGTAATCTTTCTCGCCTATAGCCTATAGCCTATAGCCGCTTGCGGCGTCCCATAGCGAAGCGTCCCATAGGCGGAACGCCGTCCGAGATTGTCACTCCCCAGGAGTTACAATCTCCCCCATCTTCTTCTCCCAACCCGTCAGCTCTTTTTGGCAGAACACAATGAGTTCCTTAGCCTCTTTGGCTTTGGCTAGGTATTCATCCATACTAATGGCCTTAGTCGCCTCTAGTTCTAAGACTAGTTGCTCGATTCGTTTTATAGCTTCATCGTAAGTCATAATCCTGGTCTATAAACACTAAACTCTAAACACTAAACTATCATCCTACCTACCTTTTCCATTCAGTAGTACACCGATAGTGTGAAACATAATTTTGACATCAAGCATCAAAGACATATTCTCCAAATACACGACATCAAAATTGAGTCGTCGTATCATTTTCTCTAGTGTATCTGTGTATCCCACCTTGATAGGTCCCCAGCTAGTTAAGCCTGGACGAACCTTATAAATCACGCAGTAGTATGGTGCTTGTTGCTCGATTTGGTCAATGAAATATCGTCTTTCTGGTCGTGGACCAACAATAGACATTTCACCTTTGAGCACATTCCAGAATTGTGGCAACTCATCTAGACGATACTTACGCAAGAATCGTCCTACAGGGGTCACACGAGGATCATCATCCGCACAGAGTTGTGGTTTCTCGCTCTCGGAGGAGACATACATCGTTCTAAACTTCAGAATATCAAAAGGCAGACCATGTAAGCCTATACGCTCCTGACGGTAAATAACTGAACCCTGAGATGAACAACGCACCAGCAAAGCCACCACCGCATAGACAGGACTGAGTAAAACGAGCATCAGCGCCGATACAATCACATCAAAGGCACGTTTGATACACAATTGCGTATCACTCATCTTATGCTCGGTGATATGAATCAAAGGTTGATCACCTACCTCCTCAATCATGGCTGCACCCGTCAGCATATCGTACAAGGTAGGAACGATAGATATCTCCACATTGCATGGATATAGACGATTGATAATAGTATAGATGGATTGCTCTTTGGATTGTTCGCCCAAATCCAATACGACCTCATCATATGGCAAACGAGCATGCTCCTGCTCAAAGGCATCCACCTCCTTCATGGAGTGAATCGTATATATACGAGGAGTGTCACTATCTAGTTTATGGGACAAATAAGTCACTAACAAACGAGGGAGATAGGAACCCACAAACTGAATGGCAAATAGAACAAAGAGGGAGGTCAAATAGCGTTGATAATCGCCTACAGGATCGTCCATAATGATAATAAAAAACGCTCCTAATGAGATTAACAACGATGATACAAAAGTCCTACGTAACTCTCTAGAATAACGTTTTCTGAGCGGACGCAAATAATATCCAGATAGATAATACATGCACAAACAACCTACTGGATATAGTAACAATGGAAGGTAGAAATTGAACATTGGGACAAGTACTGCATCCACAGAAAACATGCGATCCTCATACACTAACCATCTGAATATCAAGAAGGCGCCCCATACGAATACAGAAGACAACATATCCACAAGGAGATATATGAGTTGCATTTTTTTACGCTTGTTCCACTTGTTCCAAAACATAACTACTCTCTAATGATTGTTATTCGTTCTTGCTCATCTATCTTAATAATGGAAGAAGGTACGGACTTTCTACTATCCTCGCGACGGAAGTGGCACACATAGTCCACCGCCTCTAGCAGTTCAGGACTAATCTGCTGAAAACTCTTAGCCGCTGGCTCGCCGCTTATATTGGCAGATGTAGAGACGATAGGACGACGTAGTTGCTCGCATAAAGCCTTGGAGAATAGTTCCTCCGTGATGCGTATGCCCACGCTGCCGTCTTCTGCAAGCAGGTTAGCGGCTAGATTCTTCGCTTTAGGATAAATAATGGTCAGTGGTTTTTGACCTTCGCTAGCCTCCAACAACATCCAAGCCGTATCAGGAACTTTCTCCATATACCCCTGCAATTTGCCTGCTCCATCTAACAAAACCAACATCGCCTTGCTATCTACACGTTTTTTAATCGCGTACACGCGCGCGACGGCTTCGGCATTGGTCGCGTCGCAACCAATTCCCCATACTGTGTCCGTAGGATATAGTATTACTCCACCCTCGCGCAAGACACGAAGGGCAGTTTGAAGATCCTCTCTTTCGTAACGATTTTCCATTTGGGTGCAAAGGTACAAAAAAAAATGTATATGCACAAGAAAAACCTGTTTTTATTGTCATAGGCTACATTTTTTTACTGTAGTTTCGAGGGTAGGGTATCCTCGAAGGTAGAAAATTTGCAGATACGCAAATTTTTTGAAGTTTAGTGTTTAGAGTTTAGTGTTTAGAGGTAAAGATTTATACAAAAAAAAGAAGGATTGTCATCCCGACAACCCAATCTTTACTTAACCTTAAATCTAATACCATGAAAAACACGGTGCAAAGGTACTGCTTTTTTACATACCCTCCAAATAATTTGACATAAAAATATGTTTTATAGCATACATTTCGGATTTTTGCAAAATTGACTATACAAAATGACCGTATTTTGAGTAAAAATTTTGCTATTTCGAAAATTTGTAGTAATTTTGTACCCGATAAAATTTGCGTTAATGGGCAATTGGCACAAAATTTGCAAAGAAATAAAGTAAAAAACAACAAAATAACCTTTTTAATTAAACAATGAAACAATTAGATTTGACCCAGTACGGCATCGTAGGTACAACCGAGATCGTACACAATCCTTCTTACGAAGTACTCTTCGCAGAGGAGACAAAAGCAGAATTAACTGGCTTTGACAAGGGCCAAGAGACTGAGCTTGGCGCAGTAAACGTGATGACAGGTGTTTACACCGGTCGTTCTCCTAAGGACAAATTCATCGTGGACGACGCACAAAGTCACGATAACGTTTGGTGGACAAGCGAGGAATACAAGAATGACAACAAACCTATGACAGAGGCAGCTTGGGCTGTAGTTAAAGACCTCGCTATCAAAGAGCTCTCTAACAAACGCCTCTTCGTAGTAGACGCTTTCTGCGGTACCAACCCTGATACTCGTATTGCTGTTCGCTTCATCGTTGAAGTAGCATGGCAAGCACACTTCGTGACCAACATGTTCATCCAACCTACCGCTGAGGAGTTGGAGAACTTCGAGCCTAACTTCGTGATCTACAACGCTTCTAAGGCTAAAGTTGAGAACTACGCTGAGCTCGGTTTGAACTCTGAGACTTGCGTGGCATTCAACACTACCAGCCGCGAGCAAGTTATCCTCAACACATGGTACGGTGGTGAGATGAAGAAGGGTATGTTCTCTATGATGAACTACTTCTTGCCATTGCAAGGTATCGCTTCTATGCACTGCTCTGCTAACACCGATATGAACGGTGAGAACACCGCAGTATTCTTCGGTCTTTCTGGTACAGGTAAGACTACCCTTTCTACCGATCCTAAGCGTCTCCTCATTGGTGACGACGAGCACGGATGGGACGACAACGGTGTATTCAACTTTGAGGGCGGTTGCTACGCTAAGGTTATCAACCTTGACAAAGAGTCTGAGCCAGACATCTACGCTGCTATCAAGCGCAACGCATTGCTTGAGAACGTTACTGTTGATGAGAACGGCAAGATCGACTTCACCGACAAGAGCGTTACTGAGAACACCCGCGTAAGCTACCCTATCAACCACATTGAGAAGATCGTTCGCCCAATCTCTGCTGGTCCTGCAGCTAAGAACGTTATCTTCCTCTCTGCTGACGCATTCGGCGTATTGCCTCCAGTATCTATCTTGACTCCAGAGCAAACCAAATACTACTTCCTCAGCGGTTTCACCGCTAAATTGGCTGGTACTGAGCGTGGTATTACTGAGCCAACTCCTACTTTCTCTGCTTGCTTCGGCCAAGCATTCTTGGAGTTGCACCCAACTAAATATGCTGAGGAGCTCGTAAAACGCATGGAGAAATCTGGCGCTAAGGCTTACCTCGTTAACACTGGCTGGAACGGTACTGGCAAGCGTATCTCTATCAAGGATACACGTGGTATCATCGACGCTATCCTCGGTGGCGACATCCTCGAGGCTCCAACCAAGAAGATCCCATTCTTCGATTTCGAGGTTCCAACTGCATTGCCAGGTGTTGATCCTGCCATCCTCGACCCACGCGACACTTATGCTGATGCAGCTCAATGGGAAGAGAAAGCTAAGGACTTGGCAGGTCGTTTCATCAAGAACTTCGCTAAGTACACCACCAACGAGGCAGGTAAGGCTCTCGTTGCAGCAGGCCCACAACTCTAATCCCCTAACATCTAGTTCTACTACTTCTACTAGTACCACTAGAACGGCTAGTACAACTAGAATGACTAGCACAACTAGAACAGCTAGAATAACTAGTCCAACTAGTCCAACTAGAATACATACCCCCGAAAGCCGAGCGGACTCCCGCTCGGCTTTCTTTTTCATGCTTCGCCTTTCTATGTTCGTTGTCCCGAATGGTATTCGGGTATTCCTTATTGATTACGCACAATAGACAGACAATACATGCACTATTCACGCACAATAAGCGCACAATTCCTATCACTTCCGTGAAGGATAATAATGACTATCCTGGATTAAATATCACCGCTTCTATTACTTCGTTACAGGTAGTTGGACAATAGTTAACCACAAATCTGGATTTTCTTGATTCCAAATACCATCAACGTACACAGCGCGGGGACTTTCGAGAATGGTATAACCTTCTTTTTCTGCATAAGCAAACACCTCTGCGTAAGCGTCAATGAGTCGCTCGTAAGGTCCGTAGTGCTTGTAGCAGATGGCGGTTTCTACCAATGGAAGTTCGTAGAAATGAATGAGTTCGGAGTCAACTTTGGCTTCTTTTACCCGCTCGCAATATTCTATATCAATGCTTTCGGGTTTATACTCATTTCCTAATTCCCGAGTAAAACAAAATCCAGGTTCGGGACATTCGCAGCCGAGGTGAGCCATTTCTGGACCGATAACTTCACAGCATAGACTTCCTAATTCGCTATAGTTACGAATACTACCTTTGTAACTGGCCACCGTGCAAGACGGTAAAGCTTGAATTGTAAATTTTTCCATTTCTTCATGTTTTTTACGAGCGTTCAATATCGCCAAAAGTTGCGTATGTCGGGTTTGCAGTTGAGCTAACTGTTGTTCGGTGCTTGCGATCTTTGTTACTAACATCGCTGGATCTGGATAATGTGTATCTTGTTTGTATAGGTCAACAATCTCCACAAGACTAAACCCCAATGATTTCAGTTCGCGTATAGCTCCCATCTTTTGCATTTGTCCAACCGAATAATATCGGTAACCCGAATAGCGATCTACGTGTTCTGGAATCAAAAGACCCAATTTATCATAGTGTCGCAGTGTCTTTATGGTCACTCCACAAAGGCGAGAGAACTCTCCAATTTGTAATTTGAATTGCTTCATAAATGCTTTGTTTTCGAAAACGGTGCAAAAGTACTGCTTTTTGGTAAGATGTGCAAGACTCCCTAAGGGACGAGTTTGCATTTTTTTGAAAAAATTGCACAAAGCGCCACACTCCGTGACGGGCAATCCCAAATCGGTCATTAGATTTAAGTAAAAAAGTGCTTTTTATTAAGATTGCCTTCTCTTTTCCTTCTCTTATACTTTGCCTTATTCCACCGACCGACGACCGAGAGAAGACCGAGAGAACTCCGACAGAATACCTTATGACTAAAAAAGCACTTTTCTTAAGATGAGTCCTAAAAAGGTTGACTTGATTCCCGAAAAAGTTGTCTTCATTCCTAAAACAGCTTGTCTTCAAGCACTCCTTTGGCAAGGGTTCGGTATTCCTTCGGCAAAAACGAATACCGAAAAATAGAAACCTAACAGCCACCGACAGCCCACAAAAGTCCTTATTTTTTGTACTAATCCGAATTTTTGAATGATTTTTCGGAATACAATCCAAAAAGTTTGCATGTTTCAAAAAAAACACTATTCCCTTTATTCTCCCCGTGTACAATCCGCCGTCTAATCCGCTGATTTTCACGCATACTCACTTCGCAGGCGTGTGCAAATGCACATAAGGCTTGCATATTCGCAAAAAAAGCACTACCTTTGCAAACGAAATGGAAATGCAAGTGCTTAACATACCCGTAGCGGAAATCCTTAACCTGCTCATCATGCTGTTGGGTGTGGCGATTGTTATTATCGCTGCTATCTCATACCACAAACGAAGTTCCATTCGTATGCAGGCTGCCCATCAGAAGATTGATGAGTTGTCTTATCGCATGGCCGAGCAAGAAAAAGCACTTCTCAGACAACAACACCTCTACGATTTAGACAAACGCCTAGCGACTATCCGTACACAGCACCCCGCTCCAGAGAAAACTTGGACAAACTATCGCTCTATGCTCCAAGATATTGACGAACTATATTAAAAAATTAATAAAAAAAGTATATTTTTATGCAATAGATGATACAAAACCATCTACATATGGTTGATTTTTAGTAACCACAGCGAACGCTTGACGGATCAGTTTGTTAGCGACTGCAACAACTG
>JAZQTO010000086.1:0-25193 GCA_045630805.1 Paludibacteraceae bacterium
CACTGACATCGATAAGTGACTATACGCAATAGGCCACACCAGGCTGATCGCGCAAAGCAGGGTTGTAGTTGCCACGGAACTCCTCGGGTGCGCCTTGTGGTTGAATAGCAGGGAGTTCATTGAGTTGTGGAATTTGCCAAAGGCCTGTGCCGTTAGCTAGATAGGTGTCGGTTAAGAGCACGACAGGGGTCATGTTCTCCAAGGCTATTTTACTTGCTTGGTAGACAAAATCGAAACAGTTGGCAGGAGTGGATGCCGCTACAACCACAGCAGGACACTCACCATTGCGTCCGTAGAGCGCTTGGAGGAGGTCCGTCTGCTCGGTTTTGGTAGGAAGACCCGTGGATGGTCCACCACGTTGTACATCGATTACTACGAGTGGAAGCTCCGCCATCACAGCAAGACCGATGGCTTCGCCCTTGAGACTAAGACCAGGACCAGATGTAGAGGTGGCAGCCAAGTCGCCTGCAAAAGCAGCACCGATAGCGGTACATACGCCAGCGATCTCATCTTCGGCTTGGACCACCATGACACCCATATCCTTGCGAGCAGCCAACTCATGCATGATATCGGTAGCAGGTGTGATAGGGTAGGAACCGAGGAAAAGGCGTTTGCCGCATTTCTCGGCAGCAGCAATCAGTCCCCATGCGGTGGCTTTGTTGCCCGCAATGGAGGTATATTGACCAGAAGGGAGCGAGTTGGACTTCTGGATGGTCATCGTTTGGATATTGAGGGAGAGGTTGTGTCCGTAGTTGAAACCATCGGTGAGCACTTTGACGTTCGGTGCGATGAGTTGAGGTTTCTTTTGGAACTTACTCTCAAGGAAAGTAACTGCCTGATCAATAGGACGAGAAAAAAGCCAACATACCAGTCCGAGAGCAAACATATTGCGGGATTTGAGCACCGCCTTATTGTCTAGTCCCATGTCCTTGAGACTCTCCTTAGTGAGTTGGGTGAGAGCCACAGGGATAATCTGCACGGACTCTGGAATACCCAATTCGGTGAAAGGGTTGTCGGTCTTGTATAATGCTTTTTCTAGGTCTTTAGATGTGAGCGAGTCGGTGTCGATGATGATGACTGCATCGCGTTTGAACTGGGAGTTTGCCTCGTTCCATTGTGCGCCATCTACGTTGAACTTACTGCCCAAAGCACCTACTTTGAGCGCTGCGGCGTTCATGGCAACGAGCACGTCTGCCTTGTCGCCTGGGGTATAGACGCCTGCACCGAGTTGAACTTGGAAACCGCTGACACCACCCAATGTGCCCTGAGGAGCACGGATTTCTGCTGGGAAATCGGGTAGGGTACTAATCTCATTGCCGAGAATAGCACTAAGTGATGAAAACATCGTACCGGTGAGTTGCATGCCGTCACCAGAGTCACCACAGAAGCGAATAACTACATGTTGTTTGTGCATAGTTGTTGTGGTATTATAAAAAACGGCGGCAAAGTTACAATTTTTTTTGCATATATGCAAATTTTTTACTACCTTCGAGGGCACCTTTTCCTCGAAGCTTTAGAAAAAAATGTAGCCTATGGCAATAAAAACGTATTTTTCTTGCACATATACATTTTTTTTACTACCTTTGCAGCCGATTGTAAATTGGGTAAGAATGGGACTATTTTTACTTAAAAATAAGTCGTTGAAAATGATAATAATTGAGATATGAAAAATATACGAAACTTTTGTATTATTGCACACATCGATCATGGCAAATCCACTTTGGCGGATCGATTGATTGAGTACACTGCTACGGTGGATAAGCGCTTGATGGAGAATCAAGTGTTGGATGATATGGACCTGGAGAAAGAGCGTGGTATTACTATTAAGTCGCACGCTATCCAAATGCAGTATAAGGGTTATACCCTCAACCTCATTGACACTCCGGGACACGTGGACTTCTCTTACGAGGTAAGTCGTAGTATCGCTGCTTGCGAGGGAGCGTTGTTGATTGTGGATGCGTCGCAAGGTGTGCAAGCGCAGACGATCTCCAACCTTTATATGGCTCTTGAGCATGACTTGGAGATTATCCCTGTGATGAATAAGTGCGATATGGATTCTGCTATGCCCGAGAAAGTGGAGGATGAGATTATTGACTTGTTGGGTTGTAAGCGTGAGGAGATATTGCGTTGCTCTGCTAAGACTGGCGACGGCGTACCGGAGATTTTGGATGCTATCATTGACCGTATTGCTCCTCCCGAGGGTGATCCAGAAGCGCCATTGCAATGCTTGGTGTTCGACTCGGTGTTCAACCCATTCCGTGGTATCATCGCCTACTTTAAGGTGGTGAACGGAACGATGAAAGCGAATGATCGTGTGCGTTTCTTCAATACCGGAAAGGAATATGATGCGGATGAGATAGGTGTGTTGAAGTTGACTATGCAACCTACCAAAGAGATTTCGGCAGGTAATGTGGGATACATCATTTCGGGTATCAAGACTTCCACTGAGGTGAAGGTAGGTGATACCATTACGCACGTGGCTCGTCCTTGTTCGGAAGCGATTGCGGGATTTGAGGAGGCTAAACCGATGGTCTTTGCGGGTGTGTATCCTATTGAGGCGGAGGATTACGAGGACCTACGTGCATCGTTGGAGAAACTTCAGTTGAATGATGCAGCTTTGACTTTCTCTCCTGAGTCTTCTGTGGCATTGGGTTTTGGTTTCCGCTGCGGATTCTTGGGGTTGCTTCATATGGAGATTGTGCAAGAGCGTTTGGATCGTGAGTTTGATATGGATGTGATAACCACCGTGCCTAACGTAAGTTATAATGTCTATACCAAGGACGGCGAGAAGGTAGAGGTGCACAATCCTGCGGGTATGCCAGATATTACTGTGATAGATCGCATTGAGGAACCTTATATCCGCGCGAGCGTAATCACGACCAGCAATTTTATTGGTCCAATCATGACTTTGTGCTTGGGCAAACGTGGTGAACTTGTGAAACAAGAGTATATCTCGGGTGATCGTATGGAAATCTTGTACGATATGCCATTGGGCGAGATTGTGATTGACTTCTACGATAAGCTCAAGTCTATCTCCAAGGGCTATGCTTCCTTTGATTGGCATCATAATGGTTTCCGCCCAAGTAACCTAGTGAAACTCGATATCCTGCTCAACGGCGAGCAAGTGGATGCTCTCTCGACCTTGACCCACCGAGATAATGCGGAGAGTTTTGGTCGTCGTATGTGCGAGAAATTGAAGGAACTGTTGCCTCGCCAACAGTTTGATATTGCTATTCAAGCGGCTATCGGGGCTAAGATTATCGCTCGTGAGACGGTCAAGCAAGTGCGTAAGGACGTATTGGCGAAGTGTTACGGTGGTGACGTGAGTCGTAAGCGCAAACTTCTTGAGAAACAGAAGAAAGGTAAGAAACGCATGAAGCAAATTGGTAACGTAGAAGTACCACAAAAGGCGTTCTTGGCAGTCTTAAAACTTGATTAAACTAGAAGGCTAGCCTAACTAGTCCAACTAGTCCTACTAGATAAACCATCTAAAAAATAAATTTATGCAAGAATTAGTACATAGTGCATGGAGCATGATTCCATTTGCGTTGATGCTATTGGTGATTGCAGTAGCACCATTGATTGTGGCAGAGTGGTGGGATAAGAACAAGCACAAACTAGCCGTATCGTTACTACTGGCTATCCCAACTGCCGTATGTCTAGTGATGGGCGGAATGGCAAAAGAACTAGAACATCAGTTGCTATCCGACTATATCCCCTTTATCGTTCTGCTGATGTCGTTGTATGTCATCACGGGCGGTATCCATCTTTCTGGTGATATTAAAGCCAAACCATGGGTAAACACCTTGTTTCTGGCGATAGGCTGGGTGTTAGCCAGTATCATGGGAACTACAGGGGCGGCTATGCTGCTCATTCGTCCTCTACTAACGACCAATCAACAACGTGAGCATAAGGTGCATACGGTATTGTTTTTCATCGCTTTGGTGGCTAACTGTGGTGGTTTGCTTACGCCATTGGGTGATCCTCCGTTGTTTATGCTTTTCTTGCGTGGAGCGGAATTTACGTGGTTTGCTTCTCTCTTTCCTCAATGGCTATTTGTGGGGGCAATATTGTTGTTGATGTATTTTGCTGTGGACAGTTTTTATTATAAAAAGGAGCATTGGACAGCGTTGTCGGCGGATGTGCGTGAACATAAACCCTTGAAAATTCAAGGAAAGACCAATCTTATCTATCTAATAGGTGTGATATTGTCGGTAGCGTTTATCCATTCGGGTACGATCCCTCAGATGGCTAATGCTAGTTCTCCTCTGTGGATCAGATACATGCGTGAGATAGTGTTGATACTATTGATGTTGATGAGCTTGTACACCACTAAGAAACAAGTACGCTACAAGTTGAATAAATACTCATGGGCACCTATCAACGAGGTAGCGGTTTTGTTTTTTGGTATTTTTGTGACTATGACACCAGCCTTAGCATATCTTAATGACCATGCGGCTACACTAGGCTTATCACATACATGGCAGTTCTACTACGCTACGGGTGCCTTGTCTAGCTTCTTGGATAACACACCTACAGCGGTAGCTTTTCATAGTGTGGCTAGTGGATTGACACCAGAGCAACTGACAGCGTTCGGAACCGATTTTGTTGCTGGTATCCCTGAACTGCTATTGCAGGCTATTTGCTTGGGTGCAGTGTTCTTTGGAGCAATGACATATATCGGCAATGGACCTAACTTTATGGTCAAGGCAATTGCAGAAGAGAGCGGAGTGAAGATGCCAAGTTTCTTTGGCTATATGCTCAAATTCTCGCTCATTGTATTGCTGCCCGTTTATATTTTAGTACAATTAATATTTCTTTAAGTAGTATGCTTTTCGATCAAATTAGTGAAGACATCAAGCAAGCGATGCTTGCGAAGGATAAAGTAGCCCTAGATGCGCTACGTGGTATTAAGAAAGAGTTTCTTGAGGCTAAGACGGCCAAGGGTGCGGATGGCGAATTGCCTGATGAGCGTGCGTTGCAGATCTTGCAAAAGATGGTGAAACAACGCAAAGAGGCTGCGGAGATGTTTCGTGCAGCTAACCGCCCAGAGTTAGCAGAGGACGAGATGGCACAATGTGCAATCATTGAGCGTTATTTACCTGCTATGATGTCCGAGGAGGAACTCAAAGTAATCTTGGCTGAGATTATTGCTCAAGTTGGCGCTGCTGGTCCACAAGATATGGGTAAAGTGATGGGCGTGGCTACCAAACAGCTAGCGGGTAAAGCCGAAGGTAAGACCATCAATATGGTTGTACGTCAATTATTGAGCAAATAATCGTGTGTAAGACTTTCTTGAAGGCGATTTTCGCTGGTATCTGTATTAGTATTGCAGGTTGGGGCTTTCTGGTGGATAAAACGCTAGGTATGTTCCTTTTTATCTTTGGATTAGCCACGGTCGTTTCCTATGAGGCGAAACTCTATACGGGGGTGTCGGGCTTTTGCCAGAATTGGAGCGACATCAAACAGTTGGTGGCGATCATCTTGCCAGGAAATATCCTCGGCTGCTTGTTGGTGGCGCTTATGAGTCTGTTTACCAAATTGCCCGTACATGAGGCCGCTTGCGGTGTGCTAGAGTCACGTTTGGCTAGTGGACCGTTGGCGTGTGGTGTGTTAGGAATAGGTTGCGGTATATTGATGACGAGTGCCGTGGCTTTTGCTAAGAAAGGCAAAGAGTTTGGACATTGGGTGCCATTGTTGTTTGCGGTGCCATTGTTTATCCATTGTGGTTTTCCTCACTGTATTGCAGATGCGTTCTACTATCTGACTGCTGCGGACTATATCGTGGAGCAACCACAAGTGTTGTGGTGCTATTTGCTGACGGTTATAGGTAACTTTATCGGCTGCAACATCCCCCGTATCGCTTCCATCTAACAGCTCACGTAGTGAGCGGTCTAGCAGTTGGCTTTAGCCAACGATCTAACCTTTAACAGCGAAGCGATCTATTCACAATAAAAAAAGCACTCTCAAAATCAAGAGTGCTTTTCTTATTGTGAATTTAATTATTCTCCATCATGCGCATGCAATTTTTGCACATAGATTGCGTGCATCATTTTCTCACGCTTAACCTCTGATGGCTTGTTGAATTGTTGACGACGACGAAGCTCTTTCACAACACCTGTCTTGTCGAATTTGCGTTTGAATTTCTTAATCGCGCGCTCGATGTTCTCACCTTCTTTTACTGGAACTATGATCATTGCATACACCTCCTTCTCTTGGACTCTCCGGGCAGTTAGCCTGTTCTGAGTTATAGCGGTTGTTTAAGTCTTCCGCATGACCTTTTTATGGGTTAATAATTATTCTCTTTTTAAAAAGACCACTCAACTTTTGGTTAAGCGGTCTTTGTACCCAGAGCCGGGGTCGAACCGGCACGGATTGCTCCACTGGTGTTTGAGACCAGCGCGTCTACCGATTCCGCCATCTGGGCCATTTGATCTCGTTAATTCCGAAATCGACTGCAAAATTACTGCTTTTTTTTGATATGACCAAATATTTTGTGAAAAAAATAAAAAAAATATGTATAATAGTGTCATTTTTTATGAAAAACACCTCACACCTTCATAATCGTACGTGTACGCGCGTGAAAATTTGTCGGTTTCAAAGAAAAATATTAATTTTGCAGCGTTTTTTGAGAATAAAACAATTTAGCATATAGTATTAATCTAAATAAAAGGTATTTTTATGAACAGAAATCTACAATTTTTCTTGCTGTCTATTCTTGCTGTTGTGGCAGTCAATCTCTCCGCTCAAACCTACAACGGCGGCGTATGGTATTCCTTGTATGACGCTACCGAGCGAACCCTCAAGACTTCTACTTGGTTTGCGGATAAGGAAATTTATAACTACACCAATATTTTTACGCCTTCAACTGGTGTCTTGTCGTTTGATACGAAGATGACAAAGCACATGAATATCACTAATCCTGACTCTTATCAGTTATCTGTCAATGGTACTACAGTCAATGTTCCTGCTAAGCAAACTAGCTATCTGACTTGTACGACCAATGTATCTGCGGATGTCACTTCGGTGTCGTTTGTATATATTTTCTCTTCCTATAATTCTGAGCGTACCCTCTCTATTGCCAATGTTAAGTTGCCTTTGGCGCAGCACATTTTGCTGGCTGATGACAATAAGCTTGATTTTTCTAAACAACTCGTTGGCGAGCAACCTCAGGCTAAGGTGGTTAATCTTCGTTCCTTCCTCTCTGCGGGTGACATTACTATCTCTAGTGATAATCCTGCTTTCCGTGTAGGAAGTGCCGATAACACCGAGGCACTCGTTTGGGCGGTAGGAGCAAACGCTTGTGCTTCTCAAAATGGTGCAGACGGTGCTCTCGCTGGAGGAGAAACCTTAGGTGATATTGATCAATATGGTGTGGCAATCTATTTCTGTCCTGATTATGTGAAGGATTATCAAGGTACGATTACCATGACCGATGGAGTATCTACTGCTACTATCTCTGTCACTGGTTCTGGTTATGTGGACAATAAGTTTGCCCAAGAGATGGTTTGGGAGCAAGATTTGGCTGTGGTGAATGTGTTTGACACGATAGTGTTGAGTGCACAGGCTAAGAATGAGATAACCTATGCCGTGTCTGACTCTACGATAGCTAGTGTTGAGGGTAATATCTTGGTGCTTCATAATGCGGGTGAACTTGAGGTGTATGCTTATGCTGCGGAGGATCTGCTCTATTTGGCGGATACGCTTACTAAAACCGTGATTGTCAGTCCTTTGACGCAAGAGATTATCTGGAATATGGATTCTTTGGTTATGACTGTAGGTGATACTTTAGTCTTGAACGCAGTAGCTACTAGTGGCTTAGAGGTTAGTTATTTGACCGATGTGGACTCTGTAGTGGTGATTGAGGCAGGTATGATGGTCGCTTTGAATCCTGGCGAGGTGGTTGTAACTGCGGTGCAAGAGGGTAATAATAACTATGTGGCTGCTGAATTGGAATATACGATTACAGTAGTGGCTGCTGAAGATGATGACGACGATGATGATGTTACTACTGGTTTGGAGGATATGCTTGATAATCAAGTCAAAGTAAGCAAGATCATCCGCGATGGTAAGATGTATATCATTCGTGGCAACCAAGTGTATGATATGTTAGGTACTAGATTGTAATAGATAGTTCATAAGATTAAGCAGCACAGGGCATTGGCTCTGTGCTGTTTGTTTATATGGGGGTGTTTTGCTATCTAGAGTTGACAATTGGGAGTTTGGATGTGTCAAATTTTATGAAAAATATATCACACCTTTATATATGTGCGTACGCGCGCGCATAAAATTTGCGTATTCCGTAGGAAAATGTTAATTTTGCACCGCTTTTCGGCTCAAATAAAAGCATGTGTATAGTATTAATCTTAATAAATGACACTTTTTGCTTAATAACTTTGAGCCCTAAAACAATAGAATTGTACTTTGTAATCCTTTCGTTTGCCCATGGTTTGCCCTTAGGTTGCCACCTGTTTTCATCGGAACCTCATCGGAACTTCATCGGAACCTCATCGGGACCTCATAGGAACTTCGCCGAAGGAACTCCGAAGGAAACCCGAAGGAAGGGTGGAAGAAAAGCGGTAGATAAGTATAGCAAAAGTATACCAAAGGTATACAAAAAACAAAAGAGATATTAATTATTAACTATTAACTGTTAATTATAAGGATATTAATTATTAACTATTAAATATTAATTATAAAGGTGAAACAATTTTTACGACATATTTTCCTCCTCCTCGCCCTCTTCATGGCAACCGCTAACGCCTGGGCTGATTGTGTAATATTTAGCGACAATGGCTCGTATGAAATGATGACGAGCGGATCTTCTTCAAAAAATAAAGAGTTTACAATCTCAAATCCACGTCCATGTAATCAGTTGGTGTTTACAAATAAACATAATAGTTCATGGGCTACTGGCGGTGTAGAAGTGACTATTACATATTCTGATGGTTCAACAAAGGAAGAAACTAAAGGCAATGGCACGCATACAATTAATTTAAACCGTAAAATAGTTACCAAGTTGCATTTTAAAGGAACTGGTACTCTCAAGAAAACTTTAAGTGCTATTACTTTAACCCAAGCTTCCTACGTTGACGCACCTCAAGTTTTTACAAACAACGCATGGTCTGCAGGAACGGACATTGTAGGGCACTCTGCACAAAAAATAGCTACTATAGCATGGAGCGATGCTACTTTTACCTGGGAATTACTCAATAACACAGACAACCAATTCGCTGCTAGTTTCTCAAGTACAGGTGCTACTTGTACTTATGGAACATCCAATATTACAGTTACTTATCTACGTTCAAAGCCAGGAAATCACTCTGCTACACTCAAAATAACCGCTAGTACAGGTGCTACATACACTATCGCATTGAGTGGCGTTACGGGTAAATATATCCCTCAAGCAGCAAAGAAAATGGATGTGGTGATGAACGAATCCTATAACCCATCGGATATTTTTGACGTATACTATCTCGCAAATAATGTAAAAAACATCATCAGCGACTATACTGTTAAGGCATTAGATCCTACTATCGCAAACTATGTAGGCGGAAAGATTGTCACTAATTACCAAACCGGTACAGCGCGTTTCCAACTCACTCGCGAAGCAGATACCAATTTCGATGCATTGAACACAACTATATCTGTCAATGTAAATCCCGCTGGAGGATGTTATGCAATCTATAATGCGGCTACAGGAAGTGATATTGCTGGAAATCAAGGAGCAGTATCTGAAGCGTTCGCTTTGACAGGTGCGGGTGATATTCTTACTTTTAAGTATCGACTTAATAGTAGTACGGGAGAGGCAACATGGATGCACTTTGTTACACCTCAATATTCGGACGAAGAGAGCGGTAATAACTTTTATTATATATATGATGCGAATGGAAATACGTATCGTGAGGAAACAAAATCGATGAGTGATAAATCTTCACAATCAATACCTATTCCTGTTAATGCAAAACGTATCCGTTTCGAGAGAACTGCAAATGGTGCAGGTGGACGTACTGTTAAAATAACTGAAATAAATGTTACAAGAAAACAACTTCTTGATCCTCAATTGGTTAATAACTCTTTGGGACTTCCACAGGCTACAATAGGTATACCAGTTTCTGCCTCTTTTGATCTCAATTGGAGTACCTGTTCAGATGAAATTGTATTACTGAGTACCAATAGCAATTTTGTCCTAAGTAAATATTCTATAGACGCAACTTCGGGGCGTGGAACTACCACTATCACAGTAACTTACGACGCTAACTCTGGCTCGCAGTCGGGAACTATCATTATTTATGACCAATCACAGAAGATTGAAATTCCTGTTTCTTGCGAGGTAAAAGCAAAATTAGCTACCGAGATTATCTACACAGGAGAGGCAACCTATCCTGAAACACTTGATGGTATTCCTTATCCTTTCTATGTGAAAGATGAGAACGGCAATACAGTCCAGGGAGCAGAAATCAAATTGGCAACATCTAAGGAAGATATTCTTTCTTTCGATGATACCAAAATCTACCCTCATTGTGGTGGTTCTGTCACACTTACAGCCACTTACAAAGGAAACGATACCCACGAATCATGCTCGTTGTCAGTCGCACTTACTGTCCCTTACTGCCAACGAGAGATTGTTTGGAATACATCCTATCTAGATTTCGCAGTCGATGCAAATGGCTATATCAATAAAAAACGAGTATTGGATGCTACTATTAATCCCGAAAGTGAAATAACCTACCAACTACATGCAGTTACTTCTACTCCTTTTGCGGAGATTGTTGAAGAAGGAGGTATATATTCCGTGCGTGTCTTCGGAGAAGGACATGGATATATTGTTGCTACTGCAAAAGAATGCTCGTTTGAAGGACGAATGTATGATGTTACCTACAAGATTAAAGAAATACGTGTGAGTGGCGCAGGTGCCTGCGACCCTAACTCATTGTTAATATGGGGTGATGGAGATACTGAACCTTTTGTATATAAACACTCTACCAATAGTAGCGAAAAAACTAGAATATACAATCTTAGAGGATTACCTGCTGATAAAATGACATTTGGCGCGCATGCCGAAACATCTTCTGTAGATAATCGACTTGTAATATCTTTTAGCACGGAATTAGAAGGAGATAATTGGATTGGTGAATACGAGCAAACTGTTGTTTCGGGTCGTCAATATAATTGGAATTATTCATGTACTGTACCTGAAGGTGCAAAGAGAGTTCGCTTCCAATCTAAAGCTTCACTAAAAATCTACTTCAATGGTGTCACTATTCCTCAGCAAACCTATATCCGTCCTTCTGTAGAATCTATTGAGATAAGTGATGCAATAGTCAATGAACTTTTTGCGCCTATTACGTTCTCTGTGGACTACTCCAATGTGCGTTTGTTGCAATGGAAAGTAAGCAACAATCATGATTTAGGACTCAAAGTTGTTGCTAATCAAGAGGTGAATAATGACTGTAATATGCATGGTACTTACACCTTCACCCTTACTGGCGAAAGTCCATACCCACAGGATGTAACAGAGACCATTACTTTCTATACCAGTGCAGGGGACAAAGTTGAGATTCCTGTTACCATCACAGCCACTCTGTCTAAGCCTTTCCAATTTAATATACAAGATCATGGCGATGTGACTGTCTCATCTAACTGGACATATCAAGGTAGAACGGATCACGGCATGCTTCCTGATAAACGATTCCCTATAGTTATTTCAAAAGCAATGACTATCAATGAGGGGGAACTAGTGGCGTATGGTGTAACCATAGTTGATGATGCTAGCGTGAATATACAACCAAAAGGCGGACTAACACTTCATGCTGGTGGATTTACAAATGGAGTTACGGAAGATAACTTCACAATTGTCAATAACCAAGATGGTGTTGGCTATGTGCGTGTTTCTCCTTACTTTATCAATAAAGTTCAAGGAACGATGCCTAACATCACTGTTCAATACACCACTCGTGCCAAGGCTGGTGGAGCAAAAGATCAAGTTTGGCAGTATGTGGGAGCACCCGGTAACAATATGCAGATGTCAAACGATGGCGTGATGGTATATTTGTGGAGCGAAACAGATGGTTGGGTGTACTCCAATACCAATATGACTCCTTTTGAAGGATATGCTCTTACTCGCACGGCGGAAGGTACTGAAACATATTCTATCGTGGCACAACCTATCCATAACAATAAAACCATCAACCTAACGAAAACTGCGAATGGCATGAATGGCGATAACTTGTTTGTGAATAGTTATCTTGCGCCTATTGACTTGACTAAGTTTACAACCGATGGGGAGGATAGCGATTTTACGGGAAATGTCGAAAAAACATTCTACCTATTCAATTCTGGTTCTTGGAATGATTGGCAAGGGAAAAATGGTGAAGGAGCTAATCAAATTATTCGAGGGGGATCGGCAGGACAGTACTATGCGATTACTCCTCTTGGAGCTGCTTTCATAGATGCCAATAAAGACCAAACTACTATTCCACCTATGCAAGGCGTGTATGTGGTGGCTAATGGAGAGGCTCAAATACATCTAAAGTACAACAAGCATGTCTTTAGAAGCACTTCCGCAGATATGAATCGCCCAATGCGCGCACCACAAATAGAGGATGAAAACTTTATGCGTGTACGCATGCAGGTAAATAGCCAAAATAGTGGTGCGGATCGTATGTATGTCATCCAATATGCGAATACCACTCGCGGTTACGACAATGGCTATGATGCCAAAAATATTATCGCACAAGGACAAGCAAATATCTACACCAATGAGCCAGAGGGACAAATGGAAATATCTGTGGCAGACCAAATAGATAGCACCTTCATAGGCTTTGCTGCTGGCGAGGATAGCGAATATACACTCACATTCACTTCGCTGGTAGGACAAGACATGTATCTCCATGATTTAGAATCTGATTCACTCTTCTTGATCACAGAGGAAGGACAATACACCTTCTCTGCACATCCTAACTCTGTTAATGATATGCGCTTCCAATTGCTCTTGTATCCTGATTTTTCTGATGACCTACCAGGAAATGGCGTAACAACAGGGATCGATAATCTTGTATCATCGGCTCAGGTGTGGGTGAATGATAAGCGAGTATATATTGCGGATGCTCCACAAAATAGTACGCTAGTTGTCTATACTGCAAATGGTATGTGCATCACATCGCCACTTACTATACATCATACTCCTTGTACAATTGATTTATCACATTTGCCTACAGGTGTGTATGTGCTACGCTTGAATAATCAAGCATATAAGTTTGTTTGTAAATAAGGTAAAAACTAAGGTGTAAAATTTGAAACGTCTGTTTGTTATAATACTTATCCTATGTACATGGGTAGCCTATCCTATGCTACATGCGCAGGTATATACTACATCTTCAGCTACTTATCATACAATGGGAACGAGTAGTATGGCTTCACAACCTACTACTGCTTCTTTCCGTAGTACGAGTAGTTATGCTGCAGGTGGTTCTGCGGTACAGACGACTTCTTCTGTTTCTTATTCTACAGCTCCTATGCGTATGGCTAATGGTACAATTACCACTGTGGCATCTCAACTAAAGGGTGGAGTACTCGCAGAAGGAGCGGATTCGCCTACAGGTTATATCCCAACACGTCCACAACGTGTGCCTGGTGTCCCTCTTCCTATCGGCGACGGCTGGGATGTAGCACTACTATTAGCCATATTATGTGTTGGTTATGTGGTATGGAAATATAGGTCGGTTAGACGGTCAAACGATTAATCGGTTAGACTACTTACTATAAGGGAGCGGTTCTCCGCTCCCTTGTTCTATCCTCTCCTATAACCCATAGCCCATAGCCTATAACCTATAACCTATAAACCTATATCCTATCGCCTCTCACCGCACATATCTCTGCCAAGTAACAATCCTTGCATTTGGCTTTATCCTCGGTTGGAGAGAATGGAATATCAGGATTGAATATCTCGTCTAGCAAACTGGTTAATTCCTCAATAAATTCTTGAGGGATAAGTCCAGAATAGAATTTAGGACCACTCTTGTCGTGCAGACAAGTGTGAGTCGATAGATCGTGTAACTGGCGTGTAGGGAAAAGATGTGGAGCCAACTCCAATATATTGCCACGCTTAGCTTGCTCTTGATGGGCAAGTGGGTCATTCTCCCACATCCAACAATAGAGTAGGGTTTGTAAGATGTATCTATTGCCCTGTTTGCGTACACTCGTGTCTTCGGTGTCCGCCTGGATTGTTCTACCAAATACATCCGACATATTTGTGTATTCGAGTTTGACACTTCCAGTTTTGTAATCAATGACCCGTATGTGATTAGACTTTATATCAATACGGTCAATCGTTCCTCCAAAAGCAATGTCCTGATTGATTGAAGGTAAATGTATTGTACGACGGACTATTTTTTCGGATGTGATATATTCAAAAGGTGCATTTTCGTAGTCGTAGTACAAAGTGTTAGCTACACAACTGCGTACCACTCTCTCTGCTAGTTCATCTCCCTGTAGGTCTTTGAGCTCGGGGAGAGACTTCCAATAGGATTCATTGTTGACGTTATTCATCAGCAATTGTATATCGGAAGAGGTAACTTGTTTGCCCTCTAGTGGAGTATAAAGGCGCTGCATGATGGAATGTAGCACAATGCCTAGTGTCCTATCGCTGATCGAAACACTATCATCGGTAGCCTTGTCTCGAATATGTTCTAGAAATTGGAAATAAAATGCCTTTTGACAACGTAAGTATTCGGCAAGTGAACTAGCTGATAAATATCCTTTTTCAGTAGTGGAAGTATAGTATTTAGAAAGCAATCGTTGTACATCTGCTGTCTTGGTAATCGGCAAATTCTCAGAAATGGCAGATTGTAGTTGCTCGGTAACGGTAATACGTTCTACAGGCAGTTGGTATTGCCAAATAAGTTGGTAATAATATCGTGATAGTTCGCCAGAATGTTGCTCATCAGCATACGTATTGGCTATAAACCAAATATTCTTAGCGTGCGAGAGCATACGATAGAAATTGTATGCAAAAATTGCATCTTGACGCTCCACCGTAGGTAAGTCAAAGCCACGGCGTAAAGTATATGGTATAAAACTATTACCTCGTGAACGCCTTGGATAGATGTCATCGTTGAAGTCGGTAATGATGATATTATCAAAGTCCAATGCACGTGTCTCCAATACACCCATGATCTGCAATCCCTCTAGTGGCTCGCCTGTATAAGGTATGGTCATCTCCATGGTGAGCATCTTGAGCAATTGTTGTACCGATTGTGCCGTAAAAGAAATATCCGAATACGTATGAATAGCTTCCTCAATACGGTCCAGTGTCTTGAGCATGAGGTATATACTTTCGCTAGTGTCGGGGTTCAACTGTTGCCCTATATGGGTACGCATAAGTTGGATACATTCTTCACTATCTTGTATTGTAGGTGAGATGTATTGCTCTGGATATGCTACCAACATATATATGGAGGTGGCGCGTAATGGGTATCCCATGGTGACATTTATCTTGTCAATGTCGCTAGGGATAGTATGTATCAATGGTATGAGTAACTCCTCGTTAGGCAATACCACTGCTGTACGTGTCCAATCCGTAACCTCTCCTTTGATTTGGGAGAGAATATTATGGACTTGATGCGTTTGACTGGTGGAGGAGGATACAGAGATTAACTTGATTTGTTGATCAGTCTGCTTGGTAATCGCAGGAATCTCATAACGAGAATGTAAATCTCGTAGATTGTCCAGCATGAACATGGATGCTGCATTATGCTTATCACGCAAGAACTCAGCATCGTAATCAAAGTAGAAATCTGCTCGCCCCATCTCTTGCAGACGCAACATAAGTTGGCGCTCCGATTCGGTCATGGCATTAAATCCAATAAAGACATACTGCTCATTGAACTTATCTGGTGAAATCTCATCCCAATGTTCTATAACTTGTCTGTGCAGAAGTCCTTCATATGCTAGATTATCTTTCAGTAGATCTTCTTGTAAGCCTTTGTATAAAGGATATAGCAATTGCCATGTCCGTACAAAATTGGTATGCATCTTGCTGTTATCATTCTTGCTAACAGAAAGATGAAACTCCCCCCAAAAACGCTTGATAGCCGCGATCTGTTTGTCTGACAAATTGGCAAAATGACTATCAATATCATGCATGTCCTCTACCAAAGCATATAAAGATTGGACATCTTGGACAAGATGATTATCTACCTCAGAGAAGTCTGCTAGCATCATTTTTCCCCAATGAAGGAATGTTTCAAGAGGTTCTGCATCTGCACGCAGGTGGCTATATACGCGATATAATCGTAGTAGCAAAGTTAATAGATCGACCACTAATAGGTCACTCAATGAAGCAAAACACTCATTGATACTGATAACACGAGGTGCAAAAATAGGCTTTTGCACATACTGCGAGATGTATTTCCGAAAGAATAATCCCGCACGATGATTTGGGAAAACAAAGGTATACGACTGCAATTTGTCACCTGCTTCTCGCACGAAGGTTTCCGCGATTCGTTGTAGTTTACTCTGCATTAAGTTTTAGGATTTTTTTTACAATTTGTTTTATACGTGAGATGATAGACCATGTCTTGCTAGCAGGTGGCATCTCAGAGAGCAAGGTGTCCATATCTGGGCCACCCGTCAACTGCTCTGGGTAAACAACCATAGAGTTGTAATCTGTAAAATGCTCTCCCAACATAGTCGGAATATCTTCAAACAATGGGTGGTAACTGGCTGTGGACTTACGTGATGACAAAAGAATCAACATGTCATTATCTATAATAGTCTGTGATAAGACGCTAATCTCTTCCCAACCTTCCATCGTGCGGAAAGATGCACGAAGATATTTACCTGGACGACGACACATGGTTTGTAATGCCACTTGTGTATCTGGGTGGGCATAGAACACCACCTTCGCACCTAATTCGCCTGCCAATCGACGTACCAAGCCAAAGCATGTGATAAAGTCACGCTCTTTCTCTGCGTAGCGTGGCACGGCTACCACCAATCGATTAATGGTATTTATCGGTTGCGACTCATGATAAACGATCACCGATTTGCTGGTGTGTTCCACCAAATTAGACACATCCTGCCAGTCCGCTGATTGCTTAATCTCAATATTATCCAAGGTGGCCATCTCACCAATCTCGCGTAGCGTTGGACGCAAGTCCTTACCTACAGAAGTGAGCAACCAATAATCGTCCTCATGATCGGATTCCAGTTTGGCACTCTCCTGCAAAGCCAATTCCTTAGCCGCATACTCGGTGATGAAACTAGCTGTGGTACATAACACCAAAATCATCAGGACAGAAGCATTCAGCACATCCGAAGACAATAGTCCCATCTGGTAAGCAATCGTGACAATCGCCAAAGTGCCCGCTGCGGTAGCGTGCGAAAGACCAAACACCAATTGTCGCTCGTGTTTCGAGAAGCGGAAGACCACTTGAGCAATCCACGCAGAAAGACTCTTACCAATTAACTTCGTGGTAATCATCACTACCGCTATCGTCACGGTCGTCCAACCACTCCAGAAGGCATGAATATCAATCATCAAACCCACACTTATCAAGAACAAGGGTACAAAGATACTATTACCCACAAAGTTGATGCGTCCCATCAGTGGCGAACGATTAGGCAGTAAGCGATTGAGCGAAACACCACAGAGGAACGCACCTAAGATTCCTTCCAAACCTGCTAAATCTGCTAGCAATGCACTGCCCACCAGCATCAACATCACCACCATAAACTCAGAAATAGGGTCGCGATAACGCTTAAAGAACATACGCGCAAAGCGTGGGAAAAGCCATAATACGGTCAGTAGAAAAACTGCTACTAAAACTAATTGTACCGCATAGTCAGTAACACTCTGTACCGAGCGACTCCAACCTTCTACTATAGCTAATACGATGAGTGACAAAATAATAGCCACCATTGTGGCGCCTACCGTGATATTGACGGCCACATTCTTTTGCACACCATAACGACTAACGATAGGATATGTCATCAGCGTGTGACTACCATACATCGCACCTAATAGCAGACTGGGTAACCAACCATAAGGAAGCAGGTATTGACTGGTAATAAGACCCAAACCAAAAGGAATAAAGAATGTACACAATCCAAAGAATAGCGAGCGGTATTTGTATTGCTTGAAATCGTTAATATCAATCTCGCTACCCGATTGGAACATAATATAGAGCATACCCAATGAGCCTAGAATCTGAAGGGCTGGGGTCTCGCCTACAAGGTCCAAAACGGATGGACCAATCACAATGCCCGCCAAAATAAACCCCACAATACTAGGCACATGAATCTTGCGGCACAACAATGGTACAAACCATATGATGCCGATGACCAATGTTAATGTCAATAATGCATTCATCTTCTCTAGCCTTTAACCTCTAACCTCTAAACCATAGCTCGCCTAGCGAGCGTCCTCTAAACCCTAAATATACCTCCCCGTTATACTATCAGGATTATTGCGGATGTCGTCAATAGTACCTGTACCCACGACCGTACCACCTTCGCGACCTCCGTCAGGACCCATATCAATCAAATAATCACACGAGCGAATCACATCAGGGTTATGCTCTATGATAATTACGGTATTACCCTTATCCACCAATTGTCTGAGTACACCCATCAATACGCGCACATCCTCAAAGTGCAGACCCGTAGTTGGTTCGTCTAATATATACAAAGTCTTACCGGTACTAGGGCGAGCCAATTCTGTTGCAAGTTTCACGCGCTGACTTTCGCCGCCTGACAACGTAGTAGATGATTGCCCCAGTTTGATATAACCCAATCCAACATCTTGCAAGGTCTTAATCTTCTTCAATATATAGGGTTGGCTCTCAAAAAACTCTACTGCCTGATTGATGGTCATGTCCAACACATCAGCAATGGATTTGCCTTTGAAACGTGCCTCCAATGTCTCGCGATTATAGCGTTGTCCGCCACATACCTCGCAAGGAACATAGACATTGGGCAAGAAATTCATTTGGATAGTCTTATAGCCATTGCCGCTACATTCCTCGCAACGTCCACCTGAATTATTAAAGGAGAAGCGCCCCGCTTTCCACGAACGAATCTTACTCTCTGGCAGTTGCGCAAAGAGGTTGCGTATATCCGTAAATACACCCGTATAGGTGGCTGGGTTGCTGCGTGGTGTGCGACCAATAGGCGATTGGTCCACGCCTATCACTTTGTCGATATGCTCAATACCATCAATACTATCGTATTCCAAAGGTTCTTGCAAACTGCGGTAGAAATGCTGACTCAAAATAGGGTAGAGGGTTTGGTTGATGAGTGTGGATTTCCCACTACCACTCACACCTGTGACGGCTATCATCTTACCGAGCGGGAAAGTCACATCTACACCCTTGAGGTTATTACCCCTACATCCGCGTAACGTAATCTCACCTCTCGCCTCTTCGCCTCTCGCCTCTTCGCCTAATAGTGTAGCACTCAATTCTCCTCTCAGATACTTCGCGGTCAGCGTATCGGCTTTCATCAGTTCTGCTGGTGTACCTTCAAACACAATATGTCCACCCAAGCGACCCGCCTTAGGACCTATATCTATAATATAATCCGCTTGACGCATCATATCCTCATCATGCTCCACGACAATCACAGAGTTGCCCATATCACGCAATTGTTTCAGCGAGTCAATCAAACGTTGATTATCTCGTTGGTGCAAACCGATACTTGGCTCGTCCAAGATATAGAGCACATTCACCAATTTACTTCCCACCTGTGTCGCCAAACGAATGCGCTGATTCTCACCACCCGAAAGACTGTCAGATGAGCGAGAGAGAGACAAGTAGGATAGTCCCACACTGAGCATAAAGCCCAAGCGGGAGATAATTTCTTTGATGATCGGCTCGGCTATGGCGCGTTGCTTGTTGCTTAACTTAGCAGGCACATTCATAAGCCATGCCCTGAGATCAGTAATATCCATTGCTGATAACTCAGCGATATTCTTATCGGCTATGCGGAAACTCAAGGCTTCGCGGCTAAGACGCTGACCTTTACAAGTAGGGCACTCGCACCAAGTTTCTTCTTTCTCCTCCTTCTCATCCTCTGGTTGTTGCACATACTCCAACATGCGTGTGTACCAGTTCTCATCATCCTTGATGATATTATCCAACTCCTCCTCGCCTTTCGCCTCTAACCTTTCGCCTTTAATCTTACCTAATCCTCGGCAGGTAGGGCACCAACCCTGTGGTGAGTTAAACGAGAATGTATGTGGTGCAGGTTCGGCATAACTCATACCTGTAGTTGGGCACATCAGGTGACGAGAGAAATAACGTATTCCTTCGCCTCTCGCCTCATCGCCTTCTCGCCTCATTGCCTGTGCGCCATGCGCACAAATCGCCATTACACCATCGCCCATACGCATGGCTTGGTCCACCGATGCACGGAGGCGTTTGAGATCTTCTTCATCGTTATCTGTCTTGAGTTTGAGACGATCTACAACCGCTTCAATAGTGTGGTTCTTATAGCGGTCCAACTTCATGCCAGAGTAGATCTCCTGCACTTCGCCATCTACACGCACATGCAAGAATCCTTTGCGACGAATGGTCTCAAAGAGTTCTTTGTAGTGACCCTTGCGGTTGTTGACCATAGGAGCAAGAATCAGCACTTTTTGTCCAGCATACTCACGGAGAATAAGATCCAGTATTTGGTCATCGGTATATTGCACCATCTTTTCGCCAGTGGCATAAGAGTAGGCATCTGCCGCACGAGCAAAGAGCAGTCGCAGAAAATCATACACTTCTGTGACGGTGCCAACTGTAGAACGAGGATTGCGAGAAGTTGTCTTCTGGTCGATGCTGATTACTGGCGAGAGGCCTGTGATCTTGTCCACATCAGGGCGTTGCATTGTACCTATGTATCCGCGCGCGTAAGAGGAGAAGGTCTCCATATAGCGGCGTTGACCTTCGGCAAAGATAGTGTCAAAGGCAAGGGATGATTTACCACTACCCGATAGACCCGTGATAACCACAAGTTTATCTCGTGGAATACGCACATCTACATTCTTTAGATTATGCACGCGCGCGCCTGTGATGAGTATGTCATTGCCTTGGTTTGCCATAGTGAAGATACCTTTGCGCTGCAAAGGTACAAAATTTTTCTCACATGTGCAAGAAAATGTGTTTTTTCCAAGATGTTTCGCTATGGAATAGCGTTCCGTTTCGCTTCTGCTTCGTAAGCGGCAAAGGGGAAGATCAGACAGGCTGTTCCGTCCATTGTGGGTTCATTGGTGGAGTAGTCGTTCGTCGAATCGTGATACACCATCACATCGGGTTGATAGCGCATATAATTGATACCACCTTCCATGTTCACGCCACGCAGACTATTGAAGATGCCTTGATACACGGGGCCGTCCACCAGTCCACCTGTTGTATTGCCTATTCCCTCGCTAATCATAAACGAGTGAGGCTGAGTAGGATAGCACTTTGCTCCAGGCAATTCCACAATCATACATACGCCCCATGGGTTGCAGCCCAACAACCAATCACGCAAAGACGATTCCATGTCAATATAGGTGGAATCATTGGTCAATTGGCGATACAAGATACATTGGGTCAGCATAGCCGTAGTGAGGTTATTTGAACACCAGATAGATGGCACGCCATACAAGAATGCTTGCTGTACAGGTTCGCCATGAATGGCACGCTGATAGACCGTATCAATACCCATTTTCAAATAGGCAACAAACTCCTCCCGAGAACGATTCTTTTCTTCCTTAGCCAAACGATAGTGACCGATATTCATAAACGGATACCATTGGTAATGGCGAGCCGTATCACTTCCCATCCAAGGAGTAGTAGGTTCTTGGTGGCCGTAGGCTATCGCATCCTTAAGATATGACCTATCATTTGTCTTGCGATACAATTCATAAGCACCTAACTCCATGTCATCTACCCAGTTAGTCTCCTCGTAGATATAGGGTGAGCGAACAGAAGCCGTCTGACTAAAGCCAGGCTTACGAACGCCTAACTCGTAGGCATCTTTGGCTTTCTCGCCGATACGCGCAGCCAATTCTGGATAGTATGGCGCCAGAACCTTGCTACCCAATGCGAAACAAGATGCATACTTGCCCACGATAGAAGAAGTGCCAGTCGAGATATTCATACCCTTACCTTGCACCTGCGGTTCCCCCGTGACATAATAGACGGGGCGACCATTATTCACGCCCCAGCCATAATCAGCTTGGTCATCTTTTGGAAAACGCATGCCAATATGATCACGATCATCTGCCAATTGATTATAGAACTCTCCAGGTTCAGGATTCATACGGTCTAACCAATCCAATCCCCAGCGAATCTCATCCACAATATCAGGAATACCATTCTCTCCAGGTGTACCATTCGTTTGATACACATCGCCAAATAGTTCAGGATATTGCTCGTAAGCTAGCATCATCTGGTAGATGGCATTGGCCGTTGTTGTGGCGTATTGCAAGCAGTCACTAGCGTCATGCCAACCGCCCCGTACATCTATATGTTGACCTGTCTTAGTGGGATGGTAAATGATATACCCATCTTTCTGGTGGCAACTATCCCCCGTAAATGGATTCCATCCGCAGCGTTGCTGACGCATATAATGGAGCGGGAAATCCGCTAAACCGTCATATACATGTTTGCTGATATGAAAGCTATCAGACACCGCCTCCCCTATCTTCAATTGATGCCAACCCTCCTCTTTGAGGTCCGAGAAGTCGTAACGAGTATATTCCCAACGACCACTATCACCCGTCATGATAATCGCGAATTTCTTCGCTTCGGGCAGATAACCGATCTGTGAAACACGAATGATTTGTTCGGCAACTGCCAAACTGCTGATGCATAGCATGCAGAGGAATAATTTTATACGCATAGTGAATATTTTATAGTAGGTGTGCTGTTGGAAATATATAATAAGAGGTATGCGTAGGGCACACCTCTTATTATATATGCACTAAAGTATTAGTCTTTCAACTTAGCGCAGAGGAACTCGCGGTTGAGGCGAGCAATGTTAGCCAAAGATACTTGTTTTGGGCACTCAGCAGCACATGCACCAGTGTTGGTACAGTTACCAAAGCCCAACTCATCCATCTTAGCCACCATAGCCTTAGCACGAGCAGCAGCCTCTACCTTGCCTTGTGGCAAGAGAGCCAATTGGCTAACCTTTGCAGAAACGAACAACATCGCAGAGCCATTCTTACATGCAGCAGCACAAGCACCGCAACCGATACAACTTGCAGCATCCATTGCCTCGTCAGCGTGAGCCTTAGGAATTGGAATTGCGTTTGCATCAGGTACACCACCTGTATTAACTGACACGAAACCACCCGCTTGCATGATTTTGTCGTATGCCTCGCGGTCCACCATCAAGTCCTTGATTACTGGGAATGCACGGCTACGCCATGGCTCGATAGTGATAGTCTCGCCATCTTTGAACTTACGCATGTGCAATTGGCAAGTGGTGATAGCGCTGTCTGGTCCGTGTGGGTGACCATTCACATACATAGAGCACATACCGCAGATACCCTCACGGCAGTCGTGGTCGAATGCGATAGGATCTTTGTGCTCGCTGATGAGTTGCTCGTTGAGAATGTCAATCATCTCCAAGAACGAAGCACCTTGGAAGATGTGTTTGAGTTCGTAGGTCTCGAAATGACCTTCTGCTTTTGGTCCAGCTTGACGCCAAACCTTCACTTTAATATCAATATGTTGATCCATAATGCTTAGCTCTTATAGTTACGAGTTTTACGTTCGGTGAATTCATAGTCGAGTGGCTCTTTGATAAGCTCTGGCTCGCTGTCCTCGCCAGTGTATTTCCAGCAAGCTACATAAGAGAACTTATCGTCTTGACGCATTGCCTCGCCCTCTGGAGTTTGATACTCCTCACGGAAGTGACCACCGCAAGACTCCTCACGGTTCAAAGCGTCAACTGCCATCAAACGACCAATCTCAATAAAGTCTGCCAAGCGGAGAGCCTTCTCCAACTCGTTGTTCAATGAGTTAGCCTCGCCTGGGATATATACATTGCTCCAGAACTCTTTCTTGATTGCGTCGATCTTCTCAACAGCAGTCTTCAAGCTCTCAGCGGTACGACCCATACCAACGAAGTCCCACATCACAAGACCCAACTCTTTGTGGATAGAGTCCACAGAGCGGTTACCTTGAACAGCCATGAGTTTCTCGATCTTCTCGGTGATACCCTTCTCAGCCTCAGCGAACTCTGGGAGGTCGGTGGACATACGTGGAACGCCGATTTGGTCGCTCAAGTAGTTTTGGATAGTATAAGGCAATACGAAGTAACCATCAGCCAAACCTTGCATCAACGCAGAAGCACCGAGGCGGTTAGCACCGTGGTCAGAGAAGTTAGCCTCACCAATACAGAAGAGACCCTTCACACTGGTTTGCAACTCATAGTCAACCCAGATACCACCCATGGTGTAGTGGATAGCAGGGAAGATCATCATTGGCTCCTCGTATGGGTTCTCGTCCACGATCTTCTCGTACATTTGGAAGAGGTTACCATATTTAGCCTCTACGACATCCTTGCCAAGGCGTTGGATAGCATCAGAGAAATCGAGGAACACAGCCAAACCAGTATTGTTTACACCATAGCCCTTGTCGCAACGCTCTTTAGCAGCGCGAGAAGCCACGTCACGTGGAACGAGGTTACCGAACGCTGGGTAACGGCGCTCCAAGTAGTAGTCGCGATCCTCTTCTGGGATATCACGACCCTTGATCTCACCGCGTTGGAGGCGTTGAGCGTCCTCAAGTTTCTTAGGAACCCAGATACGACCATCGTTACGGAGTGACTCAGACATCAAAGTAAGTTTTGATTGGAAGTCACCGTGCTTTGGAATACAGGTTGGGTGGATTTGTGCGTAGCAAGGGTTAGCGAAGTAAGCACCGTGGCGGTACATTTGCATAGCAGCAGAACCGTTAGATGCCATCGCGTTGGTAGAAAGGAAGAATGCATTACCATAACCACCAGTAGCTACTACCACAGCGTGAGCGAAGTGACGCTCGATGCGGCCAGTAACGAGGTTACGTGCGATGATACCGCGTGCACGGCTCTCGCCATTCTCATCTTTGATAACTACTACGTCCAACATCTCGTGACGGTTGTACATCTTCACTTTGCCCTTACCGATTTGGCGGCTGAGTGCAGAGTAAGCACCGAGGAGAAGTTGTTGA
>JAZQTO010000087.1:0-2044 GCA_045630805.1 Paludibacteraceae bacterium
TGGGAATGACGGCGGCGTTTGCTGCGCTGTATATCATTCTCGTGCAGGTGCATTACGACCTGACTTATAACCGCGCTATCCCCGACTCCGAGCGCGTGTATCTGATGACATTGCCAATGTTCGGACAGGAGAAAGCCAATGCATACATCAACCGCCCTATGGCAGAGGAGATAATTACCAATATACCTTCTGTGGAGGCATACGGTATTGCGCAACTAAATGAACATACCCAAACAGAAACAATGGTCACAGTAGGCGAAGGAACAGAAGCCAAGACCTTCCCTGTCAAAACTATGCAAGCTACTTCGGGTGCTTTAAAGGTGTTTGGTATTCAGCCGATTGCGGGTTCTATGAATGATATAGGAACTCACGCTTATGTGGCTATCAGCCAAAGTGCAGCTAAGCGTATGGGCGTAGCGGTAGATGATTGTATCAATATTGCCTTTAGCAATAAGTCTTTTCCATACACCATTTGCGCCATCTATAAAGACCAACCCACGACCAGCGACCTAGGCGAATTGGAGATGATATGCTGCGATATGCTCGAAAGGCAAGACCTCAACAATACGAGTAACTGGTCGTACAACTACTTTGTTAAATTGCATTCGGCTGAAGACAAAGCAAACTTTGAGGAAGTCGGAGGTGGTAAATATAGAGACATACAATCCCAGCAGATAGCACATTATCGCAATATGGGAGGACTGAACGAAGCACTCGAAAATAAACTCAACGAGATGGAAGAGTTTATGAACGACAAGCAACTAACGCTCATCCCATTACAAGAATTGTATTTTTGTCAAGATCTGAACTATCAAGTAGGACAAAAAGGCAACAAAACCAGCACTATTACGCTGATGATTGTGGCTGCGTTAATAGTGATTATCACGCTCATCAACTATGTGAACTTCTTCTTTGCGCAAGTGCCTATGCGTATTCGTAGTGTGAACACGCGCAAGATTCTGGGCAGTTCGCGTGCAGCATTAGTGGGGCGTTTCTTGGCAGAATCGGCTGCGCTGGTGGCGATTGCATTGGTATTGGCGGTAGTGGTGGTGCTGTTGTTCCGTTCTTCGGAGTTGGCGCACTTCATCTCTTGCGACTTGGCGTTAAGTAAAAATATAGTTGTTGCGGTGCTCACCGTGGGCATTGCTTTGGTGATGACGCTCATGGCGGGTCTCTATCCTGCCATGTACGCCACCTCCTTCCCACCAGCATTGGCAATCAAGGGTTCGTTTGGTATGTCGCAAAAAGGCAAGTCGCTGCGTTACGCACTGATTGGTTTGCAGTTCGTGATTTCGATTGCATTCATCATCTGCGCAATGTTTTTCAAACAACAACATAAGTACATGATGAGTTACGACATGGGTTACAACAAGGAGTGCCTATTAACCACGCATATACCTGTACGAAATATGGAGAACCGCGAAGCGTTTAGCAATGAATTGCTGAATAATCCAAATATAAAAGATGTTGCATGGTCTCAAGGACCTATCACCATGAACGACGGTATGACATGGGGACGCTGGCATAACGACCAACAGATGATGATTCGCGTGCTGCCTGTATCATGGAACTTCCTACAAGTGATGGGCATAGAGGTGGTAGAAGGACGCAATTTCTTGCCTTCAGATGAGAAAGGTGAGGGTGCTATTATCCTCAACGAGTATGCCAAAAAGAAGTACAACCTCAATTTGGAAGATAAAATCTCATGGGGAATGAATCCGCATGAAGCGACGGGTTTCTGCCGCGATA
This sequence comes from Paludibacteraceae bacterium, assembly GCA_045630805.1. Taxonomy (GTDB): domain Bacteria; phylum Bacteroidota; class Bacteroidia; order Bacteroidales; family Paludibacteraceae; genus Colicola. Next base: position 1,750 of record JAZQTO010000087.1, read on the forward strand.
TTCACTATAAACCCTTGCAGTATGAAAGCGAAGCCCTTGCATTCTATATCTATGGCGATGTCAACATCTGGGTAACGGACCATTGCTATATCCGCACAGTGGAGAATGCAGATATCCGTTCGGTGTTTGAGACAATCCATAACGCGACGGACAAAGTACTTCCGCATTTTGGTTCAGAGAAAGTGAAAATCAACTTCTTCGACGAGGAACTGGGCGAGAACTACCAAAAAGAGCAACAACTGACCACAACGATCTCGTTGTTCACGATGTTGGCGATTATTATTTCGCTAATGGG
>JAZQTO010000088.1:0-8502 GCA_045630805.1 Paludibacteraceae bacterium
ACGAAGATAGCGTGACCACCCGCTGGACGTTGGTAAGGAATACCATACTCATCCAACAACTGCGCCAAATACTCCACTTGGTGAATACGTGTTTGGAGCATATCAAACTGAGTGTTCTCCTCCAAACCAACTGCCAAAGCAGCCATATCGCGACCATTCATACCACCATAGGTGATAAAGCCCTCGTAAGGGATACAGTAGCGTTTGCAACCCTCGTACCAGTCCTCGCGGTTGGTAGCGATAAAGCCACCCATATTCACGATACCGTCCTTCTTAGCAGACATCGTCATACTATCAGCGTAGGAGAACATCTCCTTGGCAATCTCCTGAATACTCTTGTCGGCATAGCCCTCCTCGCGGGTCTTGATGAAATAAGCATTCTCTGCAAAACGAGCAGAGTCCATATTCACAGGCACGCCATACTTATGGCACAACTCACATGTCTCGCGGATATTCTTCATCGATACTGGCTGACCACCTACCGTGTTGTTGGTCACGGTCAATACCATAAATGGCACATTACCTGGGTTATCTTTCAATAATTGCTCCAGATAAACGAGGTCCACATTGCCCTTGAATGGGATCTCCAATTGGGTGTCCTTCGCCTCTTTGATGGTCACGTCAATTGCATGTGCCTTACGTGCCTCAATATGACCCTTAGTGGTATCAAAGTGCGCATTGCCAGGGATAATCTGACCCTCTTTCACCAGGTGAGAGAAAAGCACGTTCTCAGCTGCACGACCTTGGTGAGTAGGGATAACGTATTGAAAACCAGTCAAACGAGTGATGGTGTCTTTCAACTCGAAGAAAGACTTACTACCAGAGTAACTCTCGTCGCCGAGCATCAATGCTGCCCATTGGCGGTCGGACATAGCGCCTGTACCAGAGTCGGTCAAAAGGTCAATGTAAACTTGCTCGCTACGGAGCATAAAGATGTTGTTTTTAGCCTCTTTGAGCCATTGTTCGCGCTCTGCGCGTGTGGATTTCTTGATGGGTTCTACCATCTTGATCTTCCAAGATTCTGCAAAAGGTAATTCCATGGTGTGTTTATTTAAGGGTTAAAAAATGTTTTAAAAGTTCAGGAGTAAAGTGTATAGTGTACAGTGTAAAGGCATTGCTCAGCAGCTATGCTGCTATTCCTCGCCTCTAATCTCTAAACTCTAAACTGTAGGCACATACGCTGTCCTCTAACCTGCAGTACCTGCTATCCGATTACTCCACCAGAGCCAGAGTAGAAAGAGCATGCCGTAGAAAATATACTTGAAGATATAATCGTGCAACATGTGAAACCATTCGGGATGATGCTCAATGGCCATCGCTATCAAAGTGATACGTAAAATGTTAAATAGGTACGCACACACGAGGCCGAGAGGGATAAACCACAATTTATGCTTCCAACTACCGCGGGCAACCAACATAATGACAATCCATATGAATGATTGCTTCAGTCCTGTGCAACCCCATACGATCTTAGTACCTGTGCCAGTCGCAAAATGGATGGTACTTGGTTCGAAGAATACCACCGAATCATTAGTCAAATGAATGAACCAATACACCACATCGGCAATATGCTGAGCCATAAAATCAAATGGTCGCGAGATATCCATACCAAACCAAGTGACTTGGTCACCTCCTTCATCACCCAACACCGTGAATTTCCAAAAATAATTGGCGGCAAGCAATGCCACGACAAAAAGAATAATATCGTAGTAGGGCTTGAGTGGCTCAATATATTTCTTAACTGCCTCTTTCATCTATTTTCTAACAGCGTAGCGGTCTAGCAGTGAAACGGTCTAACTTCTAATAGCGTAGCGGTCTAAATTCTCGTTTTAGCGTATGGTGCAGCATCAATAGGGCAGAAGTCGCCTTTGAGGTATCTATAATATCCTGCTTGGGCTACCATAGCCGCATTATCCGTGGTATATGCAAATGGTGGAATATGGACTTTCCAACGATGACGACGACCTAAATCCAATAACGCTTCGCGCAAACCACTATTGGCACTCACACCACCAGCAACGGCAATCTCTGTAACCTTAAGATCCTTAGCGGCTTTCTTGAGTTTGTTAATGAGGATATCAATTACCGTTTTCTGCAAGGATGCACAAAGGTCAGCCTTGTTCTCCTCTATGAAATTAGGATTGTCTTTCAAATTGTCTCTCAAGAAATACAAGAACGATGTCTTCAGTCCGGAGAAAGAGTAATTATATCCTGGTATATTAGGTTTAGCAAATGCAAACGCCTCAGCGTTGCCTTCTTTTGCTAATCGGTCGATCCAAGGACCACCAGGGTAGGGAAGACCCATAATCTTAGCACATTTGTCAAAAGCCTCTCCCGCCGCATCATCAATCGTCTGACCGATAATCTCCATCGTATAGTGGTCCTTAACAAGCACAATCTGGCTATTGCCTCCACTTACCAACAAACAAAGGAATGGGAAATTGGGTACCCCATCGCCTTTCGCCTCTTGCCTTTCGCCTTTCGCCTCAATAAAATGCGCTAAAATATGCGCCTGGAGATGGTTGACTTCTACCAATGGGATATTGTGTGCCAAGGCAAGACCTTTGGCAAAACTAGTACCCACCAGCAGACTACCCAACAATCCGGGACCACGGGTGAAAGCAATAGCAGACAACTCATCCGTCGTCACCCCCGCACGTTTGAGTGCCGCATCCACTACAGGAACAATATTCAATTGGTGCGCACGACTAGCCAACTCAGGCACCACGCCACCAAACTCCTCATGCACGGCCTGAGAAGCCGTGGTATTGCTCAGCAACACCCCATCGCAGAGGACTGCTGCGGAAGTGTCATCGCAACTAGATTCGATTGCTAAAATAATTGTTTTTTTCATTTCGGCGGCAAAGGTACAAAAAAATTTGCAAGTATGCAATATTTTTACTACCTTTGCACGCAAATTTCAATGGCTATGAAGCAACAAGTAACGATTTATTGCAAGAATACCAAGGAGTATGTGGATGTGGCATGTGGCACATCTCTGCGCGAATTATACGATCGCCTTGCTTTATCCTTGCCTTATCCTGTCTTAGCAGCACGCGTGAACTACAAGGTACAAAGTCTCAACTTTGTCTTGTACAAACCCAAGGATATTGAGTTTATTGATGGTACCTCTGAGAGCGGAAGACGGTGTTATATTCGTTCCTTGAGCATGTTGACTGCCTGTGCCGTGAATGAACTATGGCCTGGTTGCGACCTGCGCCTAGAGCACCCTATTAGCAATGGATTCTACTGCACCCTTCGTGATGCGGCGGGCAAAGTGCTCACTCTGACATCCGACATGATCACCCAACTCAAACAACGCATGCAGCTCATTGTTGAGCAAGATCGCACTTTCGTGACCGAAGAACGTCAAACCAAAGAGGTTATCCGTCTCTTTAGTAGTCGTAATGTCGGACAAGCAACTCTCTTCGAAACATTGGGCAACCCCTATTGCCGCTACTATCGTATGGGCGACTATATCGACTATTATACAGGAGCATTAGTGCCTTCTACGGGATACCTCCAAGTGTATGATGTGGTAAGTTATCAAGATAATTTGTTACTCCGTATTCCTAGCCGCGAAAATCCCGAGATACTCGCACCTATGTGCGTCGAAGACAAACGATTTGGTATATTCAAAGAGTATATGGGATGGAACAAACTGCTGCATATCAGCAATGTAGGTGAGTTTAATAGCGCATGCAAAAACCAAAAAAGCTTTGAGATGATCAAACTCTCAGAGGCATTGCATGAGAAGAAAGTGGCACAAATAGCCGACCAAATTGCCCATAGAGAAGGCGGAATACCTAAGTTCGTACTTATCTCAGGTCCTAGTTCATCAGGAAAAACCACTTTCTCTAAACGTCTGACAATCCAACTCATGGTCAATGGCATCCGCCCCGTGGTCATTTCGATGGATAACTATTTTGTTAACCGCGAAGACACCCCTCGTGACGAGAATGGGCAATGGGATTTTGAACATCTTGAGACACTCGATTTGCCACTTTTCCGCCAACATGTACAAGACCTCTTGGATAGCAAGACCATATCGCTGCCGTTTTATAATTTTGAAACGGGTATGCGTGAGTATCGTGGCGATACGTTGCGTTTGGAAGAGGATACGGTGGTTATTTTAGAGGGATTGCACGCCTTGAATCCTGCCTTAATACCTGATATACCTCGTTCTGCTACTTTCAAGATTTATGTTAGTGCGCTCACAACGGTTAATTTGGATTCGCACAACTGGATTCCAACCGTGGATGTGCGTCTGATACGACGAATAGTACGCGATTATCGTTATCGTGGTTATAGCGCCCGCGAGACGATTGCTCGACTAGATAGTGTGGAGAGAGGAGCCAACCGATGGATCGCACCTTTCCAAGAAGAAGCAGACGTGATGTTCAACTCCTCGCTATTGTTTGAACTAGCCGCACTCAAACGGCATGCCGAACCAATCTTAGATGAGGTACCTAAGTATTGCGATGAATATACTACTGCCCATCGTTTGAAGAAATATTTGAGTTATTTTGAGTCTATACCAGAGAATGAGATTCCTCCAACATCCTTCCTCCGTGAGTTTGTAGGTGGTAGTTCGTTCAGATACTAAGAATAGGATTATGAATAAGATAATGTGTATATTAACAACCCTACTTTGGGTAATCGGACTTTCAGCACAGGAGCAGACACTACCTCTTGATACCTTACTAGTGGATTCGCTCCATATTGACACATTGCAATCGGATACATTGCAATCAGACACATTACATACTTTTATCCTTGATGCTATGCCTAATGCGACAGTCCATCAAGATTCGGCGATTACATTACTCTTGGAAGATAAATCCTACAATCGTCAGCGTGGTCAACACCAAGTCAGTGGTTTTCGCGTACAAGTCTATGCTTCTAATACACCACAAGTGGCCAAGAATGAGGCACTTGACTTATACGAAACAATATCATCTCAAGTGAATATGCCTGTCTATGTAATTTCTGAACCTCCATTTTGGAAGGTTCGTTTGGGCGATTTCTTAACCCGAGAGGAAGCAATAGAATATAAAAACCAACTCAATGTCCTTTTTCCACACCTGCAAGGAAGTACCTATGTCGTTCCTGACCAAGTGACTGTAAACAACTAATATCTTTTATCTGCATTGTATGACACCTCCATTTATTCCATCTGATGATACAACTCAAGCGATAGCGGCTCATATTGAGGCTATTCTTCAATTGCTCAACGAGAATCCTCAACGCGAAGGACTTCTCAAAACCCCTACTCGTGTAGGTGCAGCTATGCAATATCTCACACAGGGATACCAACAAGATGCCGAAGCCATCTTGCAATCAGCCTTGTTTGTAGAAGATTATCGTCAAATGGTAGTAGTCAAAGATATACCTTTCTATTCGCTATGTGAACACCATATGCTGCCTTTTTTTGGCAAAGCGCATGTGGCGTATATCCCCAATGGTAAGATTACGGGCTTAAGCAAGATTGCCCGTGTAGTCGATGTGTTTGCGCGTCGTCTGCAAGTGCAGGAGCGTATGACTCGTGAAATTAAGGATTGTATCGATAAGACCCTTCAGCCACTAGGCGTCATGGTAGTCATTGAGGCAGAACACCTCTGTATGCAAATGCGTGGCGTGGAGAAACCTCATAGCCTTACTACTACGAGCGATTTTACAGGAGCATTCAACCGTCCTGAAACGCGAGAAGAGTTTATGAATCTTATTCGCAGAGGATAGGTTAACTCTTGCCCTCAATTCTGCTGAGGGCTATGATATAGAAAGGCAAAGCCACACTCAAATAGGTAATGTCAAACATGGAAGTGTATAATGCATTCCATGCGTGTTCTATCCACATCTTCTCCACAAAGGCTATTACGACGAGACAAGTGAGCAATCCACCGGTCACAATATGTCGCATACGCAAGTCCCCCTTCAGGTATATGGTAATACTGATTGCTATGGCTGCAAATAATCCCAACGCGAGCATACTACCTTGTCTAGTTTGGAGCACAAATGGATTGTATTCAAAGAACAGCAGCGTACTCCCTTGCCAAAATACAAAAGGTAGCATAGTCAGCGCAAAAACGATGGCTACTACGCCTAGGAATAGACACTGTTTTTTCCAACCTAATTTCAAGAATGCATATCCGTACACCACGGCTAAGGGTATGACGGCTACCAATCGGGTCGAAAGCAATAAGCCCGCTAGTATGCCTAATGCAATCGTTCGCTTGCTCAAATCCACACGATAATACATCAACCATTCTACGAGTATGGCTACCAACATAATATTGGTTATCAGGTCGCTACGAACGGCGATCTCGTACCATATGGCGGGTGATAGCAGAAGTAATATCGTGGCTACTAACCCCACTTGATTGCCGTAAATTTTCCATAGCGTGAAGATATACAGGCCTAATACTACGAATATAGACAATCCTACATTACCCAACGCATAAAACGGCAAATGCAGTACTTGCCATACGGGGAATGGCGAACCATAACCTCCTAGATGAGTCTGCTGTCCGTAGGGGTATATTCCCTCTAGCATGCCGTCCAAAAAATGATGTATAGCCGACCAACGATCGACTTGCAGTCCCATTGGATCAATCGCATATTGTATGCCGATACCAGCCAAGATCAATCCGCCAACACCCAACCACATCCATCGCTTAGGGTGGAGTAGGCGCTTGTGCAGATAGGGGATAATCCATATCACTCCTATCATCAACAAAGCATATATCGCACTCACTACCGCATGCCACTCCGTTACACGCGTACTGTACTTATCAACGAATAATACATTGATCAGTACAAATAGGGCTATTGATATATACTTGGCTGCTTTCACTTAGTGCAAAATCAAGACTTTGACCGTACCACTATGCTCGCCATCACTCGTGTTGCAGATGGCAGTATATACGCCTGAAGATACGCGTTCGCCACGCGTGTTTTTCCCATCCCATGTGGCTGTTCCACCTTCTGAGTGAATCATCTTAACGAGATTACCTCCTGCATCTACGATGCGAAGTTCTGTCTTTCCCATTAACCCTTTGAAGGTAATATATCCCCTATATTCAGGACGAACAGGATTAGGGTAAGCATATATCTCACTATAGTCTTCATGACCTTGAGTAGCATCGCTCATATACGACACCAATCCGCCTCCTGTGGCAATAAACACTTCACCCGTGGACTCGTTGATGTCTATGGACATAATCTCATTGCTAGGCAGAATAGAGTTCTTGGTGGTAAAATGTGCCACGGTTTCTACGTAGTAGGAAGGATCTGCTACGTTTTCCGATACAGGCTTGAGTAAGAAGATACCTGAATTGGCGGTTCCCACCCACAAACGGTTTGCACCATCCACCTTGATAGCATTTACCTGCTCATTATCTAGCAAGTAGTCACCTAGATTGGTGCCATCGTTACGAGGAATAATCACTCTGATACAACTATTCGACTTCATAAAGTCCACACTAGGAGGAATAGCCAAAATACCTGAACCCGTTCCTATCCAAAGTACATTATTATAATCTTGAGCCAATGCATGAATGGTCGTAGGAGCTATGATATTACCGTTTTGATCTCTCCAATCTATTCGATATATCGTTTTGTCATCACTAGGCTGGGTGGGTGTACCATTGTCATCTAGCAGTACCAATCCCGTGTTGTAACGAAGCAGAGGAATCCATTTCCATGCTGGATTACGCTTATCAACGAGTATCTCCCCCGCAGTATGCATCTCCAAATTGGTTCTGTTATGGGTGATATTGAACGAGTGCCATTGCCCATCAGGACTAATGACATGTATGTTTTTAGTTCCGCCACCACCCAAGTTGAGCACCCATAAGTTACCCTGCTCATCGTACATAGCCCCATCGGTACGGGTATAACCAGTAGGGTTAATCTCTGCGGAAGAGGTCAAGTTACTATTGTTTGGCAGATAGATTTGTTGGAGTTTGTCATCATAAAACTCATATAATCCAGTTCCATAACTGCTCACCCAATAGTGTTTCGCATCGCGAGGATCTTGTGCCACGTTCATCAAGTCCAATACTTTATGACCACCTGTCATCTTGAGCAAGTCTGCATTCTTTATGTTGCGCCATGTCTCGTTTTCAAAGATCATAATATCGCCTTTGCGCTTAAACTGGTCTGCCCATCTACCACCAGGTAGCATATACAACCTATCTCCCACAAATCGTATCCAGTAGGAGTAGTTATTGGATGGGCCATCGGGATAATAACTCTCTCCTGTTTTGTTCGTTATATTGTATTTGACAAGCCCAGCACTTTCGCTACCTATCCAATAGTGATTACCATCCTCCGCTATACAATAGCATACCATATTCTCTGCGAACCATTCTAGCGCACCTGTCTTAGGCAGTTTACCGATACCATTCTTCTCAGGCAATAGCCATAAATGATCCCCTGTCTTGTGTAAACCACGCAACTTACGCATGGATATTTGTATCCATTGGTCTTTTTGTAGTTTCC
>JAZQTO010000089.1:0-17870 GCA_045630805.1 Paludibacteraceae bacterium
AGGGCATTAGAGGTCCACTCAAATATCCACGTCCTACCATTGACACCATCGAGGTGATGTCGGATGGTGGCTATTTCTCCAAGCCGCACTCGCTGTCCCTTCAGTTCGCCTACTTCAAGGATAGTCATTATGCCCGAAAGATTGACCCGATACACAAATACTCTTTCAAATTCCTTTCGGATGACATACCTAATGTGCGGGCTCTGTTCTATATCAAGGGTAAGCAGTTCATCTGCGAGAAGATTACTGCCACCTTCAACGAACATGGAATGAGCCAACTCCTCAAGGGCGATTTCTATGAGGTCGTGGGATGATACACTAAATATATGCGCACGCGCGGGCGCGTTACGATTTCTTCTCATCCCCAATAATCATTGATGGTGCAGCGTTGTTGAGTTTCTTGATGAGGTTAGGGTTCTTGTGATTGCCGTAGCGCGTGGTCATGCTCAGGTCGCTATGACCTGCAGCTTGCATCACATCCAAGGCAGGAATACCTTCCTCTAGCATGCTATTGATACCACTATCACGCAGTGAATACAATTGATATTCCTTTGGCAGTTTCATCTCATCACGCATGTCAATCCATGTGTTGGTAAAGGAGTGTTGCGACATGGTCTGCTTACCACATTTCCAACTCTTATCGGCAAACAAGTAGTCTGTTGGTTTGGCACGCTTGGTGTGTTCCAATAGCATTTGCTCTAGTAGTGTGTCCATACGGCTATCACGCGATTTGCCGTTCTTGGTCTTATTGCCAGGCAAGTGGATGCAATGATTGACAAAGTCAATGTCCTCCACCTGTATGCGCGTGATCTCGATAGGTCGGATGAGCGATGTGAACACCATCTGCATGATGATACACATAGCTGGGTTATTCTCCTTGAAATAGTTGAAGATGCGTGTACGGTCTTCCGCAGGGATGATAGTACGCGTCTTCTCACCCTCGCGTTTCTTCTTGATCTTAGCAAATGGGTTCTCACTCAGATAGCAGTGCTCAACAGCCCATGTGAAGACACCACGTCCCATCTTCATGTTATTGTTGTAGGTTCGTGGAGAAACGCGCTCTGCATGTAGGCGGGTGCGTACTACTTTCTTGCCGTTGGAGTTGCCACCTCTATTGACGAACTCCAAGTATTCCACAGCTATCTCCTGCGTAAACTCGCCCGTGGTAAGAGTAGGGTAGTTCTTTTGCAGCCACTCTGTCAATTGCTTGCAGAAGGTGCTATAGCTAACCATGGATGTTTTCTTGAGTTCTTTGGATTTCTCCTTGATGAACTCCTCAAACATCTTCTTTACAGGTGTATCACTACGCTTAGTAGGCTTGCTTGCCTCGCTCACAGTAGGCATAGGCGCGACTGCTTGCTCTGCCTGATGTTGCTCGGCTTGCACAGATGGCAATGGTGGCAGAGGTGCTGCATACTGCATTACGGGTTGCATAGCAGGCACAGGCACGTATTGCACAGGATTAGGCAATACCATTGGCATTGTCTGCATAGGTGCATAGTGCATTTGTAGCTGATTGTTGATGGACATAATGACAGATTCTGCTTTCACTTTGAAGTCTGCCATTGTGGAACTTTGTTTCCAAAGACGATTAAGTCTGATGCGACATCTTTGGTACTGATTTTCGTCATTTAGCGTTGCATACTCGATGTACCAACCTTGAGATTTGTTGTTGTACAATCTTGCCTGACGATAGCTCATGGAGGTAGCCCCTCCGAGATTTACTTGAAAATTTGACATTTTTTTTTCTTCGGTTTGTCTCAAGTGGAAAACCGAAGAAAGTCATTAGAAAATACGAGAATCGTCAGCATTTTTGGTATCACTTTGGGTATCAAAAATGGTAACGATTTTGCTATCATTAATAATCGTGAATTCATAACTCACTGATTATTAGTATTTGAGCCACCACGGGGACTCGAACCCCGGACCTACTCATTACGAATGAGTTGCTCTACCAACTGAGCTATGGTGGCAGGAGCGAAGCGACTGAATCGAAACGAAAAACCACAAACGCGAGTGCAAAAGTACTGCTTTTTTGCGAAATATGCAAATATTTTTGCGTATTTGAGGAAAATTTTGTAATTTTGTCGGCTGAAGTAGAATAACAAAAACAAAAATCATAGAAAATTAAACTAAAATTATCCAAAATTATTTATAGAACGGCGAATGAAACGAATTAAACAAAGATTATATCAATTAGCATAATTTTCGTTAATTTTCGGAGAGAAAGCACCTATGAAAAAGACACTTATTCGGACACTAGCATGCATCGCCTTGGCAGCCATTATAGCTGCCCTAGGACGCGCATGCAATAAGGATAACCAGTCAACCATACCATCCCAACAACAAAACACCCCAAATATGAACTCAACATACCCCATGCAAGTAGATAGCACCGAACTGCTCACCATCTACGATATTACCGACTGTCCAATCGATCTGGCATGCGGACAAATGCCCGATTCAACACAAGAAAATGTACTACTTTGCGCCGCTGCCGCCTTTACAGGCAAATGCCTCAATCACTTCGAACACAGCAATATCCTAGGACCACATATTTCGGGCGGAAAACTATACGAAGGATATAGAGAAGACAAAGGTGGTATTCCATTCGTAGAGCGGTATGCGCTATTCGTATGGGAAGGTAATGACATGAATGGCAAGATGTTAGGTAAGCGGATATGCAGCTTCCCATGCGAGGAGGTGTTGGATAGTGCCGTGGAGCATGGTGGCATGGCGTTTACCCAGCATTGGGTGATCCAAAATGGGGAGATATTTGAGCATAAGATACAACCCATGGACAGGGTGGAGCACTTTCGTTCGATTTGTCAGAAGGGCGATCGATTCTATGTGATAGCCAACCGCGAGGAGATGGCGTATCAGGACTATATGCAAGCGCTATTGGACGCAGGCGTGGAGCAGGCGCTATACATGGATATGGGTGCGGGATGGAATCACTCGTATTATCGAGACGAGGACGGCAAGGTGCATATACTGCACCCGAAGGGGCATGATTATCCGACGAATTGGATCGTGGTGATGCGGGGATGAGTTGAGAGGTTAGAGGCGAAAGGCTAGAGGCGAAAGGGAGGAGAAAGAAGCTTCTACTCGCTACGCTCGAGAAATCTTATTTGGTTATAGGTGTAGAATATATGAAAAGAAGATTGATATTATTCTTACTCATGGTGTCCATCGTAGGATATGCGCAGCATAGGACACAAGTGATGGATAGCGACATACGCACGTTGCGGATGCGGTATATGATAGAAGCCTTAGAGCCATCGGGCACGGTCAGCAGACCCTATCTGGTGCTGCCTGAGAGCGGCGTGATAGATGGTAGCGATGAGGAGAATGCGCTGGAGATCAGTTTCGACGAAATGAACCATGATATGCACCAATACAGCTATCGCGTGCTGCATTGCAATAGAGAATGGAAGGAGAGTGATATCAGCAGCTACGAATATGTGGACGGCTTCACGACTGCCGACATCGTGGATTATGAGCACTCGATGAATACCCAACAAGCCTATACGCACTATTCGTTTGCGTTTCCGAACGAAGAAATGCAGCTGAAAGCAAGCGGCAACTATGTGGTGCAGATCTACGAGGATGGCGATCAGGATAGGGTAGTGGCAGAGGTTTGCTTTCGGGTCGTGGAACCCATCGTGGGCATTGAGGCGCACCTGCGAGCGAATACAGATATTGAGCTTAGCGGCAGGTATCAGCAGCTGGATGTAGATGTGCAGACCAAGGCGTTGAACTTGCGCGATGCAGGGGATGTGAAACTAGTGGTAGAGCAGAACGGACGATGGGATAATCAAGTGCTACTAGAGAAACCCACCTTTGTCGAGCCCAACAGACTGCGGTATGTGAATCAGAAAAGTTTGATCTTTGAAGGCGGAAATGAATTTCGACACTTCGATATTTATTCAGCATATTATGCAGGCAATCATGTGGATAGGGTTCGATATACTCAAGGCGAATACCACGCCTTGCTAGAGGTGGATGATGTTCGCGGCACGAAGAACAAATATGCAGGTCGTGAGGGCTTGCCATACGTCACGGAAAGGGATGCGAATGGCCAATGGTTGGTGAACTGCGAGAAGACGGATTATGTGGATACAGAGGCGGAATATATGTGGGTGCACTTTGTGCTGCCCGTAGAGCACTGTGTGCTGGATGGAGAGGTGTTTGTGGGTGGCGAAGCGTTTGGCAATCAGTATAGTATGCACAATAGAATGGCGTATGATGCGGAGCAGAAATGTTATTATCTGTATGCCTATTTGAAGCAAGGCGGATACGACTATATGTACTATGTGATGACCCAGAATGGTGTGACGAGTTTGCCACTCGAGGGCTCGCATTGGCAGACGGAGAATGAGTATGCGGTATGGGTGTACTATAGGCCGTTTGGCGCGAGGTATGATCGATTGGTGGGCGTGAAGCGGCTGTAGGACGGCCTGCGGGCTATGGGACGGCACGGGGTGCCTATTGGACGCTTCGCTATAGGACGGTGCAAAGCGCCTATAGGTGTAAGGTGTAAAGTGTAAAGGCGATGAGGTGATGAGAATGGAAATAAAAAAATAGCAAGGAACGAACCTTGCTATTTTTTTTGCTAGTGAGGGAGTTACTCAGCGGGGGAGAATTCGTCTTTGCCTACACCGCAGAGTGGACAAACGAAATCTTCAGCCACTTGCTCCCATGGAGTGCCAGCAGGAATACCTTCGGCACCAACGGCTGGATCATACTCCCAACCACATACATCACATACGTACTTTTTCATATTATTGTAGTTTTTATAGGTTAATATTTCTATTTAACCCTTATGCAAAAATCGTGCCAGAAAGTTAAATTATTATTAAAAATAATACTTTCTTTATGAATGATTTGCGTATTTCGATTTTTTTTAGTAATTTTGCACGAATTTTGTAAGCGCTTGAGCGAAAGGTTAAAGGCGAGAGTTAAACGTATAAAGGAAAAGATATGAAGACAGGTGGTAAAATAATTGCGATTTTGAGCACACTAGCCGTAGTGGTATTAGTGGTGTTTGTGTATGTGAAATTTTTCTTTGTATATAGCCAAGGCGTGAACGAAGGAGATATCAACTATTTCCAAAACGAGGGCTTTATCTTCAAGACCTATGAGGGTAAGATGATTCAAACGGGCTATAACTCGCGCAACACGAGTGCGACGATACAATCGAACGAGTTTAAGTTCTCGGTAGAGGATGAGCAAGTGGCTCGCCAAATAGAAAGCAGCTCTAGCCGCCAAATCAAACTGCATTGGAAGCGCTACTTGGGCGTACTACCATGGCGTGGTAATAGCCAATATGTGGTGGACTCTGTCGTGTATGTACAGCCCTTGCATGTCTTGCCGCTTGAGGAGGATGGCGCGGAGGAGACGCCCTTTGGGTTATAGGCAATAGGTTATAGGATATAGGCGAAAGAAAATGAAGTAAAACGAAAATAAAAGTATAACAATATGCTAACTAAACCAGAAGAGAATCTGATTAAGATTTACGAGAATTCGTTTCGTAAGAATTGGGCATTGGAAGCCGTGACCGATTATGGCACCACCAATACTTTGACTTATGCACAATTGGCGGAGAATGTGGCAAAAGTACATCTCATCTTCCAACAAGCAGGTATCGTTCCTGGCGATAAAGTGGCTGTGATGGGTAAGAATAATGCGAACTGGGTGACAACCTTCCTCGCTACCATTACTTATGGCGCAATTATTGTGCCTATTTTGCAAGATTTCAAAGCGAATGATGCTATTCATATTGTGAACCATTCGGAGAGTAAGTTGCTCTTTATCACGGACTTGATTTGGGAGAATATCGATGCGGAGCAAGTGCCTGACTTGAAGGCAGTACTCTCGCTCAATAATATGGATGTGATCATCAGCCGTTTGTCTATGGAGCAAGCGGTAGATAAGATGACTATCGAGGAAATGTTTGCAGCAAAGTATCCAAATGGCTTTAGCAAGGATGATATTGTGTATGCTGAGCGCAGCAATGCGGAGTTGGCGTCCATCAATTATACCTCAGGTACGACAGGCTTCAGCAAGGGTGTGATGACTCCAGCGAATGCGTTGGCGGGTAATGTGTTGTTTGGCTTGGAATCAAAATTGGTATATCCTGGTTGCCGTCACGTGGCGTTCTTGCCATTGGCGCATGCGTATGGATGTGCATTTGACTTCTTGGCATGTTTGGCGGCAGGTGGACACACCTACCTGATTGGTCGTACACCATCGGCAAAGATCTTGTTGAAGGCGTTTGCAGAAGTGAAGCCAACGGTAATCTTGAGCGTGCCATTGATATTGGAGAAGATTTACAAGAAGATGATTCAACCACAGATCTCAAAGACTCCTGTAAGTTGGGTGTTGAAGGTACCATTGTTGGATCAAGTGGTATTGGGTAAGATTCGTGAGAAATTGATAGATGCATTTGGCGGAGAATTTTCACAAATCATTATTGGTGGTGCTCCGTTGAACGCAGAAGTAGAGGCTTTCTTGCGTCGAATCAAGTTCCCATTGACCATTGGTTATGGTATGACCGAGACTGCTCCGCTCATCAGTTTCACTCCATGGACCGAGTTTCGTAGTCAGTCCTGCGGACAAGTATTGAAAGGGTATATGGAGGCGCGTATCGCGGATGCAAATTCGGCAGGCGTGGGCGAAATTCAAGTGCGTGGTGAGCACGTGATGGTAGGTTATTATAAGAACGAAGATGCTACTGCTCAGTCCTTTACTGAGGATGGATGGTTGCGTACGGGCGATCTAGGTACGATAGACGAAGATGGCTTTATCTATATCAAAGGTCGTTGCAAGACGATGTTGCTGGGACCTAGTGGACAGAATATCTACCCAGAGGAGATAGAGGCGAAGATCAATAATATGCCATATGTGTTGGAGTCTTTGGTATTGCAAAAGGATGATACCAAGTTAGTAGCTTTGGTTTGCCCTGACTTTGAGGCAGTAGATGCGGATAAGTTGACTCAAGTACAGTTGGAGGCTATGATGGAAGAGAATCGCAAGTTGGTGAATGCCGAATTGGCAGCATACGAGCAGATCAACACCATCAAACTGTATGCGCACGAGTTTGAGAAGACACCAAAGAAGAGTATTAAGCGCTTCTTGTACGAAGCGTAAGCGCAAGCGCTTGAGTTTAGAGGACGCTTCGCTACAGTTTAGAGGTTAAAGGCGAGAGGCATGAATTTGTGTATTGATCAGGGAAATTCGAGGACGAAGGTGGCGCTGTTTAAGGACGGCGTGATCGTAAAGAACTTGCTATACCGCTCATTTACAAGCGTGGATGTAGAGCGATTATTCTCGTTGTATCCTATCACGCAGAGCATTGTGTCGTCAGTGGCAAATATGGAGCCAGCTGTGATCAATGCGCTGAATAGGTTGTCAAAGAAGTTTGTGCTCTTTGATCACTTGACTCCGTTGCCCATCAAGAACTGCTATCAGACTCCCGAGACCTTGGGGCATGACAGAATAGCAGCAGCCGTGGGGGCAGCACACTTATGCCCTGAGCAGAACTTGCTGATAGTAGATGCAGGTTCGGCGGTGACATATGACTTTGTTTCTGCCGAGCAAGGTTATTTGGGTGGCAATATCGCTCCAGGGATCAAAATGCGACTGACAGCGTTGAATCAGATGACCAAGCGACTGCCTAAAGTAGAAGTAGAGCCCGATGCGTTGACGCCCTTGTTTGGCAAGAACACCAGAGAGGCTATGGCAGCAGGTGTGGTGCGTGGGCTAGTGTTTGAGGTAAAAGGTTATATGCGCCAACTCAAAGAGCAGAGGATAGCGTTTAAGACCTATGTGACAGGAGGGCATGCACCTTATATATTAAATGCGATGAAGCAGAAGGATGTGGTCGGCGAACCACACTTGGTGTTGATAGGGCTGAATTGTATTTTAAGTGGGTTATAGTGAAGGGAGTAGAGTGTAAAGTGTAGAGTGTAAAGGTACGGATAAAAATAGATTATGAATTTGAGAAGATATATAGTACTAGTAGTAGCAACGATGTTGGCTGTTGGCGCGTGGGCACAGAATGCGACTTCATCGCCATCATCTAGATTTGGTTATGGAGAATTGAACAACAATCTGCCAGGTGCGTACCGCGCCATGGGTGGAGTAGGCGTAGGTATGCGGTCGAACAAGGTGATTAACCCTGCTCAACCCGCTTCCTATACTGCGTGCGATTCCTTGACATTTATGTTTGATATTGCAGGATCATTGTTATATACCAACTATGGTGATGCGAATGGCACAACCAATCGCATGAATGGTAACTTGGAGTATATGACTCTCCAATTTCCATTGTGGCGTAGGTATATCGCTATGTCAGTAGGTGTCAATCCATATTCGGCTGTGGGATATAAGTTTGCGTTAAATGATTCTATCAATACGGATTACTACTACACCAAACAATACTCAGGCGAAGGTGGTTTTACGCAAGTGTATGGCGGTTTGAGTTTTAATATCTGCGATTGGGTAGCGTTGGGTGCAAATATTTATTATATGTTTGGCGACGTGACACAACGTCGTAGTTTGCACTTTACCAATGCCGCTTTGGACTCCGTGAGTCAAGTGGATAACTTGAATGCCAATAGTTTGCGCTTGCGCTATGGTATGCAGGTGTTCCATACTTTTGGCAAACACACCATCAATGTGGGTGCTGTGTATGAGCACAAACAAGCTTTCTCTCGTATGAGTTATGAGCAATTGGAAACAACTACTAATGATACGGTGGCAACGATGAGTGGCGGCTTTGAAATGCCAATGATGTACGGCGTGGGATTGAGTTATGACTACGCTAATCGTTTGTTAGTGGGCGTGGATTATCAGTTCCAAGATTGGGCTCATGCATCGTATTTTGGAGAGGACAAAGGACTGAATTCTAGACACCGTTGGGCAGTAGGTCTGGAGTATCGCAATGATCCTACTAGCCGAAAGTATGTGGATCGTATGTTGTGGCGCGTGGGTGCTAATTATGCGACCTCTTATACAAGCAGTTATAATCAGCCCGAATTAGGAGTAAGTCTTGGTGTCGGTTTGCCTCTGAGAACAACAGGAACAGTGATTAACACTACCTTGGAGTATGGGCGCAGAGGAGGAAGCAATGTGTTGACAGAGAACTACTTGCGACTAGTGATCAGCGCCTCTATCTCAGAACATTGGTTCTTCAAGAGAAAACTCTAACCAACTAGATAAACTAGACCAACTAGATGAACTAGAAAATATAAACAAAATAAACAACAAACAATGAAAAAAGTATTATTAATCGCTTTGTGCTTTGCTATTCCAATGGCAGGCTTTGCACAAAAAAAGAAAAAGAAAGGTGCTGAACCAGAGGTGGTTGCGCCAGTAGTAGAAACCTTGTCTGATGAGGAGTGCATGGTGAATCTCTCACTCTTTCATGAGTCTGTTAAAAATAAACAATATGACGAGGCATATGGTTTCTGGTTGCCAGTTTACCAAAGTCGTCCAGATTTGAACAAGGCTATCTACACAGATGGTACAGAGATTCTTGGGTATCGTTATCAACAAGCTACCGATGAGAATGTGCGCAAGGCTTTGCGTGACTCTATCATGCAATTGCACGATGACCGTATCAAGTACTTCGATGAGGCTCGCTATCCTGATGCTTATGTATTGGGCGTAAAAGCAATGGACTATTTGACTTACTTCCAAGAGGATGAATTGGCATTGCCTGCATACGGATGGATGAAGGAGTCTGTGACTGCTTTGGGTGCAAAAGCACAAATTACCGTTTTGCGTAAGTTTGTAGAGCTGAGCTATAATATCTACAAGTCTAATACAGAGCAATACGGCGATCAGTTCTTGGCTGACTATCAGTTAGCTTCTGCTGCTTTGGAGCAAATCGTGGCTGCTGGTGGTAAAAATGCTGAGCACGCTACTAGTCAAAAGGCATATGTGGATCGTCTCTATGCGGCTTCTGGTGCTGCTGATTGCGATCAAATGGATCAGATGTACGCTACCGTAGTGGCTGAGAGTGCAAATGATATCGAGAAATTGGGTTCGATTATGAAACTCTATCGCCGTTTGGGTTGTACCGAGAGCGATGTGTATTTTACGGCTGCTGAGCACGCACACAAACTCCAACCTACTAGTGAGTCTGCTGCGGGTTGTGCACAAATGTGCATCAAGAAAGGCGATTTGAATGGTGCTTTGGAGTATTACAAACAAGCATTGTCTATGGTTACAAATGATGAGGATAAGGCTGATTATCTCTACCGTGTAGCCAATGTATACGTGCTTCTCAAGAACTACCAACAAGGTGCAGCTTATGCACAACAATCTTTGGATGTTAATCCAGAGGATGGTCGTTGCTACTTGTTGATGGGTATCTGCTATGCAAGTGCTAAGATCTATGATGATCCAATCTTGGCTCGCTCTGTGTTCTGGGTAGCATGCGATATGTTCCGCAAGGCAAAAACTGTTGATTCTTCTTGCGCAACGGATGCCAACAAGTTGATTGCTACTTACAGCCAATACTTCCCATCTAAAGAGGATGTGTTCTTCCACAAAGAGTTGAACGATGGTCAACCATTCCGTGTGGGTGGCTGGATTGGCAAAACTACAACTTGTCGCTCTAAAGCTGAGTAATATAATATTAAGGTGTATTGTCGTACCAAGATATTACGCATCCATATCAAGAGAATCGCGCAAGTGGTTCTCTTGATATTGCTATGTACAGCACTCGGTTCTTGTCGCAAGCGAAGCGTCAAACTGCGTGCAGAGGCTGTATCGGATCGCAAAAATATGGCTGTGCTAGAGGCAGAGGATGTGATGACTATTGTGTCGGATTCGGGCGTGACTCGCTATCGAATCAAAGCGCCCAAATGGCGAGTATATGACAAAGCAGATACACCTCATTGGGAGTTTCCTGATGGGATATTCCTTGAGAAATTTAATCTTGACTTAGAGTCAGATGCAACAATAGAAGCGGATTATGCCTATTACGACGAGCCCGCTCAAGTGTGGATGCTTAGAGGAAATGTCAAAGCACTCAATCTCAATGGAGAGCAGTTCGAAACGCCTTTGTTGTTTTGGAGTCAGAAGGATGAGAGTGTATATTCCGACTCTTCCATTGTGATTACGCGTGAAGCTTCCATCATCAAAGGTGTAGGTTTTCGCTCCAATCAGTCCATGACGCAATACACTATTTTGAAACCAACAGGTGTGATTCCAATCAACGAATAACCCTTGTTTTGCCCTCTGTTTGCATTGGAACCTCATTGGAACCTGATTGGAACCTGATTGGAACCTCGTCGAAATTTAACCATAAGAAATAGCTACAAAACATGAAGTATAGACATAGTTATGTTGTTCAATACCAAGACATTGACGATACACGTCGTTTGCGATTGCATACGATGGAGAATCGTTTGCTCATTGTTGCGGGCAAAGTGGCAGATGAGATAGGTATTGGTATTCCTTATCTGATGCAACACAACTGCACTTGGATTATTACGCATCTCAATCTAGAAATGCTATATTTGCCAACCCATGGCGAAGAATTGATATTCGAAACATGGATTGAGCAAAATGCACATATGTTGTCTGTTCGTGATTTCCGTATATATATTAAGGAAAAGGAAGAGGAAAAACTAATCGGTTGTTGTAAGACGGTTTGGGCTGTTTTGGAACGAGACAAACGAGAGATTGTCAATCTATTTGATTTGGATGTTTTCAAACAAGCAGTCGATGGTGAGGTGTTGAAGATGAGTCGTGGACAGAGAATGTTGCCATTAGTGCTCTCTGAATTGGAACAAGATCCAGAAGTGATTCGCGCACAAGAGAAACCACATACCATCCAATATGCTGATATGGATTATAACTGCCATTGCAACTCCACCAAGTACCTAGAATGGATGCTTAATGCTCGTCGCATGCAGGATAATACCAAGCCATTTAGACTAGACATCAACTATGTCAAAGAACTCTATTTGGGAGATGAGATGTTGACGCGCTATGCAGAAAGAGCGCAAAGCGTTCAGTATCAGCAAGTAGACAAAAATGGTGTAACTAGTTGCAATGCTAGAATTACACAAATAGAAGACTTGAGTTGTAAATAAGTTTTTTAAAACGGAAAACTTTGGCTGTTGATAAAATTTGCAAATCGCTTATAATGAGTGGTTTGCATTTTTGTTTTGGACAACTTTGTTGTCTAAATAAGAAAATATTTTGCAAAAATGTTTGCATATATCATAAATATATTGTACCTTTGCACTCGATTTCGCGCCTATTTTTAGACGAATATAGACAAGGAAAAATATAACTCATTATATATCATGGAGAAAAAGACTTTTACCCAAAAAGAAGCCGAATTGGCTTCTGTGGAGTATTTCAAAGGTGACGAGTTGGCGGCCCGTGTGTGGAGTACGAAGTATGCGCTTAAAGACTCGTTTGGTAACCTTTACGAACAGACCCCAGACGATATGCATCATCGTCTTGCGGGTGAGATTGCTCGTGTGGAGCAAAAGTATGCTAACCCAATGTCGGAAGCAGAGTTGTTTGAACTATTGAAGGACTTCAAGTACATTGTTCCGGCTGGTAGTCCAATGACTGGTATTGGCAACGATTTTCAGGTGGCTAGTTTGAGTAACTGCTTTGTGATTGGTCAAGATGGTAGCGCGGATAGCTATGGCGCTATTATCCAAATCGACGAGGAGCAAGTGCAGTTGATGAAACGTCGTGGTGGTGTAGGTCATGACTTGAGTCATATCCGTCCTCACGGTAGCCCTGTGAAGAATAGTGCTTTGACTTCTACTGGTTTGGTGCCATTCATGGAGCGTTATAGCAACTCTACTCGTGAGGTAGCGCAAGATGGTCGTCGTGGTGCGTTGATGTTGAGTGTAAGTGTGAAACACCCTGATAGTGAGGCGTTTATTGACGCTAAGATGGAGCAAGGTAAGGTGACCGGTGCCAATGTGTCTGTGAAGATGCATGATGATTTTATGCAGGCAGCTATTGAAGGCAAGATGTACACCCAACAATATCCTATTGATTCAGACGCGCCTACGTACACGAAGGAAGTGGATGCGGCTAAACTATGGAAGAAAGTGATCCACAAT
This sequence comes from Paludibacteraceae bacterium, assembly GCA_045630805.1. GTDB lineage: Bacteria > Bacteroidota > Bacteroidia > Bacteroidales > Paludibacteraceae > Colicola. Next base: position 13,113 of record JAZQTO010000089.1, read on the forward strand.
GCGTGGAAATCAGCTGAGCCAGGTGTGTTGTTCTGGGATACGATTACCAAAGAGAGTGTGCCTGATTGCTATGCAGATTTGGGTTACAAGACCGTAAGTACCAACCCATGTGGCGAGATTCCATTGTGTCCATACGACAGTTGCCGTCTATTGGCAGTTAATCTCTATAGTTATGTAAAGAATCCATTTACTCCACAGGCTGAATTTGATTTTGAGCTCTTCAAGAAGCACGTGGCTGTGGCACAACGTATGATGGATGATATTATTGACTTGGAGGTAGAGAAGATTGAGAAAATTCTCTCTAAGGTAGAGTCTGATCCTGAGTGCGAGTCAATCAAACGTACCGAGCGCGAACTTTGGGAGAAGATTATGGACAAGACTACTAAGGGTCGTCGTACAGGTGTGGGCACAACGGCTGAGGGCGATATGTTGGCTGCTTTGGGTTTGCGTTATGGTACACCAGAGGCTACAGCTTTCTCTGTAGAGGTACACAAGACCTTGGCGTTGGCGGCATATCGTAGTAGCGTACAAATGGCACAAGAGCGTGGCGCATTCCATGTGTATGATGCTAAACGTGAGGAGAATAACCCATATATCCAACGCTTGAAAGAGGCGGATCCTGAGCTCTATGAGTTGATGGTTAAATATGGTCGTCGTAATATCGCCTGCTTGACCATCGCTCCTACTGGTACAACCAGTATCATGACTCAAACCACTAGTGGTATTGAGCCTGTATTCCAACCTGTATATCGTCGTCGTCGCAAAGTGAACCCTAACGACAAGAACGTACACGTAGATCTCGTGGACGAAGTAGGCGATAGCTTTGAGGAATATGTAGTATTCCACCACAAGTTCATCACTTGGATGAATGCCAATGGTTATACCTATGATCCAGCACACCGCTATACAACAGCAGAGATCGATGAACTCGTAGAGAAATCTCCATACTACAAGGCTACTGCTAACGATGTGGACTGGTTGGAGAAGGTGCATATGCAAGGTGCTATCCAAAAGTGGGTGGATCACTCTATCTCTGTGACTATCAACCTGCCTAATGACGTGAGCGAGGAGCTCGTAGGCCAACTTTACGAAGAGGCTTGGCGTTCTGGTTGCAAGGGCTGTACTGTTTATCGTGATGGCTCACGTACAGGTGTGCTCGAGGGCATGAAGGACAAGAAGAAAAAAGAGGAAGCAAAGAAAGACGATAAGACTTGCGTATGCTTCGATAATAAGACTCGTGTTCGTCCTGCTGAATTGGAGTGCGATGTAGTTCGCTTCCAAAACAACAAAGACAAATGGATTGCTTTTGTAGGTTTGAAGGACGGTGTTCCATACGAGATCTTTACTGGTTTGGCAGATGATGAGGAAGGTATCTTGTTGCCTAAATCAGTAACCAAAGGTAAGATTATTCGTGTAGTTCAAGAGGATGGTACCAAGCGTTATGACTTCCAATTTGTCAATTCTCGTGGCTTCAAGACCACTATGGAGGGCTTGAGTTACAAGTTCGATAAGGAGTTCTGGAATTATGCTAAATTGATCTCTGGTGTCTTGCGTTATGGTATGCCTATTGACCAGGTAATCAAGATGATTAGCTCTCTCCAAATGGATTCAGAGTCAATCAACTCTTGGAAAGTTGGCGTTGAGCGTGCACTCAAGAAATACATCCAAGACGGTACTGTGGTGCAAGGTCAATCTTGTCCTAACTGTGGCAATGTGCTCATCTTTGAAGAGGGTTGTATGCATTGCCGCGAGTGTGGCTACAGCCGTTGTGGCGGATAAGATCAATCTGAAAAAGACTAATAATATGTATAGAAAATCGCTGTTGGCATTGCTGATGGCGATTTTTTGGTATGATACTTGTGTATTTCAAAAAAAAGTTGTATCTTTGCAGCGCAATTATATTAGATAACCTTAATAACATAGCGTTATGAAAATTTCAACACGGGCGCAGAATATGCCAGAATCGCCTATTCGTAAACTGGCTAAATATGCAGATGCTGCTAAGCGTAATGGTGTACATATCTACCATTTGAATATTGGACAACCAGATATCAAAACACCTGTTTGTGCGATGGATGCATTGAGAAATTTTCACGATGAAATCCTTGAATATTCTCCTTCGCAAGGCATCAAATCCCTTCGTACCAAAATGGTGGGATATTATGCAGAGTATGGGATTGACCTCTCTCCTGATGAAATTATTATTACCACAGGTGGTTCTGAGGCCATTATGTTTGCCTATATGGCGTGCCTCAATCCTGGGGATGAGATTATCGTGACGGATCCAAGTTATGCCAACTATATGGCATTTGCTATCTCATGTGGTGCTGTTGTCAAATCTGTGAAAACGGATATTGAGAATGGTTTTCGCTTGCCATCAGTTGAAGCATTTGAGGAACAGATTACCGATAAGACGCGTGCTATTTTGATTTGTAATCCTAATAACCCTACGGGTTATCTCTACTCCAAGAAAGAGATGATGCAAATCCGTGACTTGGTACAGAAATATAATCTCTATTTATTCTCTGATGAGGTGTATCGTGAGTTCATTTATACCAAGCGTCCATATATCTCAGCATTCCACTTGGAAGGTATTGAGCAAAATGTAGTGTTGATTGATTCGGTTAGTAAGCGTTATTCGGAGTGTGGAATACGTATTGGTGCTTTGATTACGAAGAACAAAGAAGTACACAATGCGGTCATGAAATTCTGTCAGGCGCGTTTGTCTCCACCTTTGATTGGTCAGGTGATTGCAGAAACATCGCTTTCGACACCACAAGAATATATGGAGGAAGTGTATGATGAGTATTTAGCTCGTCGTAACTATCTGATTGACCAATTAAATCAAATTCCAGGTGTGTTTGCTCCTACACCAATGGGTGCGTTCTATGTGATGGTACAATTGCCAGTAGAGGATACCGATGATTTTTGCCAATGGTGTTTGACGGATTTCCAATACGAGGGACAGACGATCATGATGGCGCCAGGTAGTGGTTTTTATACTGACCCTGTGCAAGGAAAGAAACAAGTTCGTATGGCATATATCCTCAATCGAGAGGATCTAGGCAAAGCTATGTTGGTTCTACGCAAAGCTTTAGAGGCATACAATGTGGAGAGGGGAGAGTAGTGTTTTGAAATGTTTTGACCTTATTATAATATATAAATAGCGTAAAAATACACTTTTTTTGTAGAAAAATTTGGTCATGTCAAAAAAAAGCAGTACCTTTGCACCCGCTTTCGAATGAGAGAGTGTACACGGTGGCTATAGCTCAGCTGGCAGAGCATCGGATTGTGGTTCCGAGTGTCGTGGGTTCGAGCCCCACTAGTCACCCAAAAAAGACGACTTGTGGTCGTCTTTTTTTGTGATTAGTGGCTTGGCGAAGAACCCAACAAAGGGGTCCCCGAAAAGTTGACTTTTTGGGGAGAGTGAGATGTCGCGACTACCTTAACTACGCAGTAGTTCTTTGTAGTAAGCGAAAATCGAACGAGGGCCCCACTAGTCACCCAAAAAAGACGACTTCGGTCGTCTTTTTTTTGTATAACTTGTATATTTCAAAAAAAAGTTGTACCTTTGTGCGATTTTTAGAAGAATAAGTCTATGATAAAGAGAGTAATTAATACAGTTATACCTATTGTCGTATTGCTACTGCTTAGTATGACTTTGCAGTCGTTTACAGTAGTGATAGATGCTGGTCATGGTGGTCATGACGCTGGAGCTATAGGCTTGAAGATGGGAGTCAAAGAGAAGGATCTTAATCTAGCGGTTGCACAACGTTTGGCTGATAATATTCGCGCAAAATATCCAGAAGTGAAAGTGATACTAACGCGTAGTACGGATGTGTTTTTGCCTTTGCAGCAGCGTGCTGATATTGTGAATAAATGCAAAGATAGTGATAAATTATTCATTAGTATACATACTAATGCTGCGGAGAATCGCAACGCGTGTGGTGCCGAGACATTTATCTTAGGTACCGATCGTATGGATGATAATTTGGACGTCGCTATGCGTGAAAACTCGGTAATGAAACTGGAAGAAGACCTGACTGTGTATCAAGGATTTGATAATTCCATCGAAAGTTATATCATGTTCGAACTTATGCAACATGGTTATATGGAGAATAGTATGGTTTTTGCAGAGAAAGTTCAAAATGAGTTTGTTAGTTCGCTCCAACGAGCTAATCGTGGTGTAAGACAGGCTGCGTTTTGGGTCTTGTTGCAATCAGCTTGTCCAGGAGTTCTTGTCGAAATGGGATTCTTGAGCAATGCGGAAGAAGAAAAATGGCTAGCAAGTGAAGCTGGTAAAGCAGGTATAGTAAAGGGAATCTTTACTGCTTTTGAAAAATATTACAACGAAAATAAAAACTAATCAATATGAAAATTTCTAGAGAATTCAAAGTAGGTGTACTGGCAGTATTGTGCGCAGTAATTTTGTATTTTGGGCTGAACTTTTTAAAAGGTATTAATATCTTTTCATCTACAACAACTTATGTAGGTCAATATGAGAATATTAGTGGTTTGACTGAGCAAGCGCCTGTTCTGATTAAGGGTTATCAAGTCGGTTTGGTAGAAAGTATCCAATACGATTTTACTAAACCACAATCTTTTACGGTAGCAGTATCCATATCAAAGGATATTAGTTTGCCTCTTGGAACAGAGATGGCACTTGTGGCCAATGGACTGATGGGCGGAATGGCGATTGAATTACAACTGCCAGAGACAACCAGTACTGAGGTATATCAACGTGGTGATACGTTGCCA
>JAZQTO010000090.1:0-2632 GCA_045630805.1 Paludibacteraceae bacterium
GTCACGGGTGTGAGCGGTAGCGGCAAGTCTTCGCTTGTGAGCAAGGTGCTCTACCCTGCTCTCAAGAAGCATTATGGCGGTGTAGCCGATCGAACAGGCGACTTCGGCAGTCTGCGAGGCAGTTTGCAACTGACTCATAACGTGGAGTTTGTGGACCAAAACCCACTGACTAAGTCTTCCCGCTCCAACCCAGTCACTTACCTCAAAGCATTTGATGAGATTCGCAAACTATATGCCGAACAACAGCTGAGCAAACAGCTCGGTTTTACTCCTTCGTACTTCTCATTTAACACCCCTGGTGGTCGCTGCGAGGCGTGTCAAGGAGAAGGAACGATCACCATTGAGATGCAGTTTATGGCCAATATCGTCTTGGAGTGTGAACACTGTCATGGTAAACGGTATAAGCAAGATGTATTGGATGTATTGTATCGAGGCAAAAACATCTACGATATACTCGAAATGACTGTTAATCAGGCTATTGAATTTTTCTCAGAAGATCCTGATTGCAAGAAGATTGTCTCTCGTCTTCGTCCATTGCAGGATGTGGGTATAGGATATATCAAACTAGGTCAAGCAGGCAGTACACTCTCTGGCGGTGAGAGTCAGCGTGTGAAATTAGCCTCCTTCCTCGCCCAAGAGAATGCCTCCCCTACGTTGTTTATTTTTGATGAGCCTACTACTGGACTCCATCACCACGATGTCACCGTGTTGCTCAAGGCGATGAATGCGCTCATTAGCAGAGGACATACCGTGCTGATTATTGAGCATAATCCATCGGTTATCTTGGCGGCAGACCATATTATAGATTTGGGTCCTGAAGGTGGCGATATAGGTGGTTATATTGTAGCCAAAGGCACTCCAGAAGAGATTATGCAATGCACAGAGAGTCACACCGGCAAGGCATTGCGAGATATACAGGATTGTTTCATCAAGATGGAATAGTATCGTTATAGCAAAAACCCGTCATAAACCCGTTAAGAACCCGTAATTGACATGGTAAGCATAGAGCATCTCAGCATAGAATATTCCTCTCGTCCGATATTGGATGATATCACTTTTCTCATTAATCAGCGCGAGCGTGTTGCGTTGGTGGGTAAGAATGGAGCAGGCAAAACGACCCTGCTACGTTTGTTAGCAGGCGTGGAGACACCTACTTCTGGTCGTATTAGCAAGATGGGCGATATCACCATCGGCTACTTGCCACAGGTGATGATGCACGTGGATGGGAAGACGCTGAGGGAGGACGTGATGAGTGTTATCGCTCGCAAGAGCGATGGTTTAGAGGACGCTTCGCTACAGGACGGCGCAAGCGCCTACAGTTTAGAGGCTGGTATATCTGGTGAGGAGGCGAGGTTTATCGCGGAGATGGATCGCACGATTATCGGATTGGGTTTTGAGCGCAAGGATTTTGACCGACCCTGTTCGGAGTTCTCAGGCGGTTGGCGCATGCGTATTGAATTGGCGAAGATATTGCTCCAACACCCTGACTTACTGCTACTTGACGAGCCCACCAACCACCTAGACATTGAGTCCATTCAATGGCTAGAAGAGTTTCTTAAGAATAATAGTAGTGCGTTGGTTTTGGTGAGTCACGACCGTGCATTTCTAGATAATGTCACCACCCGAACCATAGAGATTACGCTAGGTAGGATATACGACTATAATGTGCCTTATTCGCAGTTCAAGGTGCTGCGTCAAGAACGCCACGAACAGCAAGTGCGTGCGTACATAAATCAGCAGAAAATGATTCAAGAAACAGAGGAGTTTATTGAGCGTTTTCGCTACAAAGCCACTAAGGCGGTGCAAGTGCAGTCACGTATCAAACAATTGGAGAAGCTAGATCGTCTAGAGGTGGATTTGGAAGACAACTCACGATTGAGTTTGCGTTTTCCACCTGCTCCACGTAGTGGAGATTTCCCAGTAATAGCCGAAGATGTGCGCAAAGATTTTGGCGATCACATGGTATTCCAGAATGCCAATTTCACCATCCGAAGAGGCGAGAAAGTAGCTTTTGTAGGTAAGAATGGCGAAGGCAAAACGACCCTGGTTCGCTGTATCATGGGGCAGTTGGATTATATGGGTACGCTTAAGATTGGACACAATGTCAAGATAGGGTATTTTGCGCAAAACCAAGCCGCATTGTTGGATGGCGAAATGACTGTATTTGAGACGATTGACTATGTGGCGGTCGGCGATATCCGCACCAAGATTCGCGATATTTTAGGAGCCTTTATGTTTGGTGGCGAAGCCTCCGAAAAGAAGGTCAAGGTGTTGTCTGGTGGCGAGCGCAGCCGTTTGGCGATGATTCGTTTGCTGCTTGAACCTTGTAACTTGCTTATTCTAGACGAGCCTACCAACCACTTGGATATGCAGTCCAAGGATGTGCTTAAGGCCGCATTGAAAGAGTTCAACGGCACGGTTATCTGCGTGAGCCACGACCGCGATTTTCTAGATGGCTTGGTGGACAAAGTGTATGAGTTTGGTGGCGGAAAAGTACGCGAGCACTTAGGTGGTATCTATGATTTCTTGCGCAGCAAGCGAATTGATAACCTCCAAGAATTGGAGAGGAAAAAGCCTACCCCCACCCCCTCCCTAAAAGGAGGGGAGAATAGCGAGGTTACTTCTGCGAAAC
>JAZQTO010000091.1:0-12602 GCA_045630805.1 Paludibacteraceae bacterium
TTTTCACTACCTTTGCACCCGAAAAGTGTTGAAAAGTAATAAAACACGTGCCGAAAAGTGTTGAAAATACAATAATATTCGTGCCGAAAAGTGTTATTTAATTGAAAATCAGCAGATTTTAATATGAGGAGAAAAATTGAGCAATTATTTTTGCAATGGAAGCAGAATCCCGATCGTAAGCCATTGGTAGTGAAAGGATGTCGTCAATGCGGTAAAACCTACTCGGTTTTGTCTTTTGCTCGTGCTAATTACGAGCATGTGATATACCTCAATTTTCATGAACAACCATCTTACAAGAAATTTTTTCAGGGAGCATTAGATGTACAAACAATCACGATGCTTGTTTCAGCAGCTTTTCCTTCTGTTCCGATTGTGTCTGGAAAAACATGTTTTGTGTTGGATGAGATACAGGAGTGTCCTCGTGCGCGCACAGCATTGAAATTCTTTAAGTTGGATGGGCGGTACGATGTTCTATGTACTGGCTCGCTATTGGGTGTGAATGGCTACCGCAATGACTTAGAGGATATGGAGGCGGCTATTCCAGTAGGGTACGAACAGATTGTGGACATGTATCCTATAGATTTTGAAGAATGGTTGTGGGCGATTGGATTAAAAGACGAAATTTTCCAAACATTACGTCAGTCTTTTGAGCAAGAAACACCCGTTCCTGAAAGCCTGCATGATACAATGAGCAATTACCTATTGCAATACGCTGTGATTGGCGGCATGCCAGAGGCGGTAAAGACTTTTGTTCAGACACATAACATGCAAATGGTATTAGACGTGCAGCGAGGTATAGTAGATGGTTATCGCTCTGATATGATCAAGTATGCATCGAAAGAAGATAAAGCACGTATACGAGCATGCTTTGATTCTATCCCAAAGCAATTGAGCAAGGAAAATAAGAAGTTTCAATATTCCACAATCCGTACTGGCGCGCGAGCAAAAGATTATTGGGGATGTCTGCAATGGATTGAAGATGCTGGCATTGTTCGCAAATGTTATAATCTGCAAATGCCAGAGTTGCCCCTTGCTGGCAATGCGATAGACAATGTGTTTAAGGTCTATATGGCAGATACGGGTTTGTTTGTTAGCATGTTGGAAGATGGTACGCAAGCGGATATTTTACAAGGCGATTTGTTAGGATATAAAGGTGCAATCTTTGAGAACTTGTTGGCCGATTTTCTTGGTAAAATGCAACGCCCATTGTACTATTACCACAAAGAGGGTGGATTAGAAATTGATTTTGTAATGCGATACAAAGGAGAATGCACATTGTTGGAGTGCAAAGCTACTACAGGACGCGCGAAATCCTTACGGACTATTTTGAGCAATCCAGATAAATACCATATTTATCAAGCAATCAAAGTGGGTAGTTACAATATTGGCAGAAGTGATGGAATATTGACTATTCCACACTATTTAGCATTTTGTTTGTAAGAGATAAAAACCTATCATCCCTTCGCCATTTGTGTTTTCGGACATAAGTGGCGATTTTTTTTTCCTAAACCCAAAACCGTAGGGCCTTGCGCCGTTCTCTAAACTGCGACATAGTCGCCGCCTTTACACCCTACACAAGCGGGGTCCCCGACAAAGTTTGTGACTTTGTGGGGTGCTCTTACACCCTACACCAAGAAAAATCGCACTAAAATGCGATTTTTCTTGCACGATTGCAAATTTTGTTGTACCTTTGCAACGCAAACCAAAAGTTTGCAGACATATTTTATTAAAAGCGTTTGCTTTATTTGAGGATTCTTTCAAACTTGGACACTTTGAAATAACACTTCCGAGAATATTGCGAAACGCTCACGTTTATACGTGGGCTTTTCTGCATATATTGGAGTGTTATGGGAGTCCAAGCCCGAAAGAACCAATAGCAGTTGGCTCACGTTTTTTGTGTACTTATGTGAAAACAAATAAAACAATACTAACCAATTAAAACAACACAACAATGAAAAAACTATTCTCTTTATGTTTGATTTGCCTTTTGGCAATCTCAGCCATGGCGCAGCGTGCTGCTGTTATGGAGCTTAAGGCTGGCGTAGGTATCTCGCAAGCGGATGTTGATGGACTTTCGGGGATCTTTACTACTTATTTCCGTCCCTCAGGTTACACTATGATTGAGCGCACACAAATTGATCGCATTATTGATGAGCAAAAACTGCAACGTAGTTCATTGACTGAAAGTCAAATGGTGCGTATTGGTGAATTATTGAATTTATCTAAGATTGTTATTGGTGATGTGAATATCGTAATGGGGCAGTACAATGTGGATGTGCGTGTAATCAATGTAGAGAGTGGAACAATCGCAGCTACAGAGGGTGCAACCTTTGCAGGAAGTTCGTATCGTGAAGGAATGAAAAATCTTGCTACAAAATTAGCGTCTCAAATAGTTATTAATGCTGGACCAACTGTAAGTGCACAGCCATCAGCAAACCTACAACCTCGTACAACGCCATATGTTATATACGGTTATTTGAAAGTATTTCCAAATGATTTAGGTACTTTTGAATCGGAACCCCGTCGAGTAATTTCTCGTCTTAATGAGTCACAACAATTTGGTTATGGTAGTTGGCGTTTGCCCACTAATGAGGAGTTAGAATTGATGCGTGCTAATAATCTGATAGGTTCTGGTAATTATATGACCCGTGAAAATAAAAAGGGCATTGTTCGTTTAGTAACAGATAAAGAACAAGGTGTAATTATTACTGTTCCTACTGGTTATGTAGATTTGGGTTTGTCCAGTGGTACTTATTGGAAAGAAACCAATGAAAGTGGTTTTTATAGTTATGATAATGCAGTTAGTAAGTTTGGTGATAAATTGCCAACAAAAGATCAGTTCGTAGAACTTAAAAATGAATGCGAGTGGACTTGGACAGGTAATGGTTATAAGGTTACAGGTCCTAATGGTAATTCCATTTTGTTGCCTGCTGCGGGCTACCGCGATTGCCATGGCAGTGTATCCGGCGTGGGTTCGCACGGCGACTATTGGTCATCCACTCCTGCGTGGGAGCTCTACTTCTCTTCGAGTGGAGTCTATATGGACGGCGAAGTTGACTGCTACGTGCAATCCGTGCGTTTAGTCCAGTAATTTATAAATTTCTTATTTCGCTTTTAGCTCAAACGATTATTTCTTATCTCACATACGTTCGAACGATTATTTTGCAAAACGCATATGCGTTCAGCAAAATTAGAAGGCATAAAACATCCTTGCTTTTGTTCTCGGCTTTGCCGTGACAAAAGCAAGCGGATTAGCAACTGAATTTTCCTTTGTCCTCTTCGATAGGGGACAAAGGAAACTCGCATAAAGAGGTCTGGAGTGTATCGTCATCCAGAGTGTGAGTGATGACATTTCCGTGAGAGTTGTCCATAGTGTGAAAATTAGCTAATCAAGGGCGGTGAATCCGCCACGGAAGTGATAGGAATAGTGAGTGTATAGTGCGTAACTAACAAGGGACTTTTAATACAAAACAAACAAAATGCACCTTTTGGGGGTGCATCTTGTGTATATAAGACATAGATAAAGTAGAATGGATTTACTTGGTTTCAGTTGTTTCTGCTGCCAGCGCTTTCTCGTAGCAAGCACGGCAGAGTGGCTCATAACTCTCGGTCTCGCCGAGAAGGACACGTTTGTCGCTACTGACGGTGCGGTGGCTGACATATGCCAAGTCGCCACAATGCACACAAATAGCGTGGGTCTTATACACATCATCTGCAATAGCCATCAATGCTGGCATTGGGCCGAAAGGTACGCCCTTGAAGTCCATATCCAAACCCGCACAGATAACACGGATGCCGCGGCGAGCGAGTTCGTTAGCAACCTCCACAATACCCATATCGAAGAATTGCGCCTCATCAATACCTACTACATCCACATCATGTGCCATAAGGAGGATATTTTGGCTGCTATCTACGGGTGTAGATTGGATAGCATTGCGGTCATGGCTAACTACTTCTGCTTCGCTATAGCGCACGTCAATAGCGGGTTTGAAAATCTCTACTTTGAGTTTGGCAAACTGAGCTCTCTTCATACGACGGATGAGTTCTTCGGTCTTTCCCGAGAACATACTTCCGCAAACTACTTCTATACTACCTTTGCGGTATTTTGGCCCTTTAGTATCTAATTCACTAAACATATCTTTTGGTTGATTTTTTCACTATAAATCTTGCCTATAACCTATAGCCCCATGGGGGCGTCCTATAGGCGAAGCCGTCCTACAATCTATGATGGCTTAATATCCTGTACCATCATTTGGATGGTGGTTCTATTGTTAAATGTATTTTCGTCTAATTCGTAGCAGATATCCACAGAGTTGCCGTTTTGAATATGTTTGGCCATGTCTGCTCGTCCGAAAGCAATACCTGTGATAGCATAGGTGCGGTCGGTAACATCTAGGCGAAGGTGCTCGCCTGTCTTACCTACTGCGCGTGTGTCGCGGTGGTTGATGAGGTTGCGAGAAGTAAATAAAGGGCGTGGGTTACCAGGACCAAAAGGTTCTAGATAACGAATCACATTGTAGAAAGCAGGTGTGATATCTGCTAATTCTAGTTCTGCCTCTACAAGTAGAGTAGGTTGCAACTGATCCTCGCGGATATGGGTTGCTACATACTTCTCAAAGCGCTCGCAGAAAGCTGGCAGGTTGTCGATATGCATACTCAGTCCTGCGGCATATTTGTGTCCGCCGAAGTTGGTGAGCAGATCTAGACATGAGTCAATAGCGGCATAGATGTCAAAACCTCCCACCGAACGTGCCGATCCTGAAATGATGCCGTTTTCGCCTGCGGTGAGCACGATGGTTGGACGATAGTATGTCTCTATTAATCGTGATGCCACAATACCTACTACACCTTTGTGCCAATGTGGAGCATACACAACGGTTGAACGGCGTTGAGCGAAAGTGGAATCTTCTTCTAACATGGCCAAGGCCTCTTTAGTGGTCTCAGTGTCGCAGTCGCGGCGTTCCTCGTTATGTTGGTTGACCTCTTCGGCTTGCTGACGAGCAAAAGTAGCATCGTCTGTGAGCAGAAGTTCTACGGCTGCACGACCTGATTTCATGCGTCCGCAAGCATTGATCCGAGGACCTAGTTTATATACCAATTCGTTGATGGTCAGTTTCTTGGCTTCTATACCAGCCACATCTATTACCGCAGATATACCGGCAAAAGGTGCTTGGTTGATTTGCTTGATTCCATAGTGCGCCAAGATGCGATTCTCACCTGTGATAGGTACGATATCCGAAGCGATGGACATCGCTAGCAGTTGCAATAGTGGTAGAAGGTTATCAAATGGCAAACCATATTGCTGGGTGTATGCTTGCGCTAGTTTGAAGCCTACGCCGCAACCTGATAGATCTTTGTATGGGTAAGGGCAGTCATCGCGTTTCATATTGAGTACGGCCACGGCTGCTGGGAGTTCATCACCAGGTGTGTGGTGGTCGCAGACAATCACATCAATACCCTTGCTCTTTGCATATGCCACCTTCTCTACCGCTTTGATGCCACAATCAAGGGTGATGATAAGGGCACAACCTTGCTCTGCTGCGTAGTCAATACCTTGCGTAGATACTCCATATCCTTCATTATAACGATCAGGGATGTAGTAGTCTAGGTGAGAGGTGAGAGGCGATAGGAATCGATACATCACTGCTACGGCGGTGGTGCCATCTACATCATAGTCGCCGTAAATGAGGATATTCTCATTTTGAGTGAGAGCTTGGTGTAAACGCTTAACCGCTTTGTCCATATCCTTCATGAGGAACGGATCGTGCAGTTTGTCCAGAGATGGACGAATAAACTGACGAGCCTCTTCGGCAGATTGTATATTACGAACTACCAACATACGAGCAGCCGCGGAGCTGATATTTAGCTCGCGTTCCAACTGCTGTTGAAGGGCCTCTTCCTGAGCAGTCAATCGTCGTATGTTCCATTGGTAGGTCATTGTAATTCAAACTTATCAGTATCCTTCCATAGAGGCAGAACCTCACGGAAGTGGTGGAGTTTAGCGATGTCAAATTCGGCAATCTTCGTGCCCTCCTCATCATCGGCGAAAGAAACAATGGGTTGCAAACGCGTGTCATACGCCACCGAATGACCATTATAGTGCAAGCCCATGCCGTCATCGCCCACGCAGTTCACCGCCGCAATATAGCATTGGTTCTCCGTGGCGCGAGCAGCGATAAGCGCATCCCAATACTGAATACGGATATCGGGCCAGTTAGCTACCACGAGGAGAATGTCATAGTCATAACCGCTGCGGTTTCGTGCCCAAGCAGGGAAACGTAAGTCGTAGCATACGAGCAATTGAATCTTGACACCTTTATATTCAAAGGTGTTGCGCTCACTAGCTTGCTCAAAGAACTTATCCTCGCCTCCATGGGCATACAAGTGGCGTTTGTCTTGTATCTGCACCTCGCCATGTGGCACTACCATAAAACCACGATTTACCAATTTGGCGATAGGCGATAGGCTATGGGCAATAGGCGTTGGCAAGCAAATAAATGATCCTATGATGGCTATATCGTATTGGTCCGCAAGGCGTTGGAGGGTGGTCATAATCTTCCCGTCCATCGTCTCTGCCAGTTCAGGGTGATCTGTACAGAAACCTGTTGCAAACATTTCTGGTAGTACTGCGACATCGGCTTGACCAGCCAATGTCGCAATACGCTGTTCTGCAAGGCGGAGGTTGGTCTCCTTATCCGCCCATGCTATGGGATATTGTAGTAGCGCTATTTTCATTTCTTCTTCGCAGGCTCACCAGCAGGTTTGCCGATGGCTTCGCGCATGGTGGTGTCCGCTTGGATGTTTTGCATGCGGTAGTAATCCATGATACCGAGGTTACCGTTGCGGAAGGCCTCTGCCATGGCTTGTGGTACAAGTGCTTCTGCCTCAATCACTTTTGCTTTGGCCTCTTGTGCTTTGGCTTTCATCTCTTGCTCAGTTGCAATAGCCATAGCACGGCGTTCCTCTGCCTTAGCTTGAGCGATGTTCTTATCCGCCTCTGCTTGGTCCATTTGGAGTTGCGCACCAATGTTCTTACCTACATCAATGTCCGCAATATCAATACTCAAAATCTCAAACGCAGTACCTGCATCTAGACCCTTGCTAAGCACAAGTTTAGAGATGCTGTCTGGATTCTCAAGCACCATCTTGTGGCTATCAGAGGAACCGATAGAAGAAACGATACCCTCACCTACACGAGCAAGGATAGTGTCCTCGCCTGCACCACCGACCAATTGCTTGATGTTTGCGCGAACAGTCACACGGGCCTTAGCAATCAACTGAATACCATCCTTTGCCACAGCGGTTACAGGAGGAGTATCAATCACGCGAGGGTTAACAGACATCTGTACTGCCTCGAACACATCACGACCTGCGAGGTCAATGGCAGTAGCCATCTGGAAGGTGAGTGCCATATTCGCTTTGCTGGCACTCACGAGAGCATGTACTACTCGTTCGATATGTCCACCTGCGAGGAAGTGCGCCTCTAGTCCGTCGCGCTTCACATCGGTGAGACCGGCTTTGTGCGCCTCGATGAGGCAGTTGACAATGCGTGTGGGTGGTACCTTACGGATACGCATCAAGAAGAGTTGAATCAAGGATACTCGTACACCACTTACTACGGCGTTGATCCATAGCATGAAAGGTACATAGTAGAAGAAAATAATTACGAGAATGGCAACTATTGCCAACATCACGGTTTCAAAAATTCCAAAGTCCATATTGTTTAATGTTTAGTGTTTAACGAATTAAAGTGTAAAGGCGGGGTTACTTTTGTAACTCTTCCATGCGTTTGCCAGGTGTAGGCATATCTACGCCACCCTCGATCTTGGTGTCGAGTGCCATCTTGTCCATAGCCTTGCTCTTAACGAACACCCAGATAGCGATGCCACAAAGCACCACACATGCAGCCAATGTGACATGACCTGCCCACGCCCAAAGTGCAGTGAGTTTGAGGTAAGCAATAATCACAGCACCAGCTAAACTCAGTAAACCAAAGATGCCTGCCACACCAAAACCTGGTAAAAGAAACATCTCTGCCAATAGCAAACCAATGCCAAAAATAATGAGGATGATGGTCAAAATTAGAAATGTAGTCATAGTATAAAATTTTTATCCGCTGCAAAGGTACAAAAATAAAATGAATTATGCAAGTGATAGTACAAAAATAAAAAACTTTACTTAATAAGTAAGCCCAAAAACTCAAAAAATAAATTTGCAAATATAAAATAAAAGCAGTACCTTTGCCGCCGTTTTTGTGAAAAAGACACCTTATTATATATAGGCTTTGTTGCGACTTTAAAGTCCATAATGACCTTAAAGTCCTTAAAAATAATGAATTAGAGAAATGAGTAAGAATCTAGTAATAGTTGAGTCCCCTGCCAAGGCTAAAACCATTGAGAAATTTTTGGGCAAGGACTTTCGTGTGTTGTCCTCACAAGGACATATTCGTGACATAGAAGCCATCGGTAAAAATAGTATGGGTATAGACTTCCAAAAAGGCTATGCCCCTAATTATGTGATAGATAAGCAAAAAGAGCATTTGGTTCAATCGCTTGCTACTGAAGCAAAAAAAGCCGACAAGGTGTGGCTCGCAAGCGATGAGGACCGCGAGGGAGAGGCTATCGCATGGCACTTGCAACAAGTGCTTGAGTTACAACCAGAGAAGACCCATCGTATTGTTTTTCACGAGATTACAAAGACTGCTATCCAAGAGGCTATCCTTAATCCTCGTGATATAGATTATAATCTGGTCAATGCGCAACAAGCTCGTCGTGTGATCGACCGTATTGTTGGCTTTGAACTTTCTCCTGTGCTTTGGAAGAAAGTGACCACCGGTCTTAGCGCTGGTCGTGTTCAGTCTGTCGTAGTGCGATTGGTTGTGGAGCGCGAACGCGAGATCGAGAAGTTCGTTTCTTCGTCTGCCTATCGTTTGACCGCTGAGTTTGTGGGCAAGAGCGCTACCGGTGAAGATGTGTTGTTTAAGACCGAACTAAACCACCGCTTTGCGACCAAAGAAGAAGCATTGGCGT
Source organism: Paludibacteraceae bacterium (assembly GCA_045630805.1). Classification (GTDB taxonomy): domain Bacteria; phylum Bacteroidota; class Bacteroidia; order Bacteroidales; family Paludibacteraceae; genus Colicola. The sequence continues at coordinate 9,030 of JAZQTO010000091.1, forward strand.
TCTTGCAACAGTGCCAAAATCAGGAGTTTAGCGTATCCTCTGTTACACACAAACCAGGTCATCGTTCGCCAGCTCCTCCGTTTACTACTTCCTCTTTGCAACAAGAGGCAGTACGCAAACTGCACTTCTCTGTCTCTAAGACTATGCGCTTGGCGCAATCCCTTTATGAGGCAGGACATATCACCTATATGCGTACCGACTCTGTGAATCTTAGCTCTTTGGCTATCAATACCGCCAAAACGGAGATTATCAATGAGTTTGGCGATAAGTATCACAAGGCACGCCAATACAAAACGACCGCTAAAGGTGCGCAAGAGGCACACGAGGCTATTCGTCCTACATATATGAATGTGGCATCTGCGGGGGCTAATAACGATGAGCGCCGTCTGTATGACTTGATTCGCAAACGTGCTATTGCATCGCAAATGGCTGATGCCGAAACCGATACCACTCGTGTGGAGGTGGCGATGAGCGGCTCTCCATACTTATGGGTAGCCAACTACTCTGTCATCACGTTTGATGGTTTTATGCGTGTCTATACGCAAAGTTCAGACGACGAACTCTCATCTCAACTCTCAACCCTCAACTCTCAACTCTCAACAGGCGTTTGCGCCCTGTCAGTAGCGACGGCACAAGAGTCTTTCACCAAGGCGCCAATGCGATACGATGAGGGTTCGTTGGTGGAGAAGATGAAAGACCTCGGCATAGGTCGTCCATCTACCTACGCTACTGTGATTGAGACCATTCAGTCTCGTGGATATGTGGAGCGTGGCAATGTAGAGGGTGTGGCTCGTGAGTACAATATTTTGACGCTCAAAAATGGCAAAATAGCCGACAAAACCAAAACTGAGAATATAGGTGCAGAGACAGGCAGACTGTTGCCAACGGACCTCGGTCGTATCACCAATGATTTCTTGGTGGATCAGTTCCCTGCTATCTTGAGCTATGACTTTACCGCTCGCGAGGAGGAGAATTTTGATGCCATTGCAGCGGGTGAGGCAGAGTGGGTAAAGACGGTGGATAACTTCTATCACACCTTCCATCCATTGATCCAACAAGTACCTTCGGGTAAGATGGCAGCCCGCGAATTGGGCGTGGACCCTGCTACAGGTGAGCCTGTTTTTGCACGTATCAGCAAGAACGGTCCATGTGTTCAAATGGGCAATAGCGACACCGAGAAACCACGTTTTGTTTCGATGCCTAAGGGTATGAGCCTCTTTACTATAACCCTAGAGCAAGCACTGTCGCTTTTCCAAAATGCTCTTCCTCTCACACTTGGCGAACACCAAGGTCAGGCGGTGGTGATAGGCGAAGGAAAATATGGACCATATATCCGCTACAACGGCAGCTTTACGAGCCTTCCTAAGAATACCGATCCTTATAGCGTGACACTAGAGCAGGCCATCCAGTTATTGGAGCAAAAGCAACAACAAGAGGAACCTATCCATGTCTTTGGTGACATTCAGGTGCTCAACGGTCGTTATGGAGCATATATCAAAACTCCGCAAGGCAACTACAAACTGCCACGTGGGGTAGAGGCGACTACTTTGACTGCTGAGGCGTGCCAGGAGATTATCGCTAAGAGCGAACCTACAAGTGCGGCTAAACGCAAGTTCAAGAGCAAGAAGTAGTATTTAAGCCTGTCGGGCGTGCTGTTAAGAAAAATGTGCCTTTGTGCACATTTTTCTTGCGTATTTCAAAAAAAAGCAGTAAATTTGCACCCGATTTCGATTTTGGCGCATTATGCCACCTTTGGAACTCTTAAAACTTTTAAAACTTTTTTAACTCAAAATAATTATGATTAACTCTCAAGATGTAAAGAACGGTGTATGTATCCGCATGGACGGCCGTTTGTATTTCGTAATTGACTTCCTGCACGTTAAGCCAGGTAAGGGTAACACCATTATGCGTGTGAAATTCAAAGATGTAGTAGATGGTCGCGTTTTGGAGCGCCGCTTCAACATCGGTGAGAAACTCGAGGATGTTCGCGTAGAGCGCCGTCCATACCAATACCTCTACAAAGAGGGTGAGGACTATATCTTCATGAACCAAGAGACTTTCGAGCAAGTGCCTATCACTCATGACCTTATCACAGGTGTTGACTTCTTGAAAGAAGGTTTTGTTTGCGAAGTTGTTTCTGACGCTTCTACCGACACTATCCTCTTTGCTGAGTTGCCTACTAAGGTAGAGTTGGCTATCACTTACACCGAGCCAGGTCTCAAAGGCGATACCGCTACCAACACCCTCAAACCTGCTACTCTCGAGACAGGTGCTGAGATTCGCGTGCCTCTCTTCTGCAACGAAGGTGAGATTATTCGCGTAGATACCCGCGACGGTAGCTACTGCGAGCGCGTTCGCTAATCGTTAAACAACGAATTTCAAGATAAAAAGTTTCAAAGGTTTCAAGCATTTAGTACTGGAACCCTTGAAACTTTTTCTTCTAAAATCCAATAACCAATAGCCCCGACGGGGGCGTCCCATATCCAATATCCGAAAAGAATGCTTGCCTCCCATCCCAAAATAGACCTTCCTATCCTCCACCTCGTAGGTGAAGAAGCCGACCGTCTCGGCTTGGAGTGCTATGTCATTGGCGGATATGTGCGCGATATCTTCCTGCATCGCGAGAGTACCGACATTGACGTGGTGGTTGTAGGTAGTGGTATTGACCTCGCACAAGCCGTGGCCAAACGCCTCGGCAAGGGGGCGCACCTCAGCGTTTTCAAGACCTATGGTACGGCACAGGTGAAGCGTGGCAAGATTGAACTAGAGTTCGTAGGTGCTCGCCGCGAGAGCTACCAACACGACTCCCGCAACCCTATCGTCGAAGATGGCACTTTGGAGGATGACCAAAACCGCCGCGATTTTACCATCAACGCCATGGCTGTCTGCCTGAATAAAGACCGCTACGGCGAACTGCTGGACCCATTCGGCGGCATTGCCGACATGAACGAGTGCACTATCCGCACACCGCTTGATCCGGATATTACCTACAGCGATGACCCGCTGCGTATGATGCGTGCCATCCGTTTTGCGACCCAACTCGGCTTCTATTTGGATAGAGAAACCTTCGATTCCATCGAGAGAAATCGCGAACGAATCAAGATTATCACCAAGGAGCGTATCGTAGAGGAACTCAACAAGATTATGCTCTCGCGCAAGCCATCTGTGGGATGGATTTTGCTCGACAAAACTGGACTTCTTCCGCTAATTTTCCCTGAACTCGCTGCACTCAAAGGGGTAGAGACCAAAGATGGCAAAGGACACAAAGATGTGTTCTTCCATACCTTGCAGGTGCTAGACAATTTGTCGATGAAATCGGACAATCTCTGGCTTCGTTGGGCTGCGTTACTACACGATATAGGCAAACCTAAATCCAAAGCCTGGGACGACCATGCGGGATGGACCTTCCGCAACCATAACTACCTCGGCGCCAAGATGATTCCGCGTATCTTCAAGACCATGAAGATGCCGCAGAACGAGAAGATGCAGTATGTCATCAAGATGGTGGACCTGCATATGCGCCCTATCAACCTTATTGAAGATACAGTCACCGATTCCGCTGTCCGCCGCTTG
>JAZQTO010000092.1:0-2560 GCA_045630805.1 Paludibacteraceae bacterium
GAATCGCCAAACAACAACCTATTAAGGAAAATTCTCAACTCTTTTAGGAGACCTAACAACCTTTTTAGGAAACCTATCAAAAAGTGACGATTCTTAAGAAACCTTTCCAGGAATAGTGTAAACCTTTTTCAGTTTTAATCAATAAGATTGGCAAGAGGAGGGAATCACATAGTAATCTCATAGTAATCATATAGTGATCACATAGTGAAGGTAGCATATGAACCCGTTATGAACCCGTAAAAGGTAGGTAGATGAAAGGTACTTGTTGGGTTACAATATCTCCATCACTTCGGAGAGGGATTGGACCAAGTAAGTAGCGGATTGCCCTTCGGGGAGTGGGTCTTTGGATTTGCGAATCCAGATTTGGTCAATGCCTGCGTTGATAGCACCTTGGATATCGGAGTTCCATGAGTCGCCTATCATCACGACATCTTCGGCTTGCAAGCCATTCATGCGCAATGCCTCCTCGAAAATGCGTGGATTGGGTTTTTGGCAACCCACCTCTTCACTCAATACGATATGCGCAAAGCAGTCACGAAGTCCGCTCTTGTCAAACTTCTCATACTGCACTTCCACAAAGCCATTGGTCACCACCGTTAGCGGATATTTCTTTGCTAAATAGCGTACCAACTCTTCTGCCCCTTCCAACAAGGAGAAACGCGCAGTGGTCAGATTCAAAAAATCCTCACTCAACTGCTCCGCGAGAGCAGTAATTAGTTGTAGATCACCGCGTTGCGGTTGTAGATCGCTCGTCTTGCTCGCTGTAGATCGCTGCGCTGTAGAGGCAAATTTGCTGCCATGCATCAAAGGGAAGAAGAAGCGGTCAAAACTTAGGTATTCTTTGGTCACAAGGTCCTTGCCGTATTTGTCCCAAAGCTCCAGATTATGAGGTTTGTAGAGGGAAACAAACTCCTCAAGCGAAGCAAAATAGTCGCAGAGGTGGTATTTGTCATACATCTCTTGAAGCGCTAGTTTTGCAGCACCAATAAAATCCCCAATCGTATCATCCCAGTCAATAAAGACGGCTTTGTATTGCTTCATATCAGAACTCCAATGTGATTTGACCATTGATGAGTGGTGTTTTACCAAGGTGTTTGTACGCTAACTCAGTAGCCTCACGGCCACGAGGAGTGCGTTTGATAAAGCCCTCTTTGATGAGGTATGGCTCATATACATCCTCTATCGTGCCTGCATCCTCACCCATAGCAGTAGCGATGGTATTCAAACCTACAGGACCACCTTTGAACTTATCAATGATGGTGCTAAGTAGTTTGTTATCAATCTCATCCAAACCAAAGGTGTCAATATTGAGTGCTTCCAACGCATAGCGTGCAATCTCCAAATCAATGGCGCCATTGCCCTTCACTTGAGCAAAGTCACGCACACGGCGGAGCAACGCATTAGCAATACGAGGGGTACCACGACTGCGACGAGAGATTTCGGCAGCTGCCTTGCTATCGATATGAATACCCAAGAGACGAGCACTACGTTCCACAATACCCGCAAGGACATGCGAGTCGTAATATTCTAGGTGGCAGTTGATACCAAAACGCGCACGCAATGGACTGGTTAACAAACCACTACGGGTAGTAGCACCAATGAGCGTAAACTTATTGAGGTCTATTTGAATAGTGCGGGCAGAAGGACCTTTATCTATCATAATATCAATGCGATAGTCCTCCATTGCCGAATAGAGATACTCCTCCACAATGGGCGAAAGACGGTGAATCTCGTCGATAAACAACACATCGTTATCCTCCAACGAAGTTAGCAGACCTGCCAAGTCGCCTGGTTTGTCTAAGACGGGACCCGAAGTCACTTTGAAGCCCACACCTAACTCGTTGGCAATGATGTTACTAAGGGTGGTTTTACCCAATCCCGGAGGGCCAAATAGGAGCACATGGTCCAGACTCTCGCCACGCATGCGAGCCGCCTCTACGAAAATGCGCAAGTTGCTGACAATCTTGGATTGTCCTGCAAAATCATCAAAACGCAAAGGACGCAAGGCATTGTCTTGCTCCTTCTCGGTCATTTGGTTGCGTATATCGAAATCACTCATTTTTGGTTGCTTGTTTGAAAGTTTCTTCTAAGTTTTCTATCTCGCTGATGGGTTTATCCACCTTTATCTCGCCGTGATCAATGATTATCACTCGACTACACATCTGCTTGACCTCTTGCAGTATATGGGTGGATAGGATAACCGTTGCAGATCGGGCTAAAGCCCTGTAGTTGGCAGATCGCCCTTCGGGCTGTAGATCGGCGCAAACGCCTGTAGATACAGACGGATTGCCGAGGTTGCGAATTAGGGTACGAATATCCTCTAGTTGATTGGGGTCAAGACCTGTGGTGGGTTCGTCAAGTATCAATAATTCAGGATCACCAATCATGGCTTGCGCCAAACCTACACGTTGTTTGTATCCTTTACTGAGCTGTCCTATCTTCTTGTTGGCTTCTGCAGTTAGTCCCACGCGGTTGATGAGGTCTTCGACTTGTTGGTGTAGGGTGTAGGGTGTAGAGTGTAGAGTGTAGGGTGTAGAGTGTAGAGTGTAGGGTGTAGAGT
>JAZQTO010000093.1:0-1919 GCA_045630805.1 Paludibacteraceae bacterium
CTTGAAGCCCGGTGACAAGGTAATGATGAGTGGTCCTTATGGAGAGTTCCGTCCCAACTACGACACTGGCCGTGAGATGATTTGGGTCGGTGGTGGTGCCGGTATGGCTCCTCTCCGTGCACAGATCATGCACATGCTCAAGACCCGCCAGTGCCGCGACCGTCAGATGCACTACTTCTATGGTGCCCGTGCATTGGAGGAGATCCCATTCCTCGATGACTTCCTCGCATTGGAGAAGGAGTTCGACAACTTCCACTTCCATCTCGCGCTCGACCGTCCCGATCCCAAGGCCGATGCAGCAGGTATCAAGTACACCGCTGGCTTCGTAGCTCCTGTGATGGGCGACACCTACCTCAAGCAGCACGAGAACCCCGAAGATTGCGAGTACTACCTCTGTGGTCCTCCCATGATGGCCAAGACCGTGCTCGACCTCCTCGACAGCCTCGGCGTAGAGAAGGATATGATCCACTTCGACGACTTCGGCGGATAATCATCCCGCAACGTCACATAATGAACAGCAATAGGGTGCATGCGCGCCCTATTGCTGCTTTTTTTACCCCCTCTCCATCGTTTATGGCAAGTCCTGTGCTTTGTGTTCGGTAGGTATCAGCATAAGTTTCGGTAGGTTTTTTGGGTAGGTCTGCGGATATAAACTTGTTGTCAATCATGCCTGTATGACCTGCTTTTGGTAGGTGTGTGCATATGCTTATGTTTTTTGTAATGATATAGTAGTTGTCAACGAATACTAAAATCTCAGCGAAGCACCGAGGAATCTCGTGCTGGGCCCTTTCGGGCGGTGAACATGTTTCTTCGCTTGCTCTGAACCTTTAGGCCACCGCTAAGGTAATGACACGAGGCGTTTTGGACAATATCTATATTATATCCATTTTTTTTAGTCTTTGGCAACTATTTGGCAAGATTTTGGCAAATAAATTGGGGATAATAGGTTGATGTATAGTGGGATGCTGAAAAGTTTTGGCAAGTCTTTTGCATTGCCTTGTTTTTTTGTAACAACGGTTACGGTTAATGATTTTGGAATAGCTGAAAAGGTCTTAAATGCTCCTTGCACATTGTTTGCTTGGGAGCTTCAATCTTTCTTTTGGGAAGCAGGTGTCGCTAGTTGGTGATGAGCGTGTCGCTAACTACCGACGTACATGTCGCTAACTACCGATGCGTTGCTCGCTAACTATCGATACATAAGTTTTCTATATTCCCCTGCTATATTCCTTGCCAGAACATTGATATATAGCATGCTTATTAGGCTTAATATAGCCAGTAAGTATACTCACTTTTTCTGCAATTTTAGGGCGAAAACAATAGAAACATAGACACTGCAAAAGATTTGCCAAAAGATTTGCACATTGCACTGTAATAGAGGTGATTAATATGGTTTTTATTTGCCAAAGTTTTGCCAAAGTTTTGCCTTTCTGCAACTGTTTGAAAGGTTTGTTCTAGGCTGCGCCTCGCAAAATATATGGATTGGTTAAACTGCTATATTATTGCCCCTTTTATTTCAATTATCTCAGTCTCAGTATCACAGTAGGGGTTTATTTTCGAATAAATTCCCCTTTTATTGTAGCTCGTATGAATAAATGTTTTATCTTTGCACTATCTTCATGCCGATACCTTAATTCATTTGTACGTGTTAAGGTGGTCGGGGGGGATGACATTGTGGAAAGGCGTTTACTTGACGCTTTGGTTTTGACGTTCTAAGAACTTCGCAACTTCTAAAACAGTTTGTCAAAGGCAAAGCAACAGTAGATGCCACGGGATATGTGATTCATGTATCCAGATGCTATGCCAAAGCTGTTCGGAAGAGGACTATAGGTGTGGCTATTGGGTCATATATATATGCATATCGGCGTGGGGTCTGCGTTGCTCGTTTCGACAAACTGGGTAATGCGAAGACCTTTAGAACG
>JAZQTO010000094.1:0-1972 GCA_045630805.1 Paludibacteraceae bacterium
TAGTATGTTTATCTTGTGGTTGGGTGAAAGAATTACAGACAAGGGTATTGGTAATGGTATTTCATTCATTATCTTGATTGGTATCATTGCTCGTTTGCCACAGTCTTTGTTCCAAGAAGTAGTTTCTCGACTTTCTTCTCCTGGAGCTGGTGGTATTGTTATGTTCTTGATTGAAATTGTATTCTTGTTGTTCGTAATCGCATTTGCAATTATGTTGGTACGTGGTGTACGTAAGGTGCCTGTACAATATGCAAAGCGTCTCGTTGGTAACAAGCAATATGGTGGTGCAAGACAATACATCCCATTGAAGGTTAATGCTGCTAACGTAATGCCTATCATCTTTGCTCAAGCAATCATGTTTATTCCTATTACGTTGGTTGGTTTCTCTGATGCAGCTAGTGCAAGCGGTATTGTACGTGCATTTGTAGACCATACTAGCTTCTGGTACAATTTTGTATTTGCGTTGTTGATTATTGTGTTTACTTATTTCTATACAGCAATCACAATCAATCCAACTCAGATGGCAGAAGATATGAAGAGAAACAATGGTTTTATTCCTGGAATAAAGCCAGGTAAGAATACTGCTGAGTATATAGATGCGATTATGTCTCGTATTACTTTGCCAGGTTCTATTTTCTTGGCTATTGTTGCTATCATGCCTGCTTTTGCCGGTTTGTTCGGTGTTCAGGCTGAGTTTGCTCAATTCTTTGGTGGTACATCACTTTTGATTTTGGTGGGTGTAGTATTGGATACTCTCCAACAAGTTGAAAGTCATTTGTTGATGCGTCACTATGATGGACTCTTGAGTTCAGGAAGAATTAAGGGACGTAATGTTGCTGCTTATTAATTAGTCTGAGATGATATTTCTTAAGACAGATGATGAAATAGAACTTCTACGTCAGAGTAACCTACTAGTAGGTAAAACTCTGGCGGAAGTTGCTAAACTGATTAAACCGGGTGTTACAACCAAGCAACTGGATAAAGTAGCTGAGGAGTTCATCAGAGATCATGGTGCTATTCCTACTTTTAAAGGTTATCCAAGTCCGTATGGAGGACCATTCCCTGGTACATTATGTACTTCAGTGAATGAACAGGTTGTACATGGTATTCCAAATGACGTACCATTGAAAGATGGAGATATCGTTTCAGTTGATTGTGGTACGTTATTGAATGGCTTTTGTGGTGATTCGGCCTATACTTTTTGTGTAGGTGATGTTGATCCTGAAATTAAGAAACTTCTTCAGGTAACGAAAGAATCTCTCTATTTAGGTTTAGAGAACGCCGTTCACGGAAAACGGTTAGGTGATATAGGTTTTGCTATTCAATCTTATTGTGAAGCAAATTCCTATGGAGTGGTAAGAGAATTTGTTGGACATGGCATTGGGCATGAAATGCACGAAGATCCTCAGGTGCCTAATTATGGTAAAAGAGGGACAGGAACCATGCTGAAAAAAGGAATGTGTCTTTCCATTGAACCGATGATTACTCAAGGAAGTCGAGAAGTGGTTATGGAACGTGATGGTTGGACAGTTCGTACTAAAGACCGGAAGTTCGCTGCACATTTCGAGCATACTGTAGCAGTTGGCAAAGGGAAAGTTGATATTTTATCATCGTTTGAATATATTGATCAAGTATTAAGAAATAAATCAATTTAATATGGCAAAGCAATCAGCAATAGAACAAGATGGAGTTATCGTAGAAGCATTGTCAAATGCAATGTTTCGTGTAGAGCTGGAAAATGGACATGAAATTACTGCTCATATTTCCGGTAAAATGAGAATGCATTACATTAAAATATTACCTGGGGATAAGGTAAGAGTAGAGATGTCTCCTTATGACTTATCTAAAGGAAGAATCGTTTTTAGATACAAGTAAAATAGAAATAAGATATGAAAGTAAGAGCATCATTAAAGAAGCGTACAGCGGATTGTAAAATCGTGAGACGCAATGGCCGTTTGTATGTTATTAACAA
>JAZQTO010000095.1:0-2286 GCA_045630805.1 Paludibacteraceae bacterium
TATTCGTCGTTTGCGGCACATTGGATAGACGAGGCTCGCAGGTATTATATCAATATCTGCGGGAAGTATGGCTCACAAGTGGCTGCCGCTTTAGCGAAGATACAAGCCTTTGATATTCAGCACATAGCCCCTTTGCATGGCTGCGTGTTGGAGGGCAATGAGGTCGCAGAGGCATTGCGCTTGTATGACATCTGGAGTAGATACGAGGTAGAGACGGATGGCGTGCTGGTGGCATATGCTTCGATCTATGGCAATACGGCTGCGGTAGCGCATTGTATCGCAGATCAATTGCGCAGTAAGTGCGTGGAGGTCAAGGAAATAGACTTATGCCGTTCGGATATGTCGGAGGCGGTAAGTCAGGCTTTTCGTTATGGCAAGATGGTGCTGTGTGCAGCGAGTTATGATGGCGGAGTCTTTCCGCCAATGCATGAATTTTTGCATAAGTTAGGCATCAAGGGCTACCAGTCGCGTAGGGTAGGCGTGGTGGAGAACGGCACTTGGGCACCCACGGCAGGCAAAACGATATGCAGCATGTTGGAGCAGATGAAGAATATCGAGATTGTCTCTCCTGTCCTCACCATCCGCAGCACCTGGAAAGAGGAATATCAGCAGGATTTGGAAGCGTTGTTGGCAGGGGTGATTGGTGAGGAATGTATGTAACGACGTTTTCCTTTTTTGAGCTTATTGAATGTTCTTTTTTATGGAATCGGCTCAAAAATGCGTGTTTTTTGATATTTTTCGGTGCAAAATGAGCCGATAATTCAAATATTTTTTGTAATTCTGCGCCAATTCACTAGTATACCCCTATATTTTATAGTTGTGTTTGCCAACATTTTTAAGACAGGAGAACTCCAACCCGATGCGACTGTTGCAAAATTTGCAACTATCGTAAATCGAGGTATCCGTGGGGAAGTAACAGAAGCTGAATCTTCGATGTTTTAGTAATTTTGTGCCGTAGATTGGAGAACGTGGAGAGAAAAGAGGTATATACAACACGCGGGAAGTTTAGTGTTTACTATGCTTCCCGCGTAAGTTTTTTTTGAATAAGGTTGATGTGCCGAAGAATCGTGCAGAAGGTTTGTTATCAGCCAAGAAGGGAGCAAAAGGCAGGATCGGTTATGGAGCGAGATGAGGGCATGTGTACAAAATAAATCGCTTCGACTTTACACTTTACACTTTACGTTTTACAGTATATTGATTATGGGTTATTGGTTATGGGTTAGTTGGGAAGGGATAACATCAGCGTAACATCCGCGCAACATGTGCTGCGCTAAAGGTGAAAGGCTAAAGGCTAAAGGCGAAAGGCAGAGGTATACCAAAGGTATAGCAAGGGTATACAATCATATAGGCAGTAACATAGTAAACAGCGCACAAAAACGATTTAACAATTTCTTAACATATTCTTCATACTCATATAACAATATAGCAGTACTTTTGCACAGAATTTGAAAAGAACTATATTAGAACGCCCTATGGGCTGTAGTTGGCAGATCGCCACTAAAGTGGCTGTAGATCGGGCTAAAAGCCCTGGAGACTACAGCGAACCGCACTACACTGAGCAATGCGAACGATCTTCAGCGAATGCAATGAGCGATCTAACAGCGAAGCGATCAATAAAACAATTATAATACTATTTATGGGAATTTTACAAATCTTTACGCTCCTTGGAGCGCTTGGAATGTTCCTCTACGGAATGAATCTTATGTCCTCTGGACTGCAAAAAGCTGCAGGCGATAAACTGCGTAGTTTCCTGTCTGCTATGACCTCCAACCCTGCTAAAGGTGTGCTGACTGGTCTTGGCGTCACAACCGTTATTCAATCATCATCCGCTACCACAGTCATGGTGGTCAGCTTCGTTAACGCGGGTCTGCTGACTTTGGCACAAGCCATCAGCGTGATCATGGGTGCGAACATCGGTACGACCGTTACCGCATGGATGGTGGCCTTCTTGGGCTTCAAAGCCGACATCTCGCTTTTGGCGGTGCCATTGATGCTCTTTGGTTTCCTCTTCTCCAACTCGAAGAAGAACCAACGCCAGAACATTGGCGAGTTGATCGTAGGTTTCTCGCTCTTGTTCCTCGGTTTGTCGTTCATGAAGAACTCGGTACCTGACTTGCGCGAGACACCACAAGTGTTGGAGTTTGTGACCACATGGGCTAGTCACGGATTTGGATCAGTACTTTTGTTCTTGGCTTTTGGTACTATCCTTACTTTGGTACTTCAATCTTCTTCTGCGACTATGGCGATTACCCTTATCATGCTCTCTATGGGTTGGATTCCTTTCCA
>JAZQTO010000096.1:0-18222 GCA_045630805.1 Paludibacteraceae bacterium
GCCAATAGCCAAACGACGACCAATCTCGTCCAATCCGACATGCTTCTTGGTGCGGAGCGACATCTCGCGTTGCAATTGCTCTCGTTTGTTAGCGATCTCGCGTGCCTCTTGCTCAGTAGCCATCACATTGAACTCGTCACCCGCTTGAGGTGCGCCGTTGAGACCGAGGATAAGACATGGTTCGCCAGGAAGGGCTTGTTGTATGCGTTGTCCACGCTCGTTGAACATGGCCTTGATCTTACCATGATATACACCTGCGAGGACAATATCGCCGTGATGGAGTGTACCATCTTGTACGAGGATAGTTGCCACATAACCACGTCCCTTATCGAGCGAAGACTCAATGATAGAACCTTTGGCACGACGTTTAGGGTTAGCCTTGAGCTCGAGCAATTCTGCCTCAAGGAGCACTTTCTCCAAGAGTTCGAACACACCCTCGCCCTTCTTGGCTGAGATATGTTGGCATTGGTAAGAGCCACCCCAATCCTCTACGAGGATATTCATGTTGGCGAGTTGCTCTTTAATCTTATCTGGGTTAGCGGTTGGTTTATCGCACTTGTTGATAGCGAAGATCATAGGTACACCCGCTGCTTGTGCGTGGTTGATAGCCTCAATAGTCTGTGGCATGACTGCATCGTCGGCAGCCACAATGATAATCGCGATATCAGTTACCTTCGCACCACGGGCACGCATGGCGGTAAACGCCTCGTGGCCAGGAGTATCAAGGAACGTGATATGCTGACCATTCTTCAGTTGCACGTTGTATGCACCAATGTGTTGGGTAATACCACCTGCCTCACCGGCGATTACGTTGGCATTACGGATATGGTCAAGGAGCGATGTTTTACCGTGGTCCACGTGACCCATGACGGTCACGATTGGGCAGCGCTCAGCAATATCCTCGTCGTTGATTACCTCATCAGCATTGATTTCCTCCACCACCTCAGCAGAAACAAACTCGGTTGAGAAGCCAAACTCCTCTGCCACTAGGTTGATGGTCTCCGCATCAAGACGTTGGTTGATACTAACCATCACACCAAGCATCATACAGGTACCGATGACCTTGGTCACAGGCACGTTCATCATCACGGCGAGGTCGTTAGCAGTTACAAACTCAGTGAGTTTCAACACCTTGCTTTGCTCTTGCTCCGCTGCACGCTCTTGCGCCATCTTCTCGCGCTCTAACTCACGACGCTCACGTTTGTGCTTGCTGGTAGTACTCTTACCCTTATTACCTTGAAGGCGTTGAATAGTCTCTTTAATTTGACGTTGTACTTCCTCGTCATCGACCTCCACTTTAAAGCCTTTTGCCTTGTTATTTTTCTTCTGAGGTTTTTGGTTGCGCGCATCATTTATGTCCACCTTGTTTTGTTTGATGCGTTCACGTTTGCGTTTTTCGCCGTCCTTAGGAGCATTTTCGCCGTTAGTATTTGCATTAGGTTTGTTAGCCTTGCGTTGTTGCTCACGTGCCTCTCGCTCCTTGCGCTTCTCCTCCTTGGTTTTTTGCTTAGGGTGAGTAGCAGGATTGATGCTACTAAGATCAATCTTTCCAACCACCTTTGGTGCATTTTTAAGCACAGGCTTGTTGAGACGGAAGACCTCTTCATCCTTTGCAGGTTCTTGAGTACTTTCAGTCTCTTTATCTTTAGCAACCACCTCAGTTTCTGCGGCTTGCTTAGCCGCTTTCTCTGCGGCAGCTTTAGCAGCGGCTTCTTCCGCAGCCTTTTTTTCAGCGGCATGTTTTGCTGCTAGTTTAGCAGCCTCTTCGGCAGCTTTCTTAGCCGCTTCCTCTGCCGCTTTTTTAGCTGCCTCCTCTGCTTTTTTCTTTTCTGGATCAAGTTCAATCTTACCCACTACTTTAGGTTTAGCCACCTCAGTAGGGATATGTTCTGGCTTTTTAGGTTCGTCAACAGCTACAGACTTAAGTACCTCGCGTTCTTGACGCTCTTGTGCCTGACGCTCTGCTTCCAGTTTAAGGGCCATGTCCTTGTTAAATTCTTTAGCGAGCAGTAGGTACAAGTCGTCATCGATACGCGTATTAGGATCCGTAGCGATGTCCTTACCCTGCTTTTTACAGAATTCTACGGCGGTGGACATGCCGATATTCAATTCTTTACAAGCTTTGATAAGTTTAATAGCCATATCGTCGGAATTGGCTTGTCGCACAGAATTCGCCATGCGAATTAAAGCGACCGCCATTCCTCCTCTTAACTCGAGCCCACGAGGCTCTCGTTAGTAAGCGGCTTTGCCGCCATGGGACGGTTTCCCGCCTGTCAGGGGACTTCGTGGATTTTAGAGCGAGGAGGCCCTCCATTCCGGGAGGGGTTTTATTATTTATACTTAATTATTCTTCAAACTCGGCAGCGAGGATAGCAATTACCTCATCAATGGTTTCTTCCTCGAGGTCAACACGTTGGATAAGCTCTGCTTTATCTACGCCCAAGACAGCTTTAGCGGTATCCAAACCGATTGCCTTGAATGCGTCGAGTACCCATTGATCGATCTCATCATTAAACTCGTCCAAATAGATATCCTCGTTATCAGCGTCATCCATTTCGCGGTAAACATCGATTTGATAACCGGTCAACATGCTAGCCAACTTGATGTTATAACCACCTTTACCGATAGCCAATGACACCTCGTCTGGTTGCAAATATACATCCACCTTCTTCTCCTCCTCATTAACAGTCATAGAAGAAATCTTAGCTGGAGCTAAAGCACGTTGTACATAGAGATTAATATTAGAAGTATAGTGGATAACATCGATGTTCTCGTTGCGCAACTCGCGTACGATACCATGGATACGCGCACCCTTGATACCCACGCATGCGCCTACAGGGTCAATACGATCATCAAAAGACTCAACAGCCACTTTTGCACGTTCACCTGGAATACGAGCAATATTCTTGATAGCAATCAAACCATCGTGTACCTCAGGCACCTCTTGCTCAAACAAGCGTTGCAAGAACAATGGAGAAGTACGAGAAAGGATAATCTTAGGGTTTTGATTCTTATTATCCACTTGCACCACTACGGCACGCACGGTATCTCCCTTGCGATAGAAATCGCTAGGAATCTGGTTTTGCTTTGGCAAGTAAAGCTCGTTGCCATCCTCATCAAGGAGCAACATCTCACGCTTCCATACTTGGTACAACTCGCCACTAACCACTTGTCCAAGCATCTCGCTATAACGCAAGTAGAGACTCTCCTTTTGGAGGTCGAGAATACGGCTAGCCAATGTTTGACGAAGGTTGAGAATCATACGACGACCGAAAGTAGAGAGATCCACTTTATCGGTTACCTCCTCGCCGATCTCTGCCTCATCATCCAATGCCAATGCCTCTGTGATACCAATTTGTGTATTCTCATTAGCCACATCATCATCCTCCATTACAAGGCGGTTACGATAGATCTCCAAGTCACCTTTATCAGGGTTGATAATCACATCGTAGTTAGCAGCTGTACCATACATCTTGGTAATTACATTACGAAAAGAATCCTCCACAACATTGATAAATGTTTGGCGGTCAATGTTTTTGAGTTCTTTAAACTCAGAGAAATTGTCAATCAAGTTAATTGACTCTTGTTTTTTTGTTGCCATTCGTGTTCGGCAATCTCGCGCATCGACCGACTTATCGTCGTTTGGGCGCTCGATGCCTCCACCCTATCCTCGAAGCCGAGCTTCTCGGATTTTCCGAGGGAGACTCCTCCTTGCCGTTGGAGGTGGTTTAATGTTTATTGTTATTATTCTAAAATTTCAAATCGTACTTGGTGTACTTAACTGCCTCGTAAGCGAAAGTAAGGGTTTGAATCTCCTTTTGCTTGCGTTTCTTACCCTCTACCTGCACCATTACCTCCGTGTCAATAGCAAAAGTCGCCTCATCCACACTCACGAGTACACCGCGATACTTCTTTCCATCCGCAGCCAAAACCTCTACATCGTGATTCAAATGTTTCTCGTATTGCATTTTGGTTTTGAAAGGATCAGTTATACTCACACTTCCTACCTCTAACGAGTAATCATCAATACCCTGTGCATCCAGCTGTTCCACTAGATAGTGATTAAGTTCAGCACAGAATTCCACATCTACGCCTTCTAACTTATCTACTTCAACTAGGATTTCGTTCTGAGCACTAATCTTCAGCGTAATCAACTCGTAACCAGTAGCTTGCAATTTCTCTTCTATAAGAGTCTGAATATATTGTTTGTCCATCATAATCTATATTCTATAAAATCGAGGGAACCGTTTCGGGTCCCCTCGTTCATTTCCGGTGCAAAGTTAGTACTTTTTTGCGACATACGCAAATATTTTTTGAAAAAAATATAAAAAAAACTTATTCTAACCACGGATATTGCTTTTTTAGGCTCTGCAGACGATTCTCTGTGCGCTGCGCAAAAGCAATTGCCTCCTCCGTATCTGGGTGCAAAAAACGATGATGACGATCACGCCAAAACTGATGCAACGTACGCATTTCATTTTGAGTATCAACCGTCATATACGCATCCACAAAACGCTCCCATATATAATCTACCGCCACCTGTGAGGGGTGCACCAAATCCTCCGCATAAAAGCGATAATCACGCAATTCATCCAACATAATCTCGTAGGAAGGGAAATAAGAAACCGCAGCATTGTTGAATGCTAGACAATCAATCGCCTGCAGGAGAATTGCCTTGCTAATCTGATTTTCATGTAACCCATCTTTGATGTGACGAATCGGACTCACGGTAAAAATCCAATGTTTATCCGACATTTGTTCGATTATTGGTTGCCAAGTCTGTACAATTTCCTCTACGGTTAATCGCCTACGAACAAAGTCTTTAGCGGGCAGTTTGTGGCAATTAGCCACGACCTGACCGTAATACTCATATACCCACGCTGTACCAAAGGTTACAATCATCGTTGATGCTTCTTGCAAAGCCCTTCTCATTATAGTTCGGCTCTCCTCACAACGCTGCAATAACTCATCTTTATCAGGATGCGAAAAACCGCCATGGTGCATCATAGAGTGCCATAAACCATTGTGCCAAATGATAGGCAAATGGTCAGAGGTTATTGGTAATAGGTTATTGGCAATCGATGCAGGATTATATAACGTACCAAACGGATTGATGGTCGTTTGGAAATAATATTCACCAAACTTTTCGCCCACATTATCCGCAAAGCAAGAACCTAGTAACAAGATTTTATCTTGGTACCCTATCTTCTTTTTTGAAGGTGCAATATCAACCGATGTATATAATTTCATCATTTTAATTCTAACGGCAAAGCAATCTCTACTCGAAATGCATCACCCTCGCTGGACTAATTTGAGTAACGATAGCAGAGGGGGCTAGCAATATTCCCCATGACACCAATATAGTTCCTACATTGAGCAATATCCACCATCCCCAAGGGAAAGCCACGGGTACATAACTTACATAATAAGAGGCCGCCTCTAGAGGTATCATATGTGTAAAATATTGCAACATACAAAGACCCAAACCCAACACATTACCTATCAACACACCCTTACCTATCAACATCAAAGCCTGATAAATAAACACTCGTCTAACAAATCTATTATCCGCTCCTAATGCTTTCAACGTACCGACTAAGGAGATACTATCCATAATCAATATAACCAATCCCGTAATGATACTAAATCCTGATACACAAAGCATCAGAATGATAATAACCACCACATTCATATCCAACAAGTCCAACCATCCGAAAATCTGCGGATTCAGTTGCTGCAAGTTTTGGGTATAAAAAGCATTTCCCTCCTTGTCTAGACGATTAGCTGTGGCAAAATAAACCGCATCCGTCGTTTCTTCCAAATGTTTCAAGTCATCCACAATCACCTCTATACCAGACACTTGATCTCCATCCCAATTATTCAACCGACGAACGACCTCTATTTCTCCAAGCACAAACAACTTGTCCATCTCTGTCATACAAGTATTGTACAATCCTACGATATAGAGTTTTCTTACCCGCAAATCATCTTCAATAAAATAGCACAATATCGCATCGTCTATATCCAAAGAAAGCATAGACGCCAATTCCTCTGAAAGCAATACCTCATTCGCCGATTCAGGTCTTCGTCCCTGCACTAAGTTCGCTTCAAAATAATCCCAATAATCCGTTCCCTTGAATATCACCCCATGAAACGCGCTATCGGTCTTGATGATACCCGGTTTTGAAGCAAAAGTAGATACCGAATGAACATGTGGAAGACCGCTCAATGCTGTCAACAGAGAATCCGTAACACGAATAGGTTCAAGTTCATAGGTAGAATTATTATCAAAGTTCACCACCTGAATATGACTACCAAAACCCGCTACTTTTTGTGCGATTTCCTGCTTAAAGCCAACCACCACACTAATCGCCACAATCATCACCATCACACCGATAATAATACCTCCTAATGCAACACGCACAGCAGGACGAGAAGAACGCTGATTATTCTCCTCTGAAAAATAGAGTTTTTGAGCTATTTTCCATTCCGATGAGTATGTAACACCTTTTTTTGGCATAATTTTTGTAGATATTTTGATATGATGCGTTATCTTCTTATATTTACTTTTATCGTGGTAGCTATATTGGCGACTGCGCAGCATCACCATCCTCAACGTACGGCTACCGATATTGCTCGTAAGCAGACCGAGATGTTAGTTCGAGAACTACAGATCACCGACAGCGTTTTGCGCGATACGCTTTTTCGAATGCATCTCAAGTATGCCGAAAAACGCCAGAGCGAAAACTATACACGCGCGGATGTACTTCAATGTATGTTACTCATGCAAGAGGAACTCAAAAATATCCTACCCACAGAGTTGTACGAAGCATTTATGAATCGCCAACTCAATCACGAACCTCGAGCACCTCAGAACCCTTGCAACTGGATTGCTCCTCATCCGCATCATGGCGAGAGAGCACCCCAAGCTTCAGAAGCACCTGATATGCCACCACCGCCATCAGAGCACCAACTATAAGTCCACCCAAGATATCCAAGGGGTAATGCACTCCAAGATACATTCGACTATAACAATTAACAGCCACCCAAAGCATCAAGCCCACGGTGGCTATTTTGTTGCGCCAAATCAACGAGAACAGCAAGCCACATGCCATCGTATTAGCCGCATGGCTACTCACAAAACCATATTGTCCACTCCTATATCCATTCACAAGGTGCAACATACCTTCTAATTCGGGTACGCGCGTGGGACGAGGGCGCGCAACTAGATCCTTCAATATGCCCGATGCGATAAAATCCGCAGCACCTACCGCCAACGCTATCATGACTATCATCACTACGCAAGCAGGGACTTTCTGTAGCCATTTTACACTCGTCATAGCAGGCTTACGATAACGCCAAACCAACAATCCAACTAGCAACAGATATAACGGTATCCAGGTCATTTTTGCCGATATGATCCACATCAACGTATCCGCCCAAGGCGCATGCCAACCATTGATCGCCAATAGGATTTGGGTATCGATATGTATTAGTTTCTCTAACATCTAGCTTCTAACAGCGTAGCGGTCTAACATCTAAGTTCTAATTAATCTTCATTCAGTAGCACCGCCGTATGACATGCTACCACACCTGCCGTTTCCGTACGCAGGCGCGAACGCCCCAAACCTACTGGCACAAAGCCCTGAGCGATAGCCATTTCTACCTCCTGCTCAGAGAAATCACCTTCTGGTCCAATCAAAATCAACACATCCCTACCCTTACGAATGGCATCTTTCAACTCGCGCTTCTCGTCCTTGTAGCAATGGGCGATATATTTGTCTATATCCTCATTTCCACCATATTGTTGCATGAGTGTTGCGAAATCTTTCAACTCATTCAGTTTAGGCAGATAAGGCGTAAGCGATTGTTTAGCTGCCGATAAGATGATTTTCTCCAATCGGTCATTGCGCAAGTTTTTTCTCTCTGAGAAACGACACAACAATGGTGTTATCTCATCCACACCAATCTCTGTGCACTTCTCCACCATCCACTCCAGTCGCTCGATATTCTTCGTTGGAGCAATCGCCACGTGCAAGTAGATATTGTGCGTCTTCTCTTGCTTCTCTTGGCTCAACACCTCAAACTCGCAATGTCTTGGGTGCGGATTGGTGATACGCGCATGGTAGGTCGTGCCGCGGCCATCGGTGAGCAAAATGTCATCGCCACGGTCATAACGCAACACACGCACGCAGTGCGCTGACTCCTCCTCGCTGAGGAAATGACTTGTTTCTATGTCTGGAGTATAAAATAAATACATATTTGGTATAAGGTGTATGGTGTATGGTGAAAGGGCGATGGATATGCGGCTTTGCCGCTCCTTCTTGCCTTTAAACTTTACCCCTTAAACATTAAACTATAATTCACTCTCCTTCATGCGCTCTGCATTCTCAGCCACTTGTAGCGCATCTATCACACCTTGAATCTCGCCATCCATAAAGGCAGTCAAGTTGTAAATCGTATAACCTATACGGTGGTCTGTGATTCGTCCTTGTGGATAGTTATAGGTGCGGATTTTAGCCGAGCGGTCGCCTGTGCTGACCATCGTCTTACGGCGTGCTGCAATATCATCAATATACTTCTGGTGCTCCTTATCATATATTTGCGTACGCAGGCGCGCGAGAGCACGTTCCTTATTCTTAGGCTGGTCACGCGTCTCAGTACACTCAATCAATATCTCTTGCACCTCACCCGTATTAGGATTTTTCCAATTATAACGCAAGCGTACACCCGATTCTACTTTGTTCACGTTCTGACCACCTGCACCACCTGAACGGAATGTCTCCCACTTGATCTCGCCCTCGTTGATATGCACCTCAAACTCATCTGCCTCTGGCAACACCGCCACCGTTGCTGCTGATGTATGCACACGGCCTTGGGTCTCGGTTACAGGCACGCGCTGCACGCGGTGCACACCCGATTCATACTTCAATGTACCATAGACATTCTCGCCCGACACATTGAAAATAATCTCCTTGTAGCCACCCACAGCACCTTCTGAGAAACTACTCACCGTCATTTTCATGCCGTGTGTCTCAAAGTACTTGCTGTACATACGGAACAAGTCACCCGCAAAAATACTCGCCTCATCGCCACCTGTTCCTGCGCGAATCTCCATCACCACATTCTTGCCGTCCTCTGGATCTTGAGGTAGCAACATCAACTTCACTTCCTCCTCCAAACCAGGAATTTGTGGCTCTAATTCATCAATCACCTCACGCGCCATCTCACGCAAATCAGCATCTGACTCATTGTGAAACAAAAACTTTGCTTCCTCCAAATCAGTCACAGCTTTCTTATATTTCTCTGCGGAAGCCAACACGCGCTCCAAGTCGCGATACTCACGATTCAATCGTACATAACGCGCTTGATCAGCTATTACCGAAGGGTCTGTAATCAGCAAACTCACCTCGTGAAACTTTGCCTCCAAACCATCTATTCGTTCTAATATATTCATAATTATTATACTGTCTTAACTATGCTATTACTATGTGATTACTATGTGATTCATATCCTATTGTGCAACCATTGCCGCATCTTGCTCCGTCCAATACTCTTCGGTGGGTCTCACTCCTAGTGCTGTCAATTTCAAGTTATCCACAAACCGTGCCAAACGCCAATCAATGGTTTCGCTATACACCTTGCGCGAAATGAAAATACGAAAGAACCAACCAAACTTAACATGCACATCCATAGCCAATGTAGATTGATTCTCTCCTACAGGATTAATATGAAAAGTGCCGTATGCTTCTTTTATCAACGTCCCTGCATAATGGATATCCACTCGCACATCGCGCCTTGCGCCTGCCATCGTATCCACCACAGAACTCTCTATCACGACATCTTTCATAAAGGTTTTTTCATCCACCAGCACATCCAACACCAATCGGCTGTATTGCTCCTCTGGCACATATGTAGATTCTTTCCAAACCAGATAAAAAGCGTTCTTCTTTTTATCCTCCTGTTTACCCAACCCAACAAAAAACCTCTCCGACAACAACTCAGGATCAGTTTGTAGGCAGTATATCATTGAATCTACAGTTTGATTACACGCGACCACCGATGTATCGACCTTCGTTTCATAAGAGGTATGAAACATACCCTCCGATAAGGTCGTCAATACCGAAAATATTATCGCAAATACCATCATTCTCTAAACACTAAACAGTAGCGCAGCGTCCACCAAACAACACTAATCCTTCGCATTGAGCACCCGTTCCATATTCTGTTCTCTATGGATCAACTGCACCTCTACCCCATACTTCTCGTTGATATGCTGTGCCATCTTCTCCGCGGCATACACCGAGCGATGTTGTCCACCGGTACATCCAAAGGATACCATCAAGTTTTGGAAGCCACGATCCATATAACGCTTCACAGAGAAATCCACCATCTGATATGCCTCCTCCAAGAATGGCAAAATCTCCCCATCTTCCTCCAAGAAATCTATCACTGGCTTATCCATACCTGTAAAGAATTGATAACGCTCATATTTACCCGGATTATTGATAGCACGGCAATCAAACACAAAACCACCACCATTGCCTGAGCCATCAGCAGGAATACCTTTCTTATACGAGAAACTATACACACGCACGACCAATGGCTTGCGCATGCCGACCTCTTTGAATTGCTTCATCTCAGTCATACTCTGCAACACTTCTATCAGATAAGGATAATCCTCACTCGCATGCTTCAACAAATGGCGCAAATTATCTATCGCAAACGGAATGGATTGCAAGAAGTGAGGTTTCTTCTCAAAATATCCTCTAAATCCATAAGCACCAAGCACTTGCATCGTTCTAAACAAGACAAAATGCTTCAAATTCTCATAGAACTCCTCACGATCCACAGGCATATAATGCTGCAACTCGTCTATATATTCCTCCACCAACTCCTCACGCAAATCAGGATGGAAGTTCGCTTTAGCTTGCCACAAAAAAGAAGCTACATCATAATACACAGGACCTTTTCTTCCTCCCTGAAAATCAATAAAGTATGGCACCAACTCCTTCTCGCCTTTCGCCTCTCTCTCCACCACCATCACATTGCGAGACTGAAAATCGCGATACATAAAGGCACTCATCTTACTCTGAAGCAAGATATATGCCAAACGCTCAAACTCATTCTCTAACTTATCCTCCTGAAACTCCAAGCCCGTTGCCTTCAAGAAACAATATTTGAAGTAGTTCAAATCCCAGAGAATAGAGCGCAAATTAAATTCGGGTTGGGGATAACATTGATTAAAATCAAACTTCTCCGCAGCCATTACTTGTAATTTTGCTAGACCACGCATCGTCTTGCGAAGCATCTCTTTCTCAGCTACCGAGAACACACCCGTCTTTCTGCCTTCTGCTATATAGTCAAACAGCAATGTATTTCCCAAGTCTTGCTGAACATAGTTCATCTCATCATCGCTCACAGCAAGCACCTTAGGCACATTCAATCCTTTCGCCAAGAACTGCTCTGCCATATACAAAAATGCATGATTCTCATCCCTTGACGTACCCTGTACACCTATGAGAGAATCTTCCCCATCCTCACTAACGATACGATAATATCGACGATTACTACCCGATGCGGTCAATGCTACTTGCTCACCCGCTTTCTTGCCGGTTGCCTCAAAAAATAATTGACTTAATGATTGCGCCATAGTTACCCATTATAAAATAGGCTACAAAGGTACGATTTTTTTATCAAATATACAAATTATTTGTATATTTTTTTTCACAACAAAAAATCAAGAAACGACAATACACAAAAAAAGGACATCCGATTGGATGTCCTAGTGTCCTCCCAGGGACTCGAACCCTGGACCCACTGATTAAGAGTCAGTTGCTCTACCAACTGAGCTAGGAAGACATGCTTCGTTCAGAAACCGAGTGCAAAGGTACTGCTTTTTTTTGAACTGACCAAATTTTTCGAGAAAAAATCGCATTTTTTTGCACATTTCATAAATTTATTGTACTTTTGTACCATATTTAACGCACTACAAAGCTAAATCACACTCCCAACATGAAAGCAATGATCTTTGCGGCAGGTCTGGGCACACGCCTCAAACCGCTAACCGACACACTCCCTAAAGCGCTAGTTCCATTAGCAGGCAAAACCCTATTGCAATGGCAAATTGAGAAACTCAAAGCAGCAGGCATTAGAGATATCGTGGTAAATATTCACCACTTCCCCGACATGATTATCAATTATCTAAAAGATAATGATAACTTCGGCTGCAACATTCAGGTTAGTGACGAGCGCGATATGCTGCTCGAGACAGGAGGAGGCTTGCGCAAAGCAGAGGCATTGTTAGGTTCAGAAGTTCAGGAGTTTAGAAGTTCAGAAGAGGGAATACTCATCTGTAATGTGGATATTTTATCCAATATTGACATTCCCACCCTGCTCCAGGCGTACAATCCGAACGAAATGGGTGTGGTGGTTGTCAGCGAAAGAGAAACACAACGCTACTTGCTTTTCAACGAAGAAAACCGCCTCTGTGGCTGGACCAACATCGCCACAGGCGAAGTCCGTGGTCCGATAGCCCATGCACCATTACCCAATAGCGAAGCGTCCAATAACCTAGGCGCTTTGCGCCCGTTGGCTTTCTCTGGTATGCAAGTCCTCAATCCACGTATTTTCGATTGCATGGATGAGGTGGTAAAACAAAAAGGAGAGAAATTCTCGTTGATTGACCTATACTTGAGTATTGCCGAAAAAGAAATTCTCAGAGCATACATCCCTGAGAATTACCGTATGATGGATGTTGGTAAGATCAACCAACTCTCCGAAGCCGAATCCTTCGCCTCTACCCTTTAACCTATTGCCTATAACCTATAACCTATAGCGCCATCGGCGCGTCCTATAGCGAAGCGTCCCATAGCGCAGCGTCCTATAGCCTCAACGAGGCGTCCCATAGGCGCTTCGCGCCGTCCCGTTAGCTACGCTAACTCTGGCACAATCATCTGCAACGCCCCTTTCATACAATTGACCTGACATGGACCACTAACGTCCATCACTATGCCATCAGCCTCAAATGATTGGTGTTTTTTGGTATGCATCAGCAGATTATCCGCTACAACAGGGTGAATAAATGGCAATTCATGCAAGCGACCATCAAACAAACGAGGAACCGCTTGACAAATCTCTTTGAAGGATGGAGGTGTCAAAAACATTGCATGCAACACACCATCACAAGGATCAGCATCAGGATTAAGTTTCATACCCCCGCCCACATACGAGCCGTTGGCTATGCTAGTAACAAACATCTTACCTTCCACCACAGTCTTACCATCTACATCCAAACGCAAATGCGGATTCTTATATTTCAAGAGTGACCCTACTAGCGCAAAGAAATAATTAACATGGTGACTACCAATATAATACTTCAATCTCTCAGCCCCCCTACAAACCATAGGTTCGATACCAAATCCGAGCGAATTGATAAAATAGCGATGATGAGGTATATTATTTCTCCAATACGTAACACAGCCCACATCTATTGGTTTGCTATGACCTTGAAAGAAAATATCAAGCGATCGTTTGAAGTCTTTGGTCAATCCCCAGTGACGAGCAAAGTCATTGCCTGTACCACGTGGCATAAGTCCAAACTTGATATTTGCTCGTTGCTCAGGTGTGAGTTCTGCACGCATAATGCCATTGATCACCTCACTCAGTGTACCATCACCACCCAAAATAAGTATTTTGGTACAACCTTTTTCCTCGACCAATTCACGAGCCAGTTCTATAGCGTGATTCGCATATTTCGTAACACGATACACAAACGGCTCATGTCTCGCCTTGAGCAGTTTCCACAAATATAATCGTTGTGCACGAAAAGCCTTCTTACCAGACTTGGGATTAATAATAATTCCTAGCATGCTAGTTAATAGTTAATAATTAATAATTAATATCTTCCCCATCGTTTAATCGTCTAAGCATTTAATCGATATTCCCCAAATTCGTCTGCAAAGGTAACAAAAAAAAAGCATACCACCAAATTTAGTATGCTTTTTTTTTAATGTTTCTATTGCGATTCTTACTTGAAGTAAGCAGCAACTTTCTCGTTCTCAACAATTTCCTCTTGGAAGATGTAAGCACCCGTTTTAGGGCTCTTAACCATCTTGATACACTTTGTATGGTTACGACCTGCGTTACCAGTGTGAAGTGTAGCGACCGCTTTCTTTGCCATAGTTCTAAGCCTTTCTTAATTAGGGGTTAATTACTTAATTTCTTTGTGGATAGTGTACTTCTTGAGAATTGGGTTGTACTTTTTCAATTCCAAACGCTCAGGAGTATTCTTGCGGTTTTTGGTAGTGATGTAACGTGATGTACCTGGCATACCGCTGGCCTTGTGCTCTGTGCACTCCAAGATTACTTGGATACGTGCTTCTTTACTTTTCTTTGCCATAACGAATCCTCCTTTGTTTAGATGTAACCTTTCTCAGAAGCGCGTTTCAACGCAGCATCCAATCCGATTTTGTTAATAGTTCTCAGACCAGCTGCACTCACGTTCAGCATGATCCAGGTGTCTTGTTCTACCCAGTAGAACTTCTTGTGGAAGAGGTTCACATCAAACGTCCTTTTTGTGTGACGTTTTGAGTGAGACACATTGCATCCACCCATGGCTTTCTTGCCTGTAATTTGACAAATCTTTGACATTGTATTTTTATATTTAGTTTATTTCTAAGTAGTTAGCCCATTTTATCCCCATTTTTTCGCTCTTCTCATATGTCCACTTCACCCTACTATACACGAAAAATCGTGCAAAGTTACTACTTTTTTTTCATATGACCAAATATTTTTGCATTTTTTTATCAAAAAACATCAATTATCTATAAAATAACACGCGTACGAGTTTTCTCATACGCGCGTACCTTATATATATTAATAACTTTATTTTGCTATTTATATTGAGTAGATTGCAGTGCGCTTGGAGGGAGTTATGCGGGCATAATGACCGACAAGCAATCTGCAAGATGCCAATAGAAATACAAAATTACATCATGCCGCCCATGCCACCGCCAGGCATAGCAGCTGGCATAGGATGCTCCTCCTTAATGTCGGTGATCACACACTCAGTAGTGAGGAACATACCAGCAATACTAGCAGCATTCTCTAGTGCTACGCGGGTTACCTTAGCTGGATCTACTACTCCAGCCTCTTTGAGGTTCTCATAGATATCTTTGCGTGCATTGTAACCGAAGTCTGCAGCGCCTTGGCGCACCTTATCCACTACCACAGCACCCTCTTTGCCTGCGTTGGCAACGATTTGGCGAAGTGGCTCCTCTACTGCGCGACGGATGATCTCAATACCTGTTTGCTCATCGTCGTTCTCGCCTTTGAGACCTTCAAGCGCCTCTTGTGCACGAATATAAGCTACGCCACCGCCAGCTACGATACCTTCTTCGATCGCAGCACGAGTTGCGCTCAATGCGTCATCCACACGGTCTTTCTTCTCCTTCATCTCTACCTCAGAAGCAGCGCCCACATTCAGTTGAGCTACACCGCCTGCGAGTTTAGCCAAACGCTCTTGAAGTTTTTCCTTGTCATAGGTAGATTTAGTAGCAGCGATCTGAGCTTTGATTTGTCCCACGCGAGCAGCAATAGCCTCTTTGTCGCCTGCGCCATTCACAATGGTGGTGTTATCTTTGTTCACTACGATATTCTCTGCTGTACCGAGCATATCGATAGTTGCAGTCTCTAGCTTGATCCCCTTCTCTTCGCTAATCACGGTACCGCCTGTAAGGATAGCGATATCCTCCAACATCTCTTTGCGACGATCGCCAAAGCCAGGAGCCTTCACAGCGCAGATCTTGAGTTGCGCACGGAGACGGTTTACCACCAAGGTAGTCAATGCCTCGCTATCCACATCCTCTGCGATTACGAGCAATGGACGGCCGCTTTGTACCGCTGGCTCCAATACAGGCAACAACTCCTTCAAGTTGCTGATCTTCTTATCATAGAGCAAGATGTATGGACGATCCATCTCCACTTCCATAGTCTCGGTATTGGTTACGAAGTATGGACTGATATAGCCACGGTCGAACTGCATACCTTGTACCACATCGATGGTGGTGTCCATACCTTTAGCTTCGCCAATGGTGATCACACCATCTTTGCTCACCATACGCATCGCATCAGCGATGAGTTTACCGATGGTCGCATCGTTGTTCGCAGAGATAGTAGCCACTTGCTCGATCTTGTCAAAATCGTTGCCGACCTCTTCGCTTTGCTCTTTGATGTGCGCCACAATCGCGCTCACAGCTTTGTCCATACCACGCTTGAGATCCATAGGGTTAGCGCCTGCGGTTACGTTTTTGAGACCCACACCCACGATAGCTTGGGTGAGCACAGTAGCGGTAGTGGTACCGTCGCCTGCTTGATCGCCAGTCTTGCTAGCTACCTCTTTCACAAGTTGTGCGCCGAGGTTTTCTGCTGCATCTGCCAACTCTATTTCTTTGGCAACGCTCACACCATCTTTGGTGATATGTGGAGCACCAAACTTCTTGTCAATGATTACATTACGACCTTTAGGACCGAGGGTCACTTTCACTGCGTTTGCCAATTGATCCACGCCACGTTTGAGGGCATCACGCGCCTCAATATTATAACTGATATTTTTAGCCATAGTTGTATTCTAAAAGTTTATGGGTTTATTTAAGAATTGCAAGTACATCGCTTTGGCGCATGATAAGGTATTTCTCTCCTTCATAGTCCAATTCGGTGCCTGCGTATTTGCCATACAATACTGTGTCACCCTCTGCGAGCAACATTTTTTCATCTTTTGTGCCTTCGCCTACTGCGATGACCTCACCACGGAGTGGTTTTTCTTTTGCGCTATCGGGAATGATGATGCCGCCGATAGTTTTCTCTTCTGCAGCCATTGGTTTCACCAACACACGGTCTGCTAATGGTTGAATCTTACTCATATGATTTGTTGTTATTTATTTACGCCTTTCTTCTTACAAACTCTATGCCAAACATTGGCAACTGCCATTTTGGCAGATATTTATAGGACTTCCCTAATGCAGATGAAATCGTAGTCCTACACTATGAATATAGTTGAGGACTTCGGAAAAGATATAGTGCGCCTCGTCTGGCGAACAATAAAATTGGTGTGATCTGAATTTCTCTGCTAATTCATCGGTTAATGAAGCGAGCTCCACTTTTAACTCTTGAGCCAATGCACGAGTATCCTCTTCATCCATGATAGCTATAGTTTTTTCGCTCGTATAATGAGGTTCGTCGTGAATGTAATCATAAATGATTACTAATTGTTTTTTGTGGTTGATGCCCATTGAAGTTTCTCCATGTATAGAACTATCGTTATCCAAATCATTGAGGTAGGTTTTGAATAGCAGGTTGTCCACATTAGGAGCTGTGTCAGTAGTTGGTGTTGGCATCGTTGATTGAGGTTCGTCGATAGCCAATGACTGGATATGAACATCTTGATGTTCTTGTGCCAGCAGTTCTGCCTCCAATTTCATTTCCATGTCGGAATTAAATCGCTTCGCCAGCAGTTGGAATGTGTCGTCGTCAATTCGTGTGTTAGGATCAGAACTGATATGAATGCCTTTTCTACGGCAGTATTCTATGGCGGTAGATATACCGATGTTAAGCTCTTTGCACGCTTTGATGAGTTTGATATTCATTGTGTTATGCAGATATTGATTAATACTTAATGAGTTGAAATTGAGCACCTGTGGCGCGTGCCATAGCACCATCTGTATCTTCGCGGTCGCCAATAACGAGGCATTTCTCTACAGCCACTCCCATTTGTTGTGCTACTTGGTGGAGTAGTTGAGGGGCGGGTTTCAGTCCGCCTAACTCTGGCGCAGAGACCACCCAATCGAATAGGGTAGGTGAGAGTCCTAATGCTTGCAATTTGTCTTCGGTATGACCGTAGTCGGATAGCACCACCAGCTTTATTCCTTGGCTGCGGCATTGCTGAATGAAAGGCATGACCCAATCGCCTGTATGGTGGTGTTTACCTATTAAATGCACCATTTGTGGCATATAGCGTTTCTCATACCAATATTGTATGCTATCGGCAGAGGTGTTGAGCGTCTGCGACAAACGCAAGAAATACGTTGCGTAGAATGCTTCTTTGTTGCCTAAGTACGTGCCCTTCATATTGGCGCGAGTATGGCGCTCTGCTTGCATCTTGCGAATGTCGCATAGTGCATGCATTACCATGCGAAGCGATAGATGCCGCTTGTCGTAGAGTGT
>JAZQTO010000097.1:0-2463 GCA_045630805.1 Paludibacteraceae bacterium
ACACCAAGTGGGACTATATACCATCGTTTCCACCAATGCCCAGACACTCAATCGTAGTACAACTGAAGCGCTTGTCAAGAGCGGACTCAATCGCATCATCGTATCTATTGATGGCTTCTCTGAGGAATCTTATGCCGCATATCGCATAGGTGGCAGTTTGCACAAGGCACTTGAGGGATTGCAACATCTGGCGAATGCCAAAGCCGAATTCCATAGTCGTATCCGTATCGAATTGCAAGTCCTTCGCCTCCGCAGCAACGAGCACGAGTGGGATTGGATCAAAAAGAACTATAAGTCGCTAGGCGCCACACATTTGGTCTTCAAAACAGCTCAACTCTACAATTTTGAGCACGGTCATCCACTTATGCCAACCGACGAGCGCTACTCTCGCTACCGCAAAACTGCCGATGGCACGTATATTCATAAATCCTCATCTTTACACTCTACACCCTACACTCTACACCGCGCCTTCGGCGCTTTATGCCTCCGCCTTTGGTCTGGCTGCGTAATCACCACCTCAGGCGAAATCCTTCCCTGCTGCTATGATAAAGACCATCGCCATACCTACGGCAATATCACACAGCAGTCACTAGCGGAAATATACCATTCCGCCAAAGCCAACGCCTTGCGTCGCCGTGTGTTGCTCTATCAGGGGGAACCACTCGAAATGTGTAAAAACTGTAACCAATAATTATATGAAAGATATCCTTGCTTTTTTGACAGAATTATCCTGCAACAACAATCGTGAATGGTTCAACGAGCACAAAGATTGGTATGTGCGTTGCCAAAAGCAGTTTGAGCAATTCACGGCGCAATGGTTAGAACGATTGGTAGAGATGGATCCCGAGATGAAAGCCTTAATGCCTAAAGATTGTATTTGGCGTATCTACCGCGATGTGCGCTTCTCGCACGACAAACGCCCATTCAAAGAGTGGTTTGGTGCTTTCCCTGCTATCAAAGGTGGTAAGAAAAGCGACCGAGGAGGCTATTATGTTCATCTACAACCTGGCAAATGTATGTTTGCGGGTGGTATGTGGTGCCCCAACAAAGATTTGCTACATGCCTTGCGCCGCGAGATCTTGGCGAACTATGACGAAGTAGAAGATATCTTTGCCAATCCATTAACCAATAAGTACTTCCAGGATTTTGATACCGACCAAATGCTCAAGAAGGTACCTCAAGGCTTCCCCGCAGAGTTCGAGCATGCCGATTGGTTAAAGCGCAAAGCATATACTTTCTCTATTGCCTTAACGGATGAGCAAGTCTGCGCACCCGATCTCCTGGACTTGATTACCGAACTATGCCAAGCAGGCAAACCCATCAACGACTTCCTGAACTACACCTTCGAAGAATACGGCGAGTTTCCTGATCGAAGATAGTACCTATCAATTACGGGTTCATAACGGGTTCATACTATGTGATTACTATACGATAACTATGTGATCACTATGTTATTCATATCCCTTGCTTATCCCTTTGGTATGATTCGGTAACCCTTCTGAGTGGTAACGGAGTGGTATCGGGAATAACGAGCATGATTTATACGTTATCGTGTATTTTATACGTACTCTGAGAACACATTCTCAGTCCCCTCAAAAAGTTCTCAGGAATCCATTTCAACTTCCTTTCTCCCTGAAAATCAATACGTAATTCTTAATTATATAACTGTCGGAAATGTCGTTTTGTCGATTTCAAACCGTCAAAACCGACAATTCCGACACATGTCGTTTTTATATTTCGCGTGAAGGTTTAAGCGGTTTTCCAGAAGAATAACTATATAAAAAAACTCACCCCGCAAATCTTACGACTTGCAGGGTGAAATTTATTACTGAGGAATTATTATATACGCTTGAAAACAAATGTATATTTAGCAGTTGCGCCCTCATATCGATATGTTAGTTCAAGTACCAATTTGCTCTTGTTGAGTGTAGTTATTTTGAAATACTGCGCCATATAGTAGGTTGCGTATTCTGTATATAACTTATTATCTTCTATTTCATATCGATATGACTCATCATCTCCCTCCATATACATATTGATTTTATTACCATCAAATTCCCAAATCCAATCCTCTTCTTCGAAGTATTCAGAACCAACCTCAGTTTCACCTTCATATTCCGTATCATAATCCATTCGTGTCATATCCCACTCGCCAATAATGAGTTCCTCAAAAGGGGTTGGTTCTGGTGTTGGAGTTGGTTCATCATCACCACATGAACTGAATAATACTGGTACCATTGCTGTCAGCAACATTACCATAAAAGATGTCATCTTTTTCATAATTTTGTTGTTTTAAAAGTTGTTAATAAATTTTATTTGATTAAATCCTCATTTGTTTTTTGAGTATCAGTGTAATTAAAATCAGGATCGGGGATGCTTCTAAAAATGCAAGGTAACATAGTTCCCACACCAACTCCTATACACCCCAAACCTGTGATAGCAAATGCCGATGATATATCATCA
>JAZQTO010000098.1:0-54236 GCA_045630805.1 Paludibacteraceae bacterium
ATTCGCACACGATTTTTAATACCTCCATGCGGAAGTTGTTATAATACAGCAACTTCCGCATGCTTTATGTATGAACCCGTTATGAACCCGTAATTGGTAGTTTAGTGTTTAGTGAACGCTTCGCTACTGTTTAGTGTAAACTGAAAGGTGAATACGGAAAACCGCTGAAACCTCACGCGAAATATAAAAACGACATGTGTCGGAAATGTCGGTTTTGACGGTTTCAAACCGACAATAACGACAAAACCGACATAGTGAGTGAGTAAGATTGTGTATTGATTTTCAGGGAGAAATAGTCTTTCGGTGAATTTCTGCGGACTTTTGAGGAGGTATGAGAAAGTGTTCGCAGGAAGTCCGTAGGATGGAGGGGATGAGGTTATTAGGTGATAAGGCGAATCTGCATAATTGATAGAAAACGAATCGGTTATACGGATTGGTTGTTTGAGTGGAGAAGAAAAACAAAGAGATAGTATTTAGGGTTTTTAGGGTATATAGGGTAAATGGTAAATACTCCAAATACCCTATTTACCCAAAATACCCACGCTATATTTTGAAAAAAAATCAATGAATATTCTACGTGGTATCGGAGTGGTAAGGGTTACACGAAAGGGATAAGCAAGGGTCGTGAATCACATAGTTATCATATACTAATCTCATAGTAACTACATAGTCGATATAGGGAAAGTATAGTATGAACCCGTCAAGAACCCGTAAATGGTAGTCGTACTTCGGACATCTGCCTTGGGTAGAGCACGTTCTAGCACTTAGGCGGTCGTGTCTACCCTGTACGACACTACCCTATAACCATACGGTTGCGTGACCGCGAGGGTCGCGCCATTCTATGTGTCGCGCTTACTCCTCAGAGTGGGGACTCTTCGGGCGCAACACTCGGAGTGCGTTCCGTCGCACTCCTTCACGCTCAATGCAGCCCATACTCCAGTTCGCTCGCAAATAGTCATAAAATCGGTTGCCACCTTGTCATCCACTATCCAACACTTCGCTTTCAAGCGAGCTTGAGCGAGTGATGGATAATGGATGAGATAGATGAATCTATCATTTTTATGAATATTTGCTCGCTTCGCTTGCGTATGTGCATTTTTTGTCGTACCTTTGCACATTCATCCAATATGACGCACCAAGAACTAGCATATCACTATGTGCAGCATACTAATCGCTGTATCTTTCTAACAGGCAAGGCCGGAACGGGAAAAACCACGTTCCTGCGTCGCCTTAAACAAGAATGTCCCAAGCAGATGGCGGTGGTCGCTCCCACGGGGGTGGCGGCTATCAATGCGGAAGGTGTGACTATTCACTCGCTTTTTCAATTACCTCCTCAACTCTTTCTTCCTACCGACGAAGCACGTCGCCAACTCTTTGCCGAGATGCAGATGCGTGCCAACAAACAGCGTGTGCTGCGTAACCTTGAACTTCTTGTTATCGACGAGGTAAGTATGGTGCGAGCCGATTTGCTAGATACCATTGATGCTGTTCTGCGCCATTTTAAACACCGTCCTACTATCCCTTTCGGTGGGGTACAATTGCTTGTGATAGGCGATTTGTTTCAACTCTCTCCCGTAGTGCGTGAGGAGGAGTGGCGATTGCTCCAACCCTACTATGAGGGACTCTACTTCTTCCAAGCTCGTGTCTTCCGTGAACTCAAACCTGTCTATATCGAGTTTGAGCATGTCTATCGCCAAACTAATTTGGAGTTTCTCTCTATCCTTAATGAAGTGCGCAATAATGCGCTCACCCCGCAGTCTTTCGCTGTGCTCAATGGGAGGGTGAGGAGTGAAGGAATGAAGGAGTTAAGGAATGAAGAAGGGGCGATAACGCTGTCTACTCACAACAGCAAGGTGGATGCGATTAACCAGCGTGAGATGGATGCACTGAAGGGTAAGGAATATACCTACAAAGCAACCATAAACGATACGTTCCCTGAATCAATGTATCCCATTGATGAGCAACTTGTGCTCAAAGTTGGCGCACGGGTGATGTTTATCAAGAATGATTCTTCTACTGACAAACTCTACTACAATGGTAAACTTGGTGTGGTCACATCGCTCTCTAAGCAAGCTATCCATGTGCGTTGCGACGATGGGACAGAGGTTAATGTGCATAATGAGGTGTGGGAGAATATCCGCTATAATGCGGATTCGGGTAGTGATCAAGTGCAGACTGAGATCATAGGAACCTTTACGCATTACCCTTTGCGTTTAGCGTGGGCGATTACCATACACAAAGCACAGGGATTGACTTTTGATCAACTGATTATAGATGCTGAGGATGCTTTTGCTGCGGGACAAGTGTATGTGGCTCTCTCTCGTTGTCGTAGTCTAGAGGGTTTGACCTTACTCACTCCGATACCCACACGTGCACTCACTAACGCGCGTGAAGTGTTGCGGTTTACAGAAAATCAAGACTCCATCCAAACCATAGAGCAGAATCTTCAACCTGCACAAAAAGAGTATTTGACTACTTTGCTCTGTGCGTTGTTTGATTTCAAGGAACATGCAGAACAACTCTATGCTCTGCAACGCATGGCTAATAATATGACCTCGTTGCAGATACCGCCTAATCAGTATATGACAGACTTGA
This sequence comes from Paludibacteraceae bacterium, assembly GCA_045630805.1. GTDB lineage: Bacteria > Bacteroidota > Bacteroidia > Bacteroidales > Paludibacteraceae > Colicola. The sequence goes on from JAZQTO010000098.1 coordinate 2,596, forward strand.
TAACGCCCTTGCTGGAGTTGCATGGAGTAGGGGAGCGCTTTCAGCAGCAGATACGCCAACTGATGTACAATGACCAGTTGGATAAACTGCAAGAGCGATTGCAGGCGGCCTGTCAATACTATGCCCCAAAAATCTACGAACTGCTGAAGGAAATGAGCGATTGCCCTTTGCGAAGTAATAATCAATCGGACTCGGCACAGTTGAAGCAAAGCATATTGGATATCTATGCTGCGCTATCGCGCAAAGCATATTTGCAAGCACAGATGGCGCAGAAAGTGACGGTAGAGGCCTATTTTGAGGCACGAAAGACATACCAATACAAAGAGCCATCTTTGACGATCTACACTACTCAACGTAAGAAACACGTGACGAGTTCCGCTACAGCCTTCCTATCGGTCTCATTACTCCAACAAGGATATCGTTTGAACGATATAGCCAAAAAACGAAAGATAACACTCAAAACGGTAGCTAAACATATCCGCCAATTCATAGATGATGGTGTGATAAAAATCTCTGATGTCTTTCCTGAAGATAGGCAATATCTGCGGTAGTGTTATCGTTCGCAAGGGCATGATCACGCTTCGGTGTTCTTCTCGGAAGAATTATGCAAACGATAGCGAGAATATTATACCTAATCACCTATGGTACATACTTGCAAGAGTGAGAAAAAAGTAGTACCTTTGTACTCTAATTTGATACTATAATTTTAGCATGAGAAAAATCGTACTATTTACCATTCTGCTGATTGCCGCAGTATGTGCACAAGCTGTAACACTATTCCCATCACGTACTGACTTTCGTGATGAGTCTATCTATTTTGTGATGACCACCCGTTTTTATGATGGCGATGCGAGCAACAATACGCATTGCTGGGATGGCAACAACCCTGGTGATCCTGCTTGGCGTGGTGATTTCAAGGGACTGATTGAGAAGATGGATTACATCAAAGCCCTCGGTTTTACGGCTATTTGGATTACACCTGTTGTAGAAAATGCATCAGGTTATGACTACCACGGCTACCATGCACACGATTTCTCTAAGGTGGATCATCGCTACGAGTCAGAAGGTGTAGGTTTTCAACAAGTGATTGATGAGGCGCACAAGCGCGGCATGAAGATTATCTTGGATATCGTACTGAACCACACGGGTAACTTTGGTGAGGCCAATCTATGCAAGATGTTTACTCGCGATTGGACCAAAGACCAATCAGATATTAATGAATGTATGGTGCCTTATACCCAAAAAGATGGTGGTAAGTTGCCTGACAACTATGCGTCTTTGTCGGATCAATATGGTGAACGTTTGTCGCTGATGAAGAATACCAAAGGTAAGAACAACGACAACCACAACTATTGGCACCACTATGGTCACGGAAACTGGGATAATCCTACACGCTGGTGGATGCAAATTGCGGGCGACTGCGTGGATTTGAACACAGAGCATCCTTATGTATATAACTACTTGATCGAGTGCTACTCTAAGTTCATTAAGATGGGTGTGGACGGCTTCCGTATTGATACGGGTGGACATATTCCACGCCTCACATTCAATCAAACATTTATTCCTGCTTTTCATGCGGCAGCTGAGAGCGCAGAGGCTAAAAACAAACGTGGCAATATGCCATTCTATATGTTTGCAGAGGTATGTGCGCGTTATACAAGTATTTGGTATCGTGAGCAGCCTAACCTCTCGCCACTGTACTACACATGGAAAGAAAACAAGACTTATGCATGGGATAGCAATCCTGATTCGTGGGATAATATTGTGGCTTTGGAAGGAGATGGATGTAATACCCACACCAATCACAAGTCTGTGCAACAATCCGCATCGGATGCCAGCAAGCCTACTTCACAAAACGCTTTCTTGAGCGGCAATAGTTATCATACCCCAGATTACTCCCAAGCGAGTGGACTGAATGTGATTGACTTTACGATGCACCACAACTTCCGTTCGGCAAGTGAAGCGTGGAATATTGCACAAAAAGGCAATGACCAATACTATAATGATGCGACATGGAATGTGGTATATGTGGACTCACATGACTATGCGCCTAACGGTGCTCCAGAGGATAAGCGTTTCTCGGGTGACGAGAGCACTTTGGCAGAGAACTGGAGTTTGATGTTTACCCACCGTGGTGTGCCTTGTGTCTATTATGGTTCGGAGATTCAGTTTAAGAAAGGTTGTGTAATTGATAATGGCCCAAATACTTCGTTGATCAATACAGGTCGTGCGTATTTTGGTGGTTATATCAAAGGTAGTGCAAATGTGACTGATTTTGCTACTTACAGCAATGCCACAGGTAATATGGCGGCTACATTGAACCACCCATTGGCGAAACATGTGCAACGTCTCAATTTGATTCGTCAAGCCGTTCCTGCTCTGCGTAAAGGTCAGTATTCGATGGATGGTTGCAAGGGCTCTTTCGCTTTCAAGCGTCGCTATACCGATGCAACGACCGACTCGTATGCGTTGGTATGTATCTCTGGTGGGGCTACTTTCTCGGGTATTGAGAATGGTACGTATGTAGATTGTGTGACTGGTGATAAGAAGACTGTTTCCAATGGTACGCTCAGCGTTTCTTGCTCGGGCAAAGGAAATATGCGCGTATATGTGTTGAATACTACTAAAACTCCTGCTCCAGGTAAGGTGGGTGTAGATGGCAAGTATCTCTATCCGTCTTCTTCTGCGGGTGGTAGTACTCCTAAATGGGATGGTACACAAGAGGAGCTAATAGATGACCCAACATTACCAGAGGAGCCAGAAGAGGCTATTGAGCCATGCTTGACAAGTGCAGATCAACGTACTGTGTTCTTTACCAAATCATCGGATTTTGGCAAGAAGATTAATTGCTATATATGGAATAGTAATGGCACCATAACCAATGGCTGGCCTGGCAATACCGCAGTCTCTTTGGGTAATGGTAAATATCGCTTTGATATTCCTGCTTCTGCTCCTGCAATTGATGGTACATGGATGATTATCTGGAACGATGGAAGCGCTCAAACAAAAGACCTTGTGTTTACAAATCACGGTATGTACACGGGTAGTGACAAGAATAATATCACTTGCACATCAAAAGTAACTGCGTTGTGCGAGGGTGGCGAAATTCCTGACATACCTGAAAATCCTGATACGCCAGACGATCCAAAGCCAAACGATCCAACAGTTATTACAGTTAGAGCTAAAGTACCCGCTCACTGGACCAATACCATCACTGCTTGGGTCTGGCCTACAGGAGGCAACGGTCGTGAAGTGAATCCCACCCAAGAGGGCGAGTGGTATGTAGTGAGCGAGAAAACCGATGTGCTGAATATTATTTTCAAGAATGGTGCTGGCTGGAATGGCAATGCAAACCAAACAGAGGATATGACTTTCACCTCTAATGCATGTATTCAACTTAGCCAATCTGGGGATGCAAAAGCCAGATATACTACAACTAATTGTGACGATGATACGGCAGTGGAGGATATGCATATCAATCCCATGAGCCCTCACAAAGTGTTGATCAATGGGGCACTCTACCTTGTGATGCCTAACGGGAAGGTATATGATGTGTGTGGTACTTTGATTCGTTAATTGATTTGTAGGTATATAAAAAAAGAGAGTAGCGAAGGCTACTCTTCTTTTTCATATACCCATCTTAGGTTGTCCACCCAAAGGGTGTTGCCTTCGCAGGCTCGAAAAACGCCTGCATTGCTAGAGGATATATACATGATGATATGGGTAGGTTCGTCTTTGCTCCAACCTAATTCCTCAATGCGAACCATTTTGCCTTTGGAGTTGCGGGTCATCATATCCACTTGATTGAGGCCTTCAAACTCTTGGAAATCTGGGTCATCAGATATGTCTCCCCAACGGATAGGCAGTTGGTGATTGTTTCTCCATTCGGGTATGGTTTCGCATATGCGCTCATAAAGAGTGCCTACACGACGAGCATAAACTCTGCCTGTTTCTTTGTCTTCCCAGCGATGTTGTAGATAGATGTAAATTACGGCACAATCGTGACCAGCGATTTTTTCGGGTTTATTGTTCGCCGTAGAAGTAATACTATCTACTTCGGATATCTGAGCTTTGTAATCAAGCATCAAAGCTATGGGATGTCCAGTAAAAGGAGTGCCAAAGTCAATGGCTGTATAGGGTTTGTTTTTGGCTTGCAATCCCAATGGCTCAATAGCATGCCCCGTATAGATCGTACCAGATACCATGGCGTGCATGTCACCGATATTGAGCTCAGTCAATACATTGCGTAAGCGGCAACAATAACCATAACCACGAGGCTCGGGGACTACCGAAGCGCTCATGGCTGTCTCTACTCCAAAGCATTTGGCATAGGTGTCGCTACAACCCCAAGGGTTGTCATTCGCTGCAATGTATGCACCGTTCTCACGGATAGTGTCTGTTACTCCTAAAGTATATAATGTTTTGGTTTGTCCGCCTAGGATCTTGGACTCAGTGATATAACGTACAACCCATTGGTCCATATCACCATATACGATGGGTTCTATGTATTGCTCGGCTACTAACAGTCCATGCCCCATAGCCCATAGTCCCAATGCGATCAGCAATCTTCTCATAGCAAGCTAAATGCTACGTCCATCATATGGGTGAAACTATTCTGACGTTGTTCTGCAGTGGTGGCTTCGCCAGTGAGGATGTTGTCTGATACGGTGCAGATAACCAATGCCTTATTGCCGCTACGAGCAGCGTTCATATACAAGGCGGGTGCCTCCATCTCTACTGCCAAGACGCCCATGTTGATCCATTTGTCGTTATGTGCATTCTCGGTATAGAAGGTGTCGGATGAGAATACGTTGCCCACTTTGTAGTTGTAGCCAAAACGCTCAGCAGACTCAGCCGCACGGCGGCAGAGATCAAAGTCCGCGATAGGAGCATAGGTGCCTGGTAACTCATATTGCATAGCGTAATTGCTATTGGTGCAAGCGCCCATAGCAATGACAAGGTCACCCACGTTCAAGTCCTTGTTAATGCTACCGCAACTACCTACACGGATGATGTTCTTTACGCCGTAGAAGTTGTACAACTCGTAGGTGTAAATGCCAATAGAAGGAATACCCATACCGTGGCCCATCACGCTGACAGGTTTGCCGTTGTGTGTGCCAGTAAAGCCGAGCATGCCTCGTACATTATTGAATTGAACTGGGTTATCCAGATATTTCTCAGCCATCATTTTAGCGCGCAAGGGGTCACCTGCCATGATGACTGTCTCGGCGATTTCGCCATACTTAGCCCCGATGTGGGGAGTTGGTGTTGTGTTCATAATGATTGTATTAAAAAGTTAATGTTTGTTTTTTTTATTTGGTAATAGGATGGTTGCTAGTACGGTTACACCAATGAGCATAGGGTAGTACAAATAGGGTACGATGCTCAATGCTGATATGCCGGCTATACCGCTAGCCATCAATAACTGTGCCCCATAAGGGATTAGTCCTTGTACGGTACACGAGGTGGTATCTAGCAAAGATGCTGTGCGACGTGGGTCAATATCAAAGCGCTTAGCGATGTTCTTGGCGATATCTCCCACGCTAAGGATAGCCACGGTGTTGTTGGCGGTAATGACATTGGATAAGGCTACTGTAGCGCATATGCTGAGTTCTGCCCCTTTGCGTGTGCGCACTTTGCTAGTGATGAGTTGCACTAGGCGATCCATGACGCCCTTGTAGGTAATGAGTGCAAAGATACCGCCTGCCATCATGGAGATGAGTATCAGCTCGCCCATGCCCATCACACCATTGGTGAGACTAGCGGTCCATTCCATAAAACTATAACTGCCGTCCGCAATACCTACGATACCTGTGAGCAGAATACCCATCAATAGTACCACCATTACGTTCATGCCGCTAGTGGCAAGAATGAGTACTGCGGCATAAGGGATGATTTTCCACCATAATACAGGAGCACTAATCACCTCGCTCGTAGATGAACCGAGGAAGAAGTATAGGAGTGCCACGATGATCGCCGATGGTAAGACAAGGAAGAAGTTGTATCGGAACTTATCACTAGGCTTGCACCCTTGCGATTGAGTAGCTACGATGGTGGTATCCGAGATAAAACTGAGATTATCACCAAAGAACGCACCACTGACAATGCTAGCGGTCATCAGCGCCACAGACATATCGGTCTTATCGGCTAGGGTAGCCGCAATAGGAACAAGCGCCACGATCGTACCCACACTAGTGCCCATGCAAAGTGAAACGATACATGCGGAGATAAAGAGTCCTGCCAAGAGGAACTGGGTAGGTAGGATAGCCAATGTGAGATTAACCGTCGCTTCTACTGCGCCCATAGCTTTGGCACTGGAGGCAAAGGCACCTGCCAGGATAAAGATCCATACCATAAGGAGCATGTTTTTGTGTCCTGCGCCTTTGGAGAACTCTGTGATACGTTCCGATAGCTTAATACCCCTGGTGAGGAGAATGGCTATGATCGATATGGCGATGAAAATGACAAGCATTTTTTTGTTTAGTGTTTAGAGTTTAGTGTTTAGAGGGAGGAGATATTCTTCTCGTTAAATAGTTCTTTGCCTTCTAGGGTGTAAGCATACTCAATGCGGTCGGCATAGTATTCCTCCACTTTGCCACGAACGATCTTCATGGTCGAGTTGACCATATGATTTTGCTCCGTAAAGGCCTCAGGCAATACCGCTATCGCTTTAGGCAACCATTGTTCTGGGAACATCCCCGCAAACTTGCCATTCTTATACTCGTTCACTTCGTCTTGGATCTTCTGCAACATCGCTTTCTTGCCTGCTTCCGTAGTAGGGTCGATAGCTTGTGCCTTGACATATTCCTTGAGTGCCTCTTTGTTAGGGACGATGAGCACAATGGTGTAAGGGTCTTGGTTGTTGTGCAGGATTACTTGCTCGATGTATTTGCTACCATCGGTGAGACTATCCTCATAGCCCTCTGGACTATATTTCTCGCCATCGGCACTAATAAGTAGCGACTTGAATCGTCCTACTACCCACAAGTAGCCAGGATGTTTATCGGTTACATAACCCATATCGCCTGTGTGCAACCAACCATCGATGATAGTCTTAGTGGTTGATTCAGGGTTTTTCCAATAACCAGCCATGACGTTCTCGCCCTTGATCACGATCTCGCCCTTTTGACCATGTGGCACTTCATTGCCTTCGTCGTCGCATATCTTAAGATCTAATGGACTAACAATGCGTCCGCTCGAACCGAATATAGCATGTCCCATGGAGTTGGCACATATGATTGGCGTAGCTTCGCTCAGTCCATATCCTTGGAACATAGGCATGCCTACTGCGCAGAAATAACGTTGCAACTCGATGTCTAGCAATGCGCCACCGCCTACGAAGAACTTCATTCTGCCACCGAAGCCTTCACGTACAGCCTTGAAGATAATCTTATCAAAGAGTTTAACCAAAGGGTATCGCCATGCTTGCCAACCGCCACGGTTCCAGTACTCTTTGTTGTATTTAATCGCATTGTTGAGTGCAAACTCGTAGAGTCGCTCTACCACTTTGCCCTTGGCTTTGATACTAGTCTCGATGCTCTTGCGGAAGTTACGTGCCAAGGCAGGAACGGATAGCATGAGCATTGGTCTCACTTCTTTGATTGCGATAGGGATATTCTTTAGGGTGGCTATGGCTGTTTTGCCGATAGGTACTGTGGCAATACTTCCGCCGTAGGACATCATGGTGTAGAAGCCTGCCACATGGGCAAAACAGTGGTCTAGTGGTAGGATGATAAGCATCACATCCCCCTTGTCACAATGGATCACACTGGCTCCTTGTTCCACATTGGCTGTATAATTGCGGTGGGTAAGTAAGATACCTTTAGGGTCTGCTGTGGTACCAGAGGTATAGCTGATGTTGGCATAATCATCTGGACCAATGGACTCATATAGTGTTTGGAATTCCGCTGCATGCTCCTTGAGGTACTCCTCGCCCATAGCGATTATGTCGCTGATAGCTATTTCGTTGTCTTGGTAGTCATTGATAGGATCAAGTACGATGACTTTCTCTACCAATGGGCAATCCTTGATGATGCTGCGGATCTTAGGCAATTGTTGCTCGCTTACGATCACATAACGTGACTCAGAGTGTTGAATACGGAACAACAGGTCGGTGGACTCTGTGAGTTTGATGCTCAATGGTACATTCACACCACCCGCATAGAGGATACCCAACTCGCTGGTGATCCATAGATTGCGTCCTTGTGAGAGGAGGGATACTTTCTCGCCTTTCTTTAGGCCTAATGTTACTAGACCTGCACCAATCTTATGTGCCTCTTCTCGGGTGGCACAGAAGCTCGTTTCGGTCCATACACCATCTACTTTCTCGCGAAGGAAGGTGAGCTCGCTATACTCGTGGGTATATTTTTCTACAAAATCTATAATAGTTAATCGTTTCATAATCATACTAGGTGTTTGATGAGTTGTTCTTTCTCACCAGGTAATAAGTCAATAGGTGCTAACTCAATCATGGTGTATGCGCCATATCGTCCTGCTTGTTGCATACGAACAGCTGCTCTAGCGCAAGATACCATCACTTGGGCAGTCAATGCAGGATTGTTGATGGTCATATTGAACTCAAAGCGTTGATTGTGGGTATTGCCACTCACGCCGCTGCGGACGAGATTGACGCCATGCGCAACATTATTGAGTGCCTCTACATCATCTACTACGATCATATGGGTCTCATCGTGCGCAAAATAATCATCAGCCAGCAATCGCTTCTCTACCTCGGCGGCAGAAGCTCCTTCCTCGAGTTCTACATACACCATACGGCGGTGTACGCCAGTACCTAGTGGAATGGTCATGGAGAGTGCATTTTTGATGCCCTCAATGGCTTTGGCTGCTACGGTATGTCCCATCGAGCGACCAGGTCCAAAATTGGTATAGGTGATACCTTGTGGTGCCATGGCTAGGAGCAGGGCACGTACCACAGAGTCGCTACCTGGGTCCCAACCAGCAGAAACCACGCTCACGGCTTGATGCGCATTAGCGGCTGCGTCCAAGCTCTTGCGTAGGGCCACGATCTGGTTGTGAATATCAAACGAATCCACGGTGCAGATACCTTTCTCTAGGAGTTGGAGAGCAAACTTCTCCACCTCACGAGTAGGGGTACAGAGTAGTACTGCATCCGCTTGGATAGTGTCCAACGAATCATTGTGATGATAGATACCAGCTAGTTCCATGTCTGGAGCAGCGATGATGGCCTGCTCAGCGGCACGACCGATATTGCCATAACCTATTAATGCTATACGATAAGCCATAATGTTTTTGTTTAGGGCGTAATAACTCAAATTAGGTTGCAAAGATACAGAAAATCTTGCATATATGCAAGTTTTTGGGTTGAAAGTTGAAAGTTTAAAGTTTAAAGACGAGTTAGATAACTTTTTTTTGTTCTTTTTTTTGGTGGTTTCGTGAAAAAGCATTACCTTTGCATCCGATTTTGTGAAAGAGCAAAATTTCTTGCCAAATGGTGTAATGGTAGCACTACAGATTCTGGTTCTGTCTGTCTGGGTTCGAGTCCTAGTTTGGCAACAAAAAAAAAGAAACTCCGGGAGTTTCTTTTTTTGTATGTATATCCTATAGCGAAGCGTCTTATAACCTATAAGCAGGGTGTCCTATATGCATTTTGTTCCGTCCATTATCCCATTGCTCCGTTGACGGAGATCACTTGTCCGGATACGTAGGACGATAGGTCTGAGCCAAGGAATAAAGCCACTTTAGCTACTTCTTCGGCCTCGCCACAACGGCGCATAGGCACCATTTTGACCATTTCTTGTCTTACTTCTTCAGACAGCGCTAATGTCATATCGGTGAGGATAAATCCTGGAGCGATGGCATTGGCACGTATATTACGAGCACCTAGTTCTTTGCTGAGTGATTTGATTAGGCCGATGATACCCGCTTTGGATGCAGCATAGTTAGCTTGTCCAGCATTGCCTGCGATGCCCACTACGGAGGACATAGCAATGATGCTACCGCTACGTTGGCGCATCATGTATGGGGTAGCTGCATGGCAGTAGTTGAAGACGGATTTGAGGTTGATGTCTATTACATCATCCCATTGTTGTTCGCCCATGCGCATGAGTAGGGTGTCTCGTGTGATGCCGGCGTTGCACACCAGGATATCTAGTTTGCCAAAGGTATCTACTGCTTGTTTGATTGCCTCGTGCGCAGCATCAAAATTAGCTGCATTGCTTTGAATATAAAGGGTTTGAGAGCCTTTGCTCTCTAGTTCTTCAAGCAGGGGAACCACTTGTTCTTGTTCTACTAAGTCTGTGATAACGATATGGCTGCAACCATAGTCTGCATAGAGTAAGGCGATGGCTTTGCCTATTCCGCGTGATGCTCCTGTGATAAGGGCGGTTTTGTTTGTTAGCATAGTGTGTTTGTTCTGTCTAGTTAGGCTAGTCGTGCTAGTCTAACTAGTTGTTATTTCAAATATTTGTCGAGCCATGCAAAGAAGGTTCGTTGCCAGAGGATACCGTTTTGTGGTTTGAGTACCCAGTGGTTCTCGTCTGGGAAGATGAGCAGTTGTGCATCCACTCCTCGCATCTTGGCTGCGTCGAAGGCTGCCATACTTTGGTTAGCGAGGATACGATAGTCTTTCTCGCCGTGAATGCAAAGGATAGGAGCGTCCCATTTGTCCACAAAGAGATGGGGTGAGTTGGCGAAAGTGCGCTGAGCAATCTTGTTGCTCTTGTCCCAATATGCGCCGCCCAGATCCCAGTTAGCAAACCATTTCTCCTCGGTCTCGAGGTATTGCATCTCCATGTTAAAGATTCCATCGTGTGCAATGAAGGCTTTGAAGCGTTTGTTGTGATGACCCGCTAACCAATATACGCTGAAGCCACCAAATGATGCACCTACGCAACCGAGACGATCTTTGTCTACATATGGTTCGCTTGCGACGAACTCGTCAATAGCGCTGAGGTAGTCTTTCATACATTGACCTCCGTAATCGCCACTAATTTGCTCGTTCCATTCGTTGCCAAAACCAGGAAGGCCACGGCGGTTAGGGGCTACGATGATATAGTCGTTAGCTGCCATCATCATGAAGTTCCAACGGAAACTCCAGAACTGACTCACAGGCGATTGTGGTCCACCTTCGCAGTATAGAAGGGTAGGGTATTTTTTGCTTGGGTCGAAATGAGGGGGATAGATGATCCATGTGAGCATTTGTTTGCCATCGGTGGTCTTCTGCCAACGAGGCACGACAGTACCTATGGTGATTTGTGAGTAGATATTGTCGTTCTCGTGGGTGAGTTGGGTAGGTGTAGAGTGTAGGGTGTAGGGTGTAAAGGCGAAGATTTCATTTGCCTCTCGCATGGAGTGGCGTAGGCAATAGTAGGTATCGCCGATATTACCGCCAGGTACATAGTCGTGTTGACCTGTGGTCAATACTTGGGGTTGAAGAGTTGAGGAGTTAGGAAATTCAGAAGTTGTTTTTACTTCGTAGAGCATGGAGCATCCGTGCCATACTGCGCTGAATACGAGTGAGTTGTTGTCCTTCCAATAATAAGTATCTACATTGGTTTCCATACCTTGGGTGAGGAAACGACGTTCGCCAGTTTGGAGGTTCTGGATCATTAGGCGATTCTCATCACTCTCATATCCATCACGCTCCATAGACTGCCATGCTATCCATTGTCCGTCAGGAGAGTAACTGGGGTTGGTATCATAGCCCATGTTGCCCTCGGTGAGGTTGGTGTGTGTGCCTGTTTCGAAGTCGTATAGGTAAATGTCAGAATTGGTAGAGATGGCATAGTCTAGACCGCTCTTTTTGCGGCAGGTATATGCGATAGTTTTGCCATCAGGGCTCCAAGCTAATTGTTCTGTACCGCCAAAAGGTTTCATCGGCGATTCATAAGGCGTTCCCTCTAGTAGGTCGATAGAGTTGGATATTTCCAGTTTCTTGCTTCCCGATTCCAGAGTCGCGACACCTTCCTTGAATTCACAAAGGAAAGGATGTGGAGCAGTTTCTGTCCATTCGTCCCAATGCTTATACATCAGGTTATCTACCACACGACCAGAGGCTAGCGGCAGGTCGGGATATTTATCTGCGGTAGAAGGGATGGTTTTTACTTGTGCAATGAGGATGATTTTGTCTCCTTGTGGAGAGAGCAAAAATCCTTCTATATCATGCTCAAAGCCAGTGAGTATCTTATCGCCAATGACTACTTGTCCGTCCTTATTGATATAGCACAATTGGCCCTTATGCCATGCTGGGCTATGACCAACGAACTCGTCTATCGTTTTTAGGCTATTAGGCGAGAGGCTATCAGGCGATGAGGTGTGTTGGCATACTCTGATCCATGAAGTGGAACGGTTTTCTTCCACGCTGTAGTAGCTTATGGTGTAGGCGATGCGTCCTGATTGTTTGTCAGGGTGTACGCTATTGATACGTCCCATTGCCCAAAGTGCTTCGGGTGTGAGTCGTCCGCCTTCGATGGTGATTTCTGGTTTTGTGATTGGAGTTTTGTCCTGTTTTTGGTTGTTTTGACACGCTGCGGTGAGTAGTGCAAGTGTTGCCATGAAAATGATTTTACGCATGTGGATATTGTTTGTGTGAAAAATTGCTGCAAAGGTAGTGAAAAAAAAGCAAGTATGCAAATGTTTAATGAAAAGTTAATAGTTTTCATAATAATCTTATGAGGAGAGGTCCTTTTTGAAACTATAGTAAAGGTTGCAGAATAAGTAACGAATCTCTAACGAATTAGAGGTTTGGAGAGGACGCGCGCGTATATATATAGGGAGTGTGTAGTTTGTTGATAAAAATATTGGAAAAATGCATTTTTTGTAACTTTTTGTTAAAATATTTGGTCAAATCAAAAAAAGTAGTACTTTTGTCGTGTATTTTGATGTCTTTTTGATATAGTTGTTCTATAATAGTCTGTTTTACAGTAAGAAATAACAATATTTATAAAAAGTATTAACAATTAATTTTAGTCTGTATGAAGAAAATTTTTACACTTTTCATGGCTACTGTTGTGGCGTTGTCAGTGATGGCGTTACCACACAAGACCCTCAAGGTGGACACCAAGGTCAGCAAAAAAGACCTGCCAGCTACTGTTGAACGCAAAGTGAGTGACACTCCACTTCAACAAGCTGCAGCCAAAACCACCAAAACACAAAAGTTCCTACGCGATTTCACTCGCGCTAAACAAGCTCCTGCTACTCCTTCGATGAAAAAAGTAGTAGCCGCACAAGCAGCTGACACTGTTTACTACAGTTTTGACAGTTTCCAACAAGGTCCTGAGTATTACGAGGAGTACGGTGATTGGTATATCGCTGTGGGAGACGGTACTTGCGGTATGCGCTTTGACTGGTATGCTGACGACGTAGAGGGTACCTTCACCACCGAGGATATGGAGTATGAGTACTCATATATGTGGTACCTCAATGATTGGGACGAGGAAGTGTATGTAGAGTATGTGGACATCACCTTGACCGTAGAAAAAGTAGAAGTGTCTTCTAGCGTTTCTCAATACGTGCTCCATGCTGTATTCTTGGGCGACGACGGTCGCGTGTACGACGTGCGCGCTACACACTCAATCCTTACTCCTAAGGATGTAGTAGAAACGACCTTGTCTGATGTCACATTTGATTTCGACGGAGAGATGTTTACCGTCAATGGACAATCCGATAAGATGGATTTTGCCATCAGTGTATATTCGGACTGGCCAACTGGTCCATACTCTTTGATTGATCTTGACCTCTTTGGCACACAAATCACCTACGACGGTGTGGTACAAGAGCTCCAATCAACTGATATCCTTGTGAAGCTTGCTCCTAATGCCGAGGGCGTGGCTGGTTATGATGTTTATATGGAGTTCATCAACCAAGATACAGTTCAACACAAGGTATATGCTTTCTCTCCATTCCCTCCAGCGTTGGACACCGTAGAGATAGCTATCAATAACCTCGTTATCGATGAGAGTATGGCAGAATCCTACGAGTGGATCTTCTTTACTGGTACCACCGAAGAGTGGGATATCTACGCCGGTGTAGGCGACTGGGCACTCAACGAGTGGACATACGAAGGCGATGGCGACGTAATCATGATGTATATCACCAACAAGCTCACCGACGACTTTACCGAGGGACTCTATGGTAAGGTGGATGTGAAGGAAGATCCTAAATACGGCTGGATGGCTGAGTTTGAGGTATACTGCGTGGACAACAAACTCTACAAGGTCACAATGAAAAAAGAGATTCCTGAACCAACAGACACCGTTGTGATCAACTTCAACACTTCTGCTAATGCAGCATACTATCCATACCTCAACCACGACCTCTTGTTGGCTAACAACGATGAGAACTACTACGCAGGTATCGATATCGTAGGCGTAGAGATGGGCAGTACATTCACTATGGAGGAGATGGATATGGACTACAGTATGCTCTTTAGCGACTATGCTAACCGTGTATCCGTAGAGATGGCTGATGTACAAGGTACTGTCTTCCAAGTGGGCGATACTACCTTCATCAAGGCCGAGATTATTGGCTATGACCAAGTACTCTACGACGTGACTCTCTGGCACTGCGTACCAACTCCTACTGCTACAGTGGATTGTACCGTGGAGGCTGAATTCAAGAACTATATGGACAAAAAAGGCTACTATCAATTAGCAGGTTACAACACAGATAACACCTTGTATGTAGCTTTGGCTCCATATACTACAGAGGTAGAGGGTACATTTATCAACGACGGTGTATTCTCACGCTTTGGCGAAGGTCGCTACGACTTCATGAGCGATGGTTGTGTGGTTTACAAGAACGTTAACGGCGAGGCTGTACCATATGGAGTAGATAAATGTACACTCACTGTGACACTCGTAGATGGTCAGATCCAAGCTACCGCTACCCTTATCGCACACGATGCAGTACAATATAATGTAACCATGACTGCTGAGTACAACAACCACCTTGATTACGATGCTACCGAAGGCGCTGTGGACCGTGTATATACCACCGACGACAAGGTGATCATCGAGAACTACGACGGCACCATCTACTACGAGGTTAGTGCAGCAGATATGTCAGATGTGTTTGCATTGTACTTCTTCCCAGAGGAAGTGGATGGCGTTAGCCCAATCCAACCAGGTACCTACACCATCGACGATACACAAGACTACTTCACCGTATTGGCAAGTACTGGTGTAACCGGTAACAAAGTGTCTCCATCATTCTATGGCTTATATACAGAGGATGGTGCAGGCTTGCAAGCGCCATTGTACTTCCTCGTAGGCGGTACCGTGGAGGTAAGCGTAGTGGGCGATAAGATGAAAGTAGAGGTGAACGCCGTTAACTCATACGACGTACCTGTACATATCGTGAGCGAATACCAACTCAAGGGCGTTGATACCGGTCTTCCATACGACGAGAAAGAGGGCGATGTGAACGTAGTTTACACCAAAGAGGATAATGTATATTACACCCTTGACTTTATCCCAGATTGGGGCGAGTTGTATGTGGATATGATCGCAGCTGACGGTACCCATATGACCACTTTGACCTTCATGGTTGAGGCTGCGGATGACGAGATTAATGTCCCTGCTGGTGTATATCCTATTGCAGATACCTATGAGGTAGGTACAGTGATGTCCGGTATGTATGACGCAGAATGGGGTCCATTGGGTAGTTTCTATGCCGAAGGTGGAGTAAGTGCTGACGGATATTTCGGTGTAGAGAAGGTTTGGTACATGGTTGCTGGTACTGTAACCGTAGAAAATAACGATGGTTACATTAAGATTACCGCAGCGGCAACTAACTCATACGGTGTGCCTGTCAATGTGACTTATAACGCTTCGCCTGCTACCGCTCTAGAGAATACCAAGGTTGAGAACAACAATACTCGCAAGGTGGTTAAGGATAACCAACTCCTCATCATCAAAGAGGGCGTTGAGTACAATGTGTTAGGCAAAAGGCTATAGGCTAATAGGCGAAAAGCTATAGGCGAGATATGAAGAAGGCACGCAAATTTGCGTGCCTTCTTTGTGTATTCCTAGCCTCTAACCTCTCTTCTTATACGTAGCGAACGTAAAAGCATAGTTGTGCTTTTCGTCTGCGGGGTGTTTTTCTTCGTTGAGGCAATGCCAAATAGTAGGGTCAATCTCTGGGAAGAAAGTGTCGGCATCATCCCAATTGTGGTGTATGTGCGTGATCTGCAACTCATCAACCAATGGCATGAACTGGCGATAGACTTCGCCTCCGCCGATAATAAACACTTTCTCATCGGCTGTGAGCATCTTTTGCAACTCCTCGATAGAGTGGGCTACCTCGGTGTTCTCATATTGGAAACTCTCATCACGAGTTAGCACGATATTTCTGCGATTAGGCAAAGGACGACGGGGAAGGGAGAAGAAAGTTTTCTTGCCCATGACAACCGTAGCACCCATAGTGAGTGCCTTGAAATGCTTGAGGTCATCAGGCAAGTAACACAACAAATCACCCGCCTTGCCAATGGCATTATTTTCGGATATAGCAACGATGATAGATAGCATAAAAGTCTTGTATAGATATTGTGTTGTATCAGTATGAACCCGTTATGAACCCGTAAAAGACAAAGTGGAGATGGCTTATCGGTGTATGGAAGGCGGGGCTTTAAACGGCTACTACGCCAGGGATATGTGGATGTGGATCATAGTCCACGAGGGTAAAGTCTTCGAACTTGAAATCGAACAAGTCTTTTACCTCTGGGTTAATAATCATTTTAGGTAACGCGCGCGTGTTGCGTGTGAGTTGGAGTTGCACTTGCTCAAAGTGATTGGTATAGATATGGGCGTCACCAAATGTGTGTACAAAATCTCCCGCTTTTAAGCCTGTAACTTGCGCCATCATCATCAGTAGAAGTGCATATGAGGCAATGTTGAATGGCACACCAAGGAAAATATCCGCTGAGCGTTGGTAGAGCTGCAAAGAGAGGCGTCCGTCTGCTACATAGAACTGAAACAGCGTGTGGCATGGAGGAAGAGCCATATTATTGACCTCTGCCACATTCCATGCACTCACGATATGACGGCGTGAGTCTGGGTTATTCTTGATCTGCTCTACAAGCAGTTTGATCTGGTCAATATGGCCACCTTGGTAGTCAGGCCATGAACGCCATTGATGGCCATAGACAGGACCTAGTTCACCATTCTCGTCTGCCCATTCGTTCCAAATACGTACGCCATGCTCTTGGAGATACTTGACATTGGTATCACCACGGAGGAACCATAGTAGTTCGTAGATAATGGACTTGAGGTGGAGTTTCTTGGTGGTCAAGAGAGGAAAACCTTCCTCAAGATTAAAACGCATTTGATGACCAAAAACCGACTTGGTACCGGTACCTGTGCGGTCTTGCTTGAGAGTACCTTCGTTGAGTACTCGTTGGCAGAGTTCGAGATATTGTTTCATTTTGTTATATACTATGAAGTATGAGTGATGAGTTAGTACAAGTTATATGTGGTTTTGAGTACGCGGAACTCGGTACGACGGTTGAGCGAGTTGCATACTTCTTGTTTATCCGCAGATAGGGTGGAGATAAATGCTTCGTCTAGCACTTGCTCCTTAGGCAAGTATGGATATTGTTTGTGCAGATTATCGTCCACGACTACTGGTTTTTCTTCGCCGTAGCCAATCGCTGTGAGGCGTTCTTTCTCAATGCCGTTCTTAATCAAATAATCAACAACAGACTGTGCACGTTTGAGCGAGAGTTCTTGGTTAGCAGCGTTGTTGCCTACAAGGTCCGTATGTGCTGCGAGCTCGATAGTTATGTTTGGATTGTCGTTGAGCAATTTTACCAATGCTTTGAGGCCTGCTTCAGAGTCAGGTGTGAGTTCCCAACTACCAAACTTGAAGAAAATATTGTCCATTTTCACGGGTTTGGAGATAGGCGCGAGTGTGAAGTCCTGGTCGTAGGTATAGCTGTCTTTGAGCCCTTCTGTTGTGAATACATGCTTTTGATTAAGGAATCCGCGTGCGGTGGCTAGCATGGCATAGTGGGTGTCCTTGTTGAGTTTCAAACGGTAAGTACCATCTCGACGAATTTGTGTTTTGACGTTTGTTCCATCATTGCCGATCAATCGTAATGTGGCATCTGATAGATGTTCTCCGTCACTATTGAGGACTTTTCCTTCAATAGTAATTTCCATTTGTGGTAATACAAATGAGTAAATGAGGTCATATCCTTTCTTTTGTCCTCTGTTGGATGAGAAGAATCCGTCTTCGCTCTTTCCCGCAAAGGTAATACCAAAATCATCACCTGTAGAGTTAAATGGAGCACCCATGTTAAAAACATTCCAGATAGTGTCTTCAGGTATAGCATAGAATAAATCTAATCCGCCATAACCAGGATGACCTTTGGATGAGAAATACAATCTTCCATCGTGGCGAATGTATGGAAATAACTCATCATCTGAAGTGTTGATGCTAGGACCTAGATTGCGAATATCATCCCATGCGCCTCCATTGTTGAGAGCCATATAAATATCTTTACCTCCATATCCCCCAGGGGCGTCGCTCACAAAATAGAGTGTGTCACCCGTTGCACACAGCGAAGGGTGTCCTACAGTAATGCTACTGTCGCTGAATAATTTAAGTTCTTGTGCTTCACTCCACTCGCCACTAGCTCGTTGAGAAGTGTATATCTTGGCTCCTATATCTTGTCCGTTGATAGGTTTGGAGTAAGTAAAATACATGATTCGTCCCTCCTCTCCGAAACAGCATACGCCGAGTTCAGCGGTAGTGGTTTGTTTTTGAGTTGTCCCGTCTTCCTCGCCTTCTGTTTCTGAATATAGTCCTTCGCAGAGTTCTATTTCTTCCCATTTTCCAGCAGCGTTCTTACGGGCGGAATAGAGATTAAAGGTAGGCATACCCGTAACGGATGAGTTGCGTACTTTCTTTTTGGTTGAGGATTGCTGCTCTTGGCGATTGGATGTGAAAATTAATGCATCGCCATCAGATGTGATAAACGCAGGAGCGAAGTTAGAGGATCGTTTGGCATTGAACTCTTTAGCAGGTGCGATCTTATAGCGCGAGTGCTGTTGCTTCCACTCTTCAACTTTGATACAAGCATATTTGCCCGCTTGTGCAACGTAGTCGCTAGGGTGCTGTTCTAGATAGATGTCATATTGTTTGATGGCATCTTTGTACTTGCCTTGGTATTGCAGAACTTGCGCATAATGTAAATAAACGATAGAATCGTGATAATGGTAGCGAATAGCATTTTTATATGCGCTAATGGCTTTGCTATTATTCAATATACGATAACACTCTGCTTGATTGAATGCGACATGTGCACGCGTTTTTTTGTCTTTGCTCTTGACTTGTTTATAGACTTGTTTATACATGTCGGCAGCTGCATAGTATTCTCCGATGTTGTATCTCTTATCAGCGCGCTTCACGCGAGCAGAAATACTACATGAAGACATACTGCATACTATGATTGCAGCCCACAATAAACATATTGTTTCTTTTACTCTCATATTCAATTCTAAAACATCACATATTCTTCGGGATTGACGGCATGTCCATTTTTCCATAACTCAAATCCCAATGTCAGACCCTCTAGCAGTCCTATCACTTCTCCAGCTCTCACATGGTCACCTACGGCTTTTAGTGGTTGCTTTATCCCCTTATAGATGGATACGAATTGTGTGTGTTGGATGATTATCGTGTAAGTATTATTGATGTTGTATTGGCAAAGAATAATTGTGCCATCTAGAGTGGCAGAAGCATTCTTGTTGCCGTAACTGGTGATAACAATTCCATGACTAGTGTCCGAAAAGGTTTCAGTAACTTTGCCGTGTAGCGGAGGAAAGAAATCAGATAGATGGGTAGTGTGAGGTGCTTGCACAGCTTCAAATAATTGTAGGTTATCTTTCTCTTTCGCTTCGTATTGTGCAATAAACTCTGCTGTGGCTTCACTCTTAGCCTGCAATAGTTCTTCGCGCATAATAATCTGCATAGAATCCATGCTTGCTATCGTGTCAGTAGATACTTCACCTGCTACTACTTGTGAGATGATATTTAGGTACTGTCGTTGTAATTCCAAACTAGTACCCAATGAATCAACTCGAGCAGACTCTTCCATTAACTGATGGCGAATATTCTCGGAGTATCCGGGTAAATAATTACGAATAGGAGTATAGAGTATAACCAACGAAAATAGCACCAATGCTAGCGCAAATACGATGCCCAACATAACGATGGCACCCCATCCACTAAGATGGAGATGCCCTCGTTCTGCCCATGTTTCTTCGTTGATGATACTAATGCGGTACTTGTTCCGCAATTGTGCCCAAAAACTTATTTTTTTGTTTTCTTCAGACATATGTCTTACTTAAGAATAGTACATCCTTCGCAGGGTTTGAGTTGCTTGAAGAAGTCGTTACCCTTGTCGTCTACGAGGATAAATGCAGGGAAATTCTCTACTTCAATTTTCCAGATTGCCTCCATTCCCAATTCAGGATACTCAACACACTCAATTGACTTGATGTTCTCTTGCGCCAATATCGCAGCAGGACCACCAATAGAACCGAGGTAGAAACCACCGTGCTTTTGGCAAGCATTTGTCACGTCGATAGTACGGTTGCCCTTAGCGAGCATAATCAAACTACCACCATTCTCTTGGAATTCATCTACGTATGGGTCCATACGGCCAGCGGTGGTAGGACCCATAGAACCGCAAGGCATACCTGCAGGAGTTTTAGCAGGTCCTGCATAGTAGATAGGGTGGTTCTTTAGGTACTCAGGCATACCTTCACCAGCATCCAAACGCGCTTTGATCTTAGCGTGAGCGATGTCACGACCTACGATAATTGTTCCGTTGAGAGAGAGGCGTGTGCCGATAGGATATTGAGAGAGCAGTTTGCATACATCCGCCATTGGTTGGTTGAGATCAACGCAAACAGCATCGCCTTCGCCAGCTTGGCGGAGCTCCTCTGGGATGAGGGAAGCAGGGTTATTATCCATCTTCTCGATCCAGATACCGTCTTTGTTGATCTTACATTTGATGTTGCGGTCTGCAGAGCAGCTTACACCCAAACCGATAGGGCAACTAGCACCATGGCGTGGAAGACGGATCACACGGATGTCGTGTGCCATATATTTGCCACCGAATTGTGCTCCAAGACCGATCTTGTATGCCTCTTGGAGTAGTTGCTCTTCTAGTTCTACATCGCGGAAAGCACGACCTGTCTCATCACCTGTAGTTGGGAGCGTATCGTAGTAGTGAGTAGAAGCGAGTTTTACGGTGAGCAAGTTCTTCTCTGCGCTGGTACCACCAATCACAAACGCGATGTGGTATGGAGGGCAAGCAGCAGTACCAAGGCTCTTCATCTTTTCTACAAGGAATGGAATGAGAGTACCTGGGTTTTGGATGCGTGCTTTGGTCTCTTGGTATAGGTAGGTCTTATTTGCAGAACCACCACCCTTGGTTACGCAGAGGAAGTGGTACTCCATACCCTCGCACGCCTCTAGGTCAATCTGAGCAGGGAGGTTACACTTAGTGTTCACTTCGTCGTACATATTGAGCGGAGCGTTTTGTGAATAACGCAAGTTGCGCTCGGTATAAGTGAGGTATACACCTTTGGAGAGTGCCTCTTCGTCGCAGTAACCCGTCCATACTTGTTGACCCTTCTCGCCGTGAATAATAGCGGTACCGGTATCTTGGCAGAGAGGGAGTTGACCTTTGCAAGATACTTCTGCATTACGAAGGAAAGTGAGGGCTACATACTTGTCGTTGGCACTAGCCTCTGGGTCGCGGAGAATCTTAGCTACTTGCTCGTTGTGGCTGCGGCGGAGCATAAAACTCACGTCAGAGAAAGCCGCATTAGCCATCTTGGTAAGACCTTCTGCCTCGATCTTAAGCATAGGTTTGCCTTCAAACTCGCCAACAGATACGTGGTCCTTGGTCAAAAGATAATACTCTGTTTCATCCTTACCTAGTTGAAACATAGGTGCATACTTGAATTCCATATCAATATTGTTTAATGTTATTATTCAAAAAATTTCGGCAAAGGTACAACTTTTTTTTGAAATACGCAAGTATTTCTTGTCCTTTCATTTTTCCATTTGCGTTTCTCTGGTATCTCTTGCCCATTTCCAACGATTGTGTGTCCAGAGCCATGCGTGTGGTTGTAGGCAAATGTTTTGCTCTAAAAAGCGAGCATAGGCGAGGGTTATGTTATCTTGAGGCATACTATTTGGATCGTCTGTAATGAGCTCAAAATGAATACGATAATATCCTCGTTGTGGGGAAGTGATACGGGCATAAACAACGCCGAGGTCAAACTTGCGAGCAAGAGTCTCACCTCCATCCAAGAAGGCGGTTTCTTGGTTGAGGAAGGTGGTCCATACGTGTGCGTTTTGAGGCGAAGGTTTTTGGTCGGCTATCAAACCTATCACAAATGGATGGTCAGCATAACGAAGTTGTACAAGTTTGCGTAGCAACTGGTTCTTCTCTACACATTCACCTCCACGCTTGCTGCGTAATTCAAGCATTGCATGGTCTGCGCGGGTGTTTTTTTGACGACGGTAAACATTGTGTTCTACGATAGTTTTGTCGCTAAATTGTTTGCCTACATCGGCTATCCATTCCCAATTGCATACATGTCCTAAATAAGCGATAACGCCATGCTTCTTACGAGCAAGATTTTCGAGAAGTTCCATGTTCTCAAACACAACGCGTTGGCGCATTTCTTCGTCGGAAGCGCGATATCCGTAGATGATTTCTACGAGTATAGAGGCAAAATGGTGGTAAAAATCTTGGATGATTTGCTTGTGTTCTGTAGGTGTTTTTTTGGGGAATGAAAGGCGAATATTTTTTTGTACTAATTTGAGTCGATAACGCACAATATACCTAAGAATGGGGTATATAAAGTAATCTGCCAAACCATAGAGGATAGGTAGCGGAAGAAAACTAAGTGTGCGAATGAGGAAGAACATCTCTACAAATAAACAAACAGTAGATATACGACGGGTACTGCTAGAAGCAAGCTATCAAAACGATCTAATACACCACCATGACCTGGAAGGAACTTGCCCGAATCTTTTACACCAATTGTGCGCTTGAACAAACTCTCTATTAAGTCGCCTAGTGTGCCAAAAATGCCGATGGTTAGCGCAAAGAGGATGCTGTTGAGCAAAGGATAAGGGGTTAGGGTCAAATCGACCGTCCAGCCAATATGGTAGAAGATGTAACCTGCCAATATGTCAAAAATAAAACCACCAATCAATCCTTCCCATGATTTGGCAGGACTAACTCGTGGAAACATTTTATGGTTACCTTGTTTGCGTTTGGCCATAAGCGAACCTACAATATAGGCGCCACTATCGTTGAGCCAAATAATAATGAATAGTGCTAAAAGGAGAAATTTATTTTCCATTAAGATACCATTCATGAGAGCAAAAGGTAGGGCAATCATGAGCTGACCTGCACAAAGGTTTCCCCAACTGCGAATAGGATCGTCTTGAGGTATGAAAAGTTCACGGATGACGGCGGCAGTAAGAGTGGCCAAGTAGAGGAATAACAACCATTTGAATATGGGATCTCCTGAGAAATAGAAGTATAAAGTAGCAAATAGTAGTACAGCCGCTGTGATGGCATAACAGGCTGATTTGATACTAGTTTGGATGAGTTTGTGGTGCTCATAAATAGCCCATGCACTAACGATCATAAATACGATTCCAAAGTACATTGGATGGAATAGGGTAGAGGCGATAACTGTACCTGCATACACTACGGCAGAAAGAGTTCGTTGGATAAAATTATTCATTTTTTTTGAGTTTTTTACCAAATAATTTGCAAAGGTAAGAATATTTTTGTAATTTTGCAAGCGAAAATCAAAATAATTCATAATTAATCATTCAATTTTCAAATTTTATATGAATCCAAATGTAGAATTAAGCCTTTTAGAGGCAGAAGAGAAACAACTCTTAGATTATATATGGAAGCTTATTCCTGAGCAAGATCGTCATGGTATGAATCAAACGGATGTGTTATTGGTGTTGGATTTGATGGATGATTTTCTGATGGAAAATGGTTTGTTAGAAGAGTCAGCAGAAGAGGTGACTTATCTCGAAGGAGAGATTGATGAGACAGCTCAGCTAGAATACCTTTTGGCAAAAACGAAAGAGCAAGGAGTAAATTTGACAAGTGAGCAAATCCAGTTGATTATGGATGGCGAACTTCAATATGGTATAGAACAAGGATATTACGAGGAAGAATAAGGAATGCTAAAGCATTTACATATCCGTAATTATGCCCTGATTACTCATTTGGATATAGATTTCCAAAATGGGTTCTCTGTGTTGACAGGTGAGACAGGTGCTGGTAAGAGTATTATTCTGGGTGCTCTTAATCTTGTTATGGGTGCTAGAGCCGACACGAAAACAATTACCGAAGGCGAAGAAAAATGTATCATTGAGGCGACATTCGAACGAGATGGAGAGATTATTATCCGTCGTGAGTTGAATGTGAATGGTCGTTCACGCTCATTTGTGAATGACGAGGTGGTTACGCAGGCAGAATTAAAGGCATTAGCACGCCAATTGATTGATATTCATTCTCAACATGAGAGTCTACTCATTGGTGATGATCTGTTTCAAATACAGATAGTAGATACTATCGCTAATAATCAACTTGAACAGGACGCTTATACCGTTGCATATGAGCAGTATAACGAGGCAGTCCAAAAACTGAGGAAATATCAGGAGTGTGCAGCTAAAGCGCAATCGGATGCGGATTATGTAGCATTTCAATGGCAGCAATTAGAGGATGCAGGTTTGCGTGCAGGAGAAAAAGAGGAATTGGAGGAAGAAGAGTATCGTCTCTCGCATGCAGAGGAGATACAACAATCACTCGCGGCTGCTTTGCAACAATTGGATGGTGACACGGGTGCTTTATCGCTAATTCATTCTGTACGTTTGGAAGATGCAGATGCGACGTTGGCTGAACGTATGGATAGTTTGGAAATAGAATTAAAAGATATCCTTTCCGATATTCAGCGTCTATATGATCGTACGGAACGTGATCCACAGCGATTAGAGAATGTACAAGAGCGAATAAGTTTGTTGCAAACTCTGATGAAGAAGCATCGGGTGCAGACGATAGAAGAACTAATTTCTTTACGTGATGAGTTGGGGATGCAAATGCAGCAACTTGCTAATTATGATGAAGATATAGCTCGCTTACAAGATGAAGTGAAAGAAGCGTATGAGGTGTTATCACAGACTGCTAACACTCTCACTTCTACCCGTCAAGCTGTAACGGAAACTATTGCATCTCACTTGATTGCTGATATGCAACGATTGGGAGTGAAACACGCAAATGTGGCGGTGCATATTACACCGACTGTAGATTTTATGCCTACAGGTAAGGATGATGTACAGTTCGTGTTTGCTGCCAATCTCAATCAATCGCTTCGTCGTGTGGCAGATGTAGCGTCGGGTGGTGAGATTAGTCGTTTGATGTTGTGTATCAAGGCTTTGGTGGCTTCTGTAAATGGTTTACCAACAATTGTTTTTGATGAGATAGATACGGGTGTTAGTGGCGCAGTTGCTAGTCAAATGGGTGATATCATGCGGCAAATAGCAGCGTCTCGTCAAGTCATTAGTATTACTCACTTGCCACAGGTGGCTATCAAAGGCGAACATCACTATTTAGTATATAAGGAAGATACGGACACGCGTACGGAAACGCATATACGCATGTTGACGACGGAGGAACATCACGCTGAGGTGGAGAAAATGAGAAGTGTTTAGAGTTTAGTGTTTAGAGTTTAGAGGGTATGTTACCATTAGCAGAACGATTGCGTCCAAAGACGCTAAATGAATATATTGGCCAACAACACTTAGTTGGCGAAGGCGCTATCCTTCGTCAGATGTTGGATAGGGGTACATTGTCTTCCTTTATATTATGGGGACCTCCTGGAGTGGGCAAAACCACCTTAGCGCGTATTATTGCTCGTCAGTTGGAACGCCCTTTTTATACTTTGTCAGCTGTAACTAGCGGTGTCAAGGATGTGCGCGATGTGATTGATAAGGCCAAACGCCATGCCGCAGCAAATAATGGACTGTTTGGAGCGCAGCAAGAAGGAGAAGATAGAAGGGCTGTGCTTTTTATTGATGAGATACATCGTTTTTCTAAATCTCAACAGGACAGTTTATTGGGGGCTGTAGAAGATGGTACAATTACTTTGATTGGTGCCACGACAGAGAATCCTTCTTTTGAAGTGATAACGCCACTTTTGAGCCGTTGTCAAGTCTATGTGTTAAAACCCTTGGCGAAGGATGACTTATTACACTTGCTTAACCGAGTGATGAAGGAGGATGAGTATATTCGTAGTTTGAATGTAGAAATAAAAGAAACGGAGAGTATACTTCGATACTCGGGGGGTGATGCGCGTAAATTGCTCAATATCATTGAATTGGTTACTAATTCGGGGGTAAGAGTGATAGACAATGAGACGGTAACAAAACAGCTGCAACAGAACCCTGTCGCTTATGACAAGGACGGCGAATTGCACTATGATATTGTATCTGCTTTTATTAAATCCATCCGAGGGAGCGATCCCGATGCTGCTTTATATTGGCTAGCTAGAATGATAGCTGCGGGAGAAGATCCTAAGTTTATTGCTAGACGTCTAGTCATATCCGCTAGCGAGGATATTGGATTAGCCAATCCTAATGCAATGTTGGTGGCGAATGCATGCTTTGATACACTTCAAAAAATAGGTTGGCCAGAGGGTCGTATTCCACTAGCAATGGCTACGGTTTATTTGGCTACTTCGCAGAAGTCAAACTCGGCATATTTGGCTATTAATCAAGCGCTTGAGTTGGTGGAAAAGACGGGCAATCAGCCTGTTCCCTTGCACTTGAGAAATGCTCCAACTCAACTCATGGACGAACTAGGATACGGACGTGATTATCTCTACTCTCATGACTTCCCAAATCACTTTGTTAAGCAGCAATTTATGCCGGATGAATTGCAAGGGACGAAATTGTGGCATGCACAAGGAAGTCCTCAAGAACAGAAGATGGCAGAGTGGATGAAATATCTTTGGGAAAAAGAAGAATAGTTCGTGTTTTTGGGTTGGTTTTATTAACTACTTTATCAAGTTTGATAGAGTAGTTTTTTTGTTTATCTTCTTGGTATCTTCTCGGTAACTTCTCGGAGTGGTAACGGAGTGGTTACGGGTTCATAACGGGTTCATGACGGGTTTTTCTTATGAGGATAGCGAACTCTATTTTACTCAAAAGTAAACTTTTTGTGTAAATTATTTGCAAAATTGCATTTTTTGTAGTACCTTTGTGCGCTAATTGAAAAATAGAATATTTTTATGCAAAATTTTGCCCTTATTGGCGCTGCGGGTTATATAGCGCCACGTCATATCAAAGCGATTGCCGATACTGGTAATAATTTGATGGTTGCGTATGATAAATTTGACTCTGTGGGACGTTTGGATGCTAGTTTTCCAGATTGTTCCTTTTTTACGGAAAATGAGCAGTTTGATCGTTTTTGCTCCAAGCAAATGCGAACGGACAATCCTTTGTCTTGGGTGAGTATCTGTACTCCAAATTATACGCATGATGCATTTATTCGTTATGGTTTGCGTTTAGGATGCAATGTTATTTGTGAAAAGCCACTCGTTTTAAATCCATACAATATTGACAATCTCGTAGAACTAGAGCAGGAAACAGGATGTCAGGCGTACACTATTCTTCAATTGCGCTTGCATGATAAGATTGCTGCATTGCGTGAGAAGGTAAAAAATGGTCCTAAGGATAAAATCTATGACGTGGATTTAACCTACATCACTAGTCGTGGTAAATGGTACTATAGTTCATGGAAAGGTGATGTGCACAAAGCGGGCGGTATCGCTACAAATATTGGTGTGCATTTTTATGATATGTTGCAATGGATTTTTGGTGCAGTAAAGCAGAATGTCGTTCACGTGATGTCTTTTGATCGTGTGGCAGGATATCTAGAGTTAGAACATGCACGTGTTCGCTACTTCTTGAGCATTAATGCGGATTGTTTGCCAGCTAACGCAGTACAAGGAGAGAAGAAAACATATCGTACTTTGTCCATTGATGGCGAGGAATTTGAGTTTAGCGAGGGCTTTACAGAATTGCATACTGAGAGTTATAGACAAATATTAGCGGGTAATGGTTTCCGTATCTCAGAGGCACGTCCTTCTATTGAGATTGTAAGTGATATTCGCAAGTCAACTCCTATTGGTTTTGTGGGTGATTATCATCCTTTGGCAAAGTTGCCGTTGTCTGAACACCCATTTGGTTGGGATGAAAAGAGATAGTATGGATATGAGAATGAAGAAATTATTGATATTTTTATTGCCAGTATTGTTTGCCTCTTGTGTGACAAGCAAGAAGGTTAATCTCATGCAGGAGTCAGGTAAACATGGTATTCCTACTTATGCTGATACATTGACTTATGAGGATTATCAAGTGCGCGTAGGTGATCGGCTATATGTGTATGTGTATTCAATTGATGAACGTGTAAGCAAAATGTTTAATCCAACAGGAACAGGCATCAATAGTTCACAGATTCGTCAGAGTGCAAACTCGGGAGGTTCGTATGATTTATATACGTATCTTGTGTTGGATGATGGTACGATAGATTATCCTATGGTAGGTCGTGTACCTGTTCGTGGTAAGACTACACGTCAAATCAAGTTGGATTTGGAACGTGAGTTGTCAACCTATGTATCTGGATATCAAGATTACCAGATGCTTTCTGTCGAGGTAAATATCGTACGTCGTTCTTTTAGTGTAATTAGTGACAGAGGAAGTGGTACTTTTACTATCCCAAAGGAGAAAGTGACTATCTTTGAAGCCTTAGCAATGGCAGGGGATATAGGTGATTTTGGTGATCGTAGCAAGGTACGTATCGTTCGTGAGATTGAGGGACAAACGCAAGTTAAAGTATTTGATGTACGCTCGAAAGATATTATCAATTCCGAATTCTACTATATAGAACCTAACGATGTGATTTACATACAACGTATCAAAGGACAAAGCTTTGGCGTTAATTCTGTGACTACTACAATTAGTGTAGTGGCAACAACATTGGCCTTCGGCGGATTTGTCTATGGTTTGGTCGTGCGAATTATGAATAGAATAGAAACTGCAAACAAATAATGGGGGAGAATAAAATGAGAAAGATTTTGATGCATATAATAGCCGTCTTGGCGTTAGGAATGTTAAGTAGCTGCTATGGTTATCGACAAGTAGGACTATTGCAAGAGCGTGATGACTTGCCTCAATACGATTCTGCTGCTTATGAGCCATATCGTTTGCAAGTGAACGACGAGATTATTTATCGTGTTGTAACGATGGACGAGACCATTGCGAAGACATTATCTGCGAACAACAATAGCTCTGGACAGGATGCGAATTCGTACCGTATTTATTCTGATGGTACGGTAGATATTCCGTTCTTGCCACCTGTTAAATTAGTCGGTTTGACCGAATTAGAAGCACAAGATACGTTGAAGGTCGCTTTTCGTGAGATTATTCCAGACGCAGATGTCAAACTAGCGCTCTATAACAAGAAATTTACTGTATTAGGTGACGCCAATTCAGGTACATATACTATATATAAGGAGAGAATGACTATTTTTCAGGCATTAGCGATGACTGGAGACTTGATGAATTCGGGTGACCGTCGTCATGTACGTATTATTCGTCCGAGAGGAAATGAAGAGCCTGAAGTTTTGGAGTTTGACATTCGTACCAATTCTATCATTGATTCTAAGTACTATTATGTCTATCCTAATGACTTGATTTACGTGAGTCGTGATAGTGGTAGTTTCTATAAACAGTCTAGTTATAGTGGTTTCTTAGCTTTGATTACAAGTTCTGTATCATTATTGATAACGGTATTAAATTATATTCCAGGTATTGGATTTTAAAATTAATAGTTTAAATATAAAACTTTTATGGCACAAGAAGAAATTCTGCAAAATGGCATGATGCCAGTAGAAGAAGAAAATTCTAACTTTGATTTAATGGAGTGGGTTATTCGTATCCTACATCATTGGTATTTATTTGTAATTGCCGCAATTATAGCATTTTCATTGGCATATTTGAAGAACAAGCGTGTCATTGAACGTTATCTGACTACGGGTACGATGATTATCAAAGAGTCTGGAGGTAGTGGCTATGGTTCTGCTTCAATTATGCAAGGTTTTGGTGTGGGAGCTGGTTATACGAATGTCAATAACCAACTTATCATCATTGGTAGTTATGATCTTATCGCCCGTACAGTAGACTCCTTGCCATTTATGAATGTGGAGTATATTACGAAAGGACGATTTAAGACGCGTAATATTTATCGCAATAGTCCTATTTCTGTGGAATATACTCAGGTGGACCCTATGGCATATCAACATCTTTTTAGATGTGATGTTCAAGATGATGGTTCGTTGTTAATTACAACCCTTAATGAGGATTATCCATTTAATTATGTAACTCATTATGGTGAAGAAATAACGACTTCGTTGTTTACAGCACGCATTTGGCCCACCAATCTAATGATGCGTCCTGGTCAACATGTTTATTTCCGATTCCGTTCACGCGAGAGTCTAACGGATGAATTTTCTAGTCGTTTGCAATTGAACTTTGTAACTGAGCGCAGTACAGTGTTAGGTATTCAATTGATTAGTGAAACTCCAGAGCGCGATCGCGAGTTTATTGACAAATTGTGCGATATTTATCTATTGCAAAATGTTGAACGCAAGAACATGGTTGCTGAGAAATCAATTGCTTTTATCAACGAGCAGTTAGAGGTCTTGCAAAAGAGCCTTACCAAGAGTGAGGGTGCGATGACTAATTTCCGACAGGAGAATAAGTTTGTTGACGTCAATTCTTATGCGGGAGGTTTGATGTCTAAAGCTAGTCAGTATGACCAACAACAAATGGCTTTGCGCTTAAAAGAAACATATTTGAATTACTTGTCTAACTATCTAGACCAGAAAATTGAGCAAGGTGCTGTAATAGCTCCTTCTACATTGGGTTTGAACGAACCAATGCTCATGCAATTGGTACAACAACTCAACGATTTGCAAATTCAACGTGGAGAACTAAGTGAGAAGAATGTTTTCTATGCTAAATTTACTACCGATATTGAGAATGTAAAGTCTGCGATTGCTGAGATTGTGCAATCCATGACCGCTTCTTTAGATATAGAGAAGAAGGATTTAGCAGTTCGAATGAAAGAGGTTGAGCGTGAGATTCGTTCATTGCCAGAAAAGGAGTTACAAATGGTAGCTATTGAACGTAATTATCGTATTGATGATAATTATTACACTTTCTTCCTTCAAAAACGTGCTGAGTCCGAAATCCAAAAAGCAGGTAATACACCTGATAGTGAAGTCATGGATCGCGCGCGCACGACGTACGCAATGAATAGTAAGGAGAAGCGTAAAAATACAATGTCATATCTCGCTTTTGGTTTGCTTATTCCTTTGCTACTTTTAATCTTGTCAGAGTTATTAAATAATAAAGTCCGCACCCTTAAAGAGGCTGAGCGTTTGTCAGTATTCGATGTGTTAGGTTTATTACGCCATGTGAAATCACAGGATCCAACCTATGCTCGCAAAAAACCTCGTTCTAGTTATGCGGAGATGTTGCGTAACATACGTATGCGTATTGAGTTTAAGGTTATGCGCAAAACAAATATTGCTGTGGCGGTTACTTCAACGCAGTCTGGTGACGGTAAAACTTATATTTCAACAAACCTTGCCGCGCTTTATTCAATGACAGGGCACCCAACTCTTTTGATTGACATGGATATTCGAAAACCCGATGCACATGAGAAACTTGGAATACAAGCTCCTTTGGGAGTAACTAATTATC
The DNA here is from genome assembly GCA_045630805.1 of Paludibacteraceae bacterium. GTDB lineage: Bacteria > Bacteroidota > Bacteroidia > Bacteroidales > Paludibacteraceae > Colicola. Next base: position 34,462 of record JAZQTO010000098.1, read on the forward strand.
TCATAGGTGATTGCAGTTTGGATGATATCATTATCCGTAATGATAATATTGGGTTTGATGTGATAGCTGCGGGTACTATCCCACCTAACCCAGGTGAGTTGATACGTTCTGAAAAATTATCAGAGATGTTGCAAACTTTACGTGAACGTTATACCTATATTGTTATTGATTCTTCTCCAGTTGGTATTGTTCCTGATGCGATGGCACTCATTGAGCAAACGGATATTACACTTTACGTATTGCGTTGTACTTCAACCGATAAGCGTTTTGCAAAGACAACATTAGATAACCTTGCTTTATATCACAAGGATAAAGTAAATATTATTCTTTCTGATATACCAACTGACAAATCTGGTCGTGGTTATGCATACGGCTATGGTTATGGCTATGGTTCAAAATATGGTTACGGCTATGGTTATGGATACGGATACGGCTATGGCTATGGTTACGGACATAAGAAAAAGAGTAGTCGATATGGTTTCGATTATATCCGTACAAAATGGACTAAAAAACCTGTTGATACACCGTACCAATATATAGAGGATGACGAGTAAGTATTTTGTGAGATGATATTTATAGGTATTATACCTGCTCGTTACGCGAGTACGCGTTTTCCAGGGAAACCACTAGCTGATTTGTGTGGTAAAACTGTGATACAACGTGTGTATGAGCAGGCGAGTAAAAAATTAGATATTGTTATTGTCGCTACGGATGACCAACGTATATACGATTGCGTTCAGTCTTTTGGTGGAGAGGTTATTATGACCTCTCCTAGCCATACTTGTGGGACAGATCGTGTGTACGAAGCTTTTCAACACTACTATGAGTCATCGCAGATTACCAATACTTTAGAAGATATTGTTGTCGTAAATATACAAGGGGACGAACCATTTATTCAACCCGACCAGATACAATCTTTAATGGATTGTTTTCCTACTGATATAGCAACTCTTGTTCATCCTTTTACAGAGCACAATACGTGGGAGGATTTAATGAATCCCAACTATGTTAAAGTTGCTATTGCACGTGAGAAGGATAATTCTAACTCTTCGATTATTGGTAATGCGCTCTATTTCTCTCGTACTCCCATACCATATATGCGAGGTGTAGAACAGAAGGAATGGCTCAAAGGTGGTCAGTATTTCCGTCATATAGGTCTGTATGCTTATCGTGCAGACGTTTTGGGAAGAATAACACAACTTCCTCCTTCAATCTTGGAACAAACAGAGTGTTTAGAACAACTGAGATGGTTAGAGAATGGTTTGCAAATAAGAGTAGCGCTGACGCATCATACTTCTATTGGTATTGATACGCCTGAAGATTTGCAACATGCTATTCATTATCTCTCTACTTTTAAGTAATAAGAAATATGTCACTCGGAAAATGGATATTAGGTGGGTTAGGTTTTGCCGTTGGTGGACCTATTGGTGCGCTTATTGGGGTGTTGATTGGTTCTGCATTTGATTCAGTTGCACATAATGCTGATAACGGAACTTCAAGACAAGATACTTCGCGTGCTTCCCAACGCTCTACACAAGGAGACATAAGTGTTTCTATTATTGTGCTATTAGCATGCGTCATTAAGGCAGATGGACGAGTATTAAAATCGGAGATTAATTTCATAAAGCCATTCCTATTGCGAACTTTTGGCCAGGAAGGTGCTAAACAAGCTTTGCAACTATTGAAGGAATTACTCAACCATCACATAGATGTTGCTGCTGTAGCCCAACAAGTTGCGCAGTATGTTAATTATTCAACAAGGTTAGAGTTATTGCATCTACTCCTGCAAGTAGCCAATGCAGATGGCGAGATAGATAGCAATGAATTGAATGTGATCAATCGTATTGCAACCAATATGTCAATTAAAGATGCTGATTATCAGTCGATATTAGCATTGTTTAAACGCCAACAAGATAGTAATTGGGCATATACTGCGCTTGAAATTCAACCTTCGGCTACTGATGAGGAAGTCAAGAAAGCTTATCGTCGTATGGCGATGAAATACCATCCTGATAAGGTGGCTAATGCTGGTGAGAATATTCGCCAACAAGCTACGGATAAGTTTCGTGGAATCAATGAGGCATATGAGCATATTAAAAAACAACGAGGTTTATGAAAATAACGCTATTAGTGGTTGGTAAAACTACCGATACTCATATTGAATTGCTCATACAGGAATATCAAAAGCGCCTTGCGCACTATATTCCTTTTAATATCCAAGTTATTCCTGAACTTAAAAATACTAAAGCTCTGACACCAGAGCAACAGAAGCAAACTGAAGGTGAATTGATCCTGCGCACTATCAATTCTAGTACTGATTTAGTACTTTTGGATGAGCATGGCAAGGAATTTCGTTCTATAGAGTTTGCCAATTATGTCCAAAAACGTATGTCATCTAGTAGGGATGTAGTATTTGTAATAGGTGGACCTTATGGTTTTTCTGAGGCAGTCTATCAACGCGCAAATGGAAAGATTTCCCTGAGCAAGATGACCTTTTCCCATCAAATGGTGCGCCTATTTTTTGTTGAGCAACTTTATAGGGCGATGACTATCCTTCGAGGCGAACCCTATCATCACGAATAGTCTATTTTTAAGGTATATGAAAACTTTTTTCTCTCTAAAGGACGTTTTTAGTCCTAAACTTTTTTCTACGCTTCGTTCCTACAACAAGGAGAAGTTTCTACAAGATGCCCTAGCGGGTTGGATTGTGGCAGTTGTTGCTATTCCTCTTGCTATTGCTTTTGGTATTTCTTCTGGCGTTGGGCCTACAGAAGGTCTAGTCACAGCCATTATCGCTGGTTTTATCATTTCTGCATTGGGCGGAAGCAAGGTGCAGATAGGTGGACCTACAGGTGCGTTTATTGTGATTATCTATGGTATCATCCAACAACATGGTCTTACTGGTTTACTCATTGCTACCATTATGGCGGGTATCCTACTTATTCTTATGGGATTATTCAAGTTGGGAAATGTGATCAAGTTTGTACCATATCCTGTGATTATTGGTTTTACCGCAGGTATTGCAGTGACTATTTTCTCTACCCAAATGAATGACCTATTTGGTATGGGAATCCAAGATGCGCCAGCCGATTTTATTCATAAGTGGATTTGTTATTTTCAACATTGGCGCGATATCAACTGGTGGGCTTTTGCCATTGGTATAGCTTCACTACTCATTATTATTTTCTCTACTAAAATCAGCAAGAAGATCCCTGGCTCATTGGTGGCAATTGTTCTTATGACATTGACAGTATGGTTGCTACGCGAAATTGGAGGTGTTACTTCTATTACCACAATCGGTGATCTTTATACTCTGCCTAGTGGTATGCCTGCTCCTAAACTGCCTGAACTTAATCTCGCTGAAGGACAAACTTTAATTAGACTCGTCCAAGACCTTTTCCCTTCTGCGTTTACAATAGCTATGCTTGGTGCAATTGAATCTTTGCTCTCAGCAATGGTAGCGGATGGTGTGATAGGAGACAAACATAACTCGAATACAGAACTGATTGCCCAAGGTGTAGCCAATGTGGTGACTCCTTTCTTTGGCGGAATCCCTGCCACAGGCGCTATTGCTCGTACTATGGCTAATATCAACAACGGTGGTCGTACTCCTGTAGCAGGTATAGTACATGCTCTAATGTTACTTTTGGTGTTGCTTTGTTTCGGCCCCCTCGTTGGTATGATTCCAATGGCGTGTCTTGCGGGTGTACTGATTATTGTGAGTTACAACATGTCTGGTTGGCGTGAGGTAGTTGCACTCTCTAAAGCACCTAAATCAGACTTTATTGTTATGCTTGTTACTTTTGTCTTAACAGTCATCTTTGACCTTACCATTGCTATTGAGATAGGTTTGCTTCTAGCAGTCATTCTCTTCCTCAAGCGTACCAATGAAACTACGGTTATTCGCTCTTTCTCTGATGAGATTGATCCTACCCTTAGCAATGATATTCGCTTGCATGGCAACGACCTGGAGAAATTGCATATACCTCCATTTACTGAGGTTTACGAGATTGACGGTCCATATTTCTTCGGTATTGCAAACAAGTTTGACGAGATTAGTCAACGCATGGGAACCGATGGTCAGAAGGTGAGAATCTTGCGTATGCGTAAAGTCTCATTCATGGACTCAACAGGTATCCACAATCTTGAGCAACTATTCTTGCGCTCACAACGATGTGGAATGACGCTCGTTTTATCTGGTGTCAACGAAAATGTATACAAAACCCTTGACAAAGCGGGACTTGTGAAGATGATTGGCAAAGAGAATGTCCGCAATCATATCAACGGTGCTCTTGCACGCGCACAAGAAATCATTTCCGCCTAACCGTCTAACCAATATGTCTAAGCGTGTACTCATAGGAATGTCGGGAGGAATTGACTCCACCGTTGCTGCCATACTCCTCCAAGAGCAGGGCTACGAGTTGGTGGGTGCCACGTTCCGTACTTTTGACGTAGTCCAGGATGCTAATCTTGCCAATACCAAAGGATGTTGCTCTGAAGATAGTATCACGGAGGCACAGAAGATGGCGCAACTCTTAGGGATAGAGCACCATGTGTTGGATTTTCGAGAGACCTTCCGCCAATATGTCATCTCTAATTTTGTGGATGAGTATGCCAATGGCCGGACGCCAAACCCTTGTGTGATGTGCAATTCTCATATCAAGTGGGGTAAACTATTAGAGGCTGCCGACGCGTATGGCTGCGATTATGTGGCTACGGGACATTATTCACAAATAGCAGAGCATCGTGGACATCTTTATCTACAGAATGCGGTTGATTCCATCAAGGATCAAACCTATTTTCTTTGGATGCTCACGGAGGAAAACCTCCGTCGGACAATTTTTCCGCTTGGAGGACTGACCAAAACACAGGTAAGACAAATAGCATTTGAACATGGTTATGTCGAACTGAGCAAGAAGGCTGAAAGTCAGGATATTTGTTTTATACCTAATAACGATTATCGCACTTTCCTCTCCCAACAGGGATTGCATGTAGAACCAGGTTGCTATATTGATCGTGAGGGCAAAATACTTGGCTCGCATTGTGGCTACTGTAACTACACCATTGGCCAGCGCAAGGGATTAGGCATTGCTTTAGGAGCCCCTAAACATGTCTTAAGGATTGATGCTCAGACCAATACCGTTGTTCTAGGTGACCACAACGAACTCTATACTTGTGATGTGCAAGCATGCGATGTTCGTATTAGAGATATGCAATGGCTCGCTGATTCTCCGCAGGTCACAGCTCGCATTCGATACAAATCACCTGCCGTTTCGGCTACTCTGCAAATATCCCCAATTATCAATGGCCAATCGCCAATAATCAATATCCATTTTGACCAACCTGTTTGGGGCGTAACACCTGGTCAATCGTTGGTTATTTATAAGGATGGATTGCTTGTGGGGGGGGGAATTATCCAATAATTATTGATATATTTGTATATATCAAAATATTTTACTAACTTTGCCGACGAATTGTAAAAACAAGCAAAATATATAACTACAATGAAAAAAATTACACTTTTACTTTTATCTGTCTTTGCACTCACAGCAATGGCACAGGTAACTACTATTCCTGCTATTATCCAAAAGGGATACACAGGAGAAGTAACTATTATCTTCAATCCAAACGAAGGTAACAAAGGTATGGCTAGCGCTACTAAGTGCTATGCACACACAGGTCTTATTACCAGCGCTTCATCTAGCGATGGAGACTGGAAAAATGTAGTGGAGGATTGGCGTAAAAATACAGCTAAGACCCAACTCACAAAGGATGGTACTAATTGGAAACTTGTTATTCCTAATATCTATGAGTACTACAATGTCCCAACTACCACTGAGATTAAGAAGATTGCTTTCGTTTTCCACGATGGTCCTAGCGGCTCTAAAGAAGGTAAAACAGAGGATGGAAAAGACATTTTCGTTGAACTAGCAGACAAAGGTCTTGCAGTTTCTATCAACGAACTTGCTGAGATTACTACGCTTAATTCCAAGGTGAAATTCACAGGTAACGCTACCGTTTCTGCTACTCTTACTCTCAAGATCAATGGCGAGACTGTTAAGACTGCTACCGGTACACAACTCACACATGAATATACATTCAGCAAACAAGGTAACTATAACATTGAGTTTGCTGCTACTTCTGGTGCGCAAACAGCTAAGGCTACTGCGTTCACTTGCGTGCCTAATGCACCTACCAAAGCAAACCGTCCTAAAGGTATCATCAATGGTATCTACTACGACAAAGTTAACCCTACTAAAGTTACCCTTTGTACATATGCAGGAAGCAAGACTGAACCTGCGAAAAATGTATTTGTCGTAGGTGATTTCAACAAATGGACCATCTCTAACGATTACCAACTCAAGCAAGCTAACGATAGTGCATACTTCTGGATTGAACTCACAGGTCTCAACCCTGGTCAAGAGTACGCTATGCAATATGTAGTGGTTCGTGCTGATGGTAAAGTGGTGCGCATTTCTGACCTCTATTCCACCGAACTCAAGCATCCAGATGACAAATGGATTTCTGGCTACAAAAGCAACTATCCTGCACAAGGTGATGGTTACGTCACAGTTCTTCAAACCAACAAACCTGCGTTCAAATGGTCTGATGCTACCCTCAACTTCAAACGCCCTAACAAAAACAATCTCGTTATCTACGAACTTTGGGTATATGACCACACACCTTCACGCAATATCAAAGGTCTCATCGATCGTCTTGACTACATCGAGGATCTTGGTGTGAACGCTGTAGAGCTTATGCCTATCACCGAGTTCGACGGCAATGATAGCTGGGGTTACTCTCCTAACCACTTCTTTGCGCTTGACCGTGCATATGGTACTTCTGATGATCTCAAGACTTTCGTTGATGAATGTCACAAACGCGGCATCGCTGTCATTCTTGATATGGTCTTCAACCACGCTACAGGTCTTAACCCAATGAACAAACTCTATCCTTATGGTACTGACCTCAGCAAAAACCCTTGGTTCAACGCTACTGCTCCTCACTCTGACAACGTGTACGAGGACTGGAACCACGACTTTGTTCCTACCAAAACCATGTTCACACGCTCACTCGCTTACTGGCTTACCGAGTACAAGGTGGACGGCTTCCGTATGGACCTTAGCCACGGACTTTGCGGTACCAAGGCGAACACTTCGGTTGGCAATATCAAACACTACTATGAGTATGGCGTAAAAGCCGTTTCTCCTACTGCCTATATGATTCTCGAGCACTGGGGGGGCAATATGGGTTCTGAGCGTCCACAACTTGTTAATGCAGGTATGATGTGCTGGGATAACACCACCAATGCTTACTACCAAACCGCTATGGGTTGGCTCAAAGATGGTGACGACCTCTCATCTGCAAACAAAGATAACTATGTTACCTACTGTGAGAGCCACGACGAGGAACGTGCATTCTTCAAGGCTAAGCAATGGGGTAATGGAACACTCCAAACTAGCGAGGAGGCTCGCGCAGCGCGCGTACCTTTGAATATGGCATTCCTTACTATGCTCAATGGTCCTAAAATGTTCTACCACTTCGCTGAACTTGGTTTTGATTACTCTAAATACCAAAATGCACAAGGTAAATGGGGCAAGAATGACTACGGAATCGCTAGCCAACTCGGTGCAGACTATGACTGCAAGATGCAAGCTAAATACCGTCCTGAAGCTTGGATGAAAGCGCCTCACTGCCGTCATGCTGCATTCAAGAAAGTGGGTCAAACCATCCAACTTCGTACTCGTCTTCTTCCTAGCGTGTTTGAGGGTAACCCAACTGCTTCTAGCCTTGGATCTGGCAAAGCTCTCCGTACCATCCAATGGGGTAGCAATGTCTTTGTAGCTGGTAACTTTGGCGTAACTGGCGACCAAACAGTTAATGTTCCTTCTGGTACTTGGTACAACTATTTCGAGCAAAAGAAACAAACTGCAACTACTATCAAACTTGCTCCTGGTGAGTATGTCATTCTTACTGGCAAAGAGTGCAAATTGCCTATTATCACAACTGACCTTGAGGATCTTGTCTTCCCTGGTGCAACGGAAGAGGTGCTTCCTCCATACAATGTGACTATCTACAATGTCAATGGTCAGGTTGTATCCTTCCAAAATAATGTAGAGCAAGTGAATATGGGTGCTTTGAAGAATGGTATGTATGTCATCCAATTCGAGAAGAATGGTAAGACTGCAACCCAAAAGGTAATCCGCTAATCATTCTCATCTCATACACAAAATAAAGCTGCGTCTTCAAACGCAGCTTTATTTATGCCTCTCACCTTTCCCCTTTCACTTTTCACCTTTCAGTTTTCCCCCTTCACTTTTCACCTTTCAGTTTTCCCCTTTCAGTTTTCAGTTTTCACCTTTCACCTTTCCCCTTCTCTCTCCTTGCCCTCTGTTTGCATCGTGACCTCATCGTGACTTCATCGTGACTTCATCGGAACCTCACCGAAGGAATACCGAAGGAACTCCGAAGGAAGAGCGAAGCGTTATTGAGCCATTTGCCAGCGAATTCCAAAGTAATTACGGAGGGATAACGGATGGATAACGAAGATATGTGCATTCTATCGCGCACAAAAAAAGATGCTCTCTTGCGAGAACATCTTTTCTATTGCTATGTCCAAAGACTATTAGAACAAGTAGCGAACACCAAGGGTGATACCGCTGTACAAACCATCTGTGTTAAATCCACAACCATCAGCAAAACCTGCAACACCGATGTTTGGACGCCAATCAACAGAGAGTTGCAATGGGAACCAAAAATCATATGATACACCTACGTGACCAACTGCACCAACATACCAAACGCAAAGTCCAGCAGCCATTGCATCAAAACCGTAGAGACCAGCACCAGCACCTACACCGAGAGACCAGTTCCACTCACCTTTATTGTTCCAAGGAATTGCAGTACCAAATGGGTTAACCCAATCATAAGTAGCTTGCGCACCAATACCATCAAAGAATGGAAGGTTGACAGACAAATCAATCATATTTGCCTCACCAAGTGAATGTTGGTAAGAAACATCAAGACCATAACCCAAGTTTACACCGATTGCGCGAGGTTGAGCAACTGCCGCTGCAATACCTGCTACTGCCAAAATGGCAACCAAAAGTAATTTTTTCATAATGCTTAAAATTAATAGTGAATAAATTGTATTATTTAGTAAGTATTTTTGCTGAATTACCAGACTTTTTGTCAATTTGGTTCGCAAAGGTACGACTTTTTTTTTGTATATGCAAATTTTCATATGATTTTTCAATAAAAAAATAAACCCACACTATTCTAATTCTTGCGTATTTCAAAAAAAAGTAGTACCTTTGCACCCCGTAAAAACAAACTTCATAATCAAATTTTATAATTCATAATTCTTAATTACCCCTTATGATTATCTCTAATCGTATTGCTGCGCTCGAAGAGTCAGCTACACTACAAGTTGCAGCACTTTGTCAGCAACTCCGTGCAGAAGGTGTTGATGTGATAGGTCTTTCTTTAGGCGAACCAGATTTTCCTGCTCCAGCACATGTCAAACAAGCGGCTATCGATGCTGTTAACAACGACATCTCTCACTATGGTCCTACCCCTGGTTTCCCAGCTTTGCGTGAGGCTATTGCAACTTCTCTCAATAAGGATATCAAGGACTATCCTGTTCGTCCATACAATGCCAACGAGATCGTTGTTTCGGTTGGTGCTAAGCAAGCGCTTTGCAATGCCATTGAGGCAATTATTGGTCCTGGTGACGAAGTAATCATGCCTACACCATGCTGGGTAAGTTATGTAGAAATGGTCAAGATTGCTCAAGGTAAGAGTGTGCTCGTTAAAACATCTATGGAGAACAACTTCTGCCTTACTGCGGAGCAACTAGAGGAAGTCATCACTCCTAATACCAAACTCCTCATGCTTTGTACGCCTAATAACCCTACAGGTTCGGTTTATACCTATGATAATCTCAAGGCGATTATAGAAGTACTCAAGAAGCACCCACAAATCATCGTGCTCGCAGACGAGATTTACCAACATATCCTTTATACAGGTAAACACGAAACGCTTGCTCAATTCCCAGAGTTAGAAGATCGTCTTATTATTATCAACGGCGTCAGCAAAGCGTATGCTATGACAGGTTACCGTATAGGTTGGCTTGCTTGCCACGATAAAGATTTTATCACTGCTGTAAAGCGTCTCCAAGGTCAAACCATCAGTTGTGCAACTACCATTGCTCAAAAAGCTGCTGAGGCTGCCTATGCAGGACCTCAAGACTGTGTCGAGGAGATGCGCCAAGCGTTTGAGCGTCGCCGCAATCTTATTGTGGGGCTTGCAAAGGAGATTCCTGGCATGAAGGTACTGGAGCCACAGGGTGCTTTCTATCTGTTCCCTGATGTGTCTGCTTTCTTTGGAAAACAATATAATGGTCAAACCATCCACAATGCCGACGAACTCGTGACTTACTTGCTTCAAGAGGCGCATGTGGCATGTGTATCCGGTAGTGCCTTTGGTGAGGATAACTGCATCCGCTTCTCATACGCAACGAGCGAAGATCTCATCATTGAGGCTATGCGCCGTATGAAAGAAGCCCTCGCTAAACTTGCCTAACCACCTTTAGAACTTTTAGAACCTTTAGAACTTCTAAAACTTTTTTTAACATACCACAAGAAGGGAGCATCACGCTCCCTTCTTGTGTTTCTCCGCCCTTCGTCCTGCCAACATCAGCTGAATAGAGTTGAACAAGTTTTGCCAGATGATATATACCGCGGGTGCCATAGAGGCGATAGGCACCAAATACGCTTGTGCCATCCAAATGGCTAGGGTAGTGTTCTTTTGTCCAAAAGCTTGACCTGCCGTAATTTGACTGACTTTTTGCATGGAGTAGTTTGCTGCTGCAGGATCTATCAGTACATCCTTATAGTCATTTCCTTTAGTACCGGCAGGGTAGCGATAACCGATCCATTTGCCTAGTCCAAACTGCATCAAGCAAGTGATGAGTGATCCCACACAAATGATAGCAATAGTCCAGAAACTGTAGGTTTGATGAATGAGGGTATGGGTCAGATCGGCCATTAGGACAATCAATGCCGCTATCCAGATATAAAAAGGCATAGATGCCCATTGGGTAGATAAGGTAAATGTCTTGCCAGTGTTGCGTTTACGATGATAGATATTGCACACTATTCTAAGCAACCATGCTGCAAAGAATGGACATAGCAGAAGAGGAGTGATGCGTTTGAGAATCATCAGAAAGGCTGTTGAGAACTCAATACCTGCACTAGGATTTACTACAGGGAAAAACAATGGGACAATCACAGCTGTGGCTACGTTGCTCAACATCGTGAACGATGTTAGATTCTGAATACTACCTCCTAGTTTGCCCGCGATGATAGCGGCTGCCGAAGCGGTAGGCATGAGCACGCATAACATCAATCCTTGGGAGACAATGGCTATATCATTACTAGCTAACGAACTATATGCACTAAGACCATAATGGAGAGCATAGTACAGACCTATTCCTAATACCAATTGGATCACCAATACCAATCCATGCCATTTCCGCAGTCGTAAATCAGCAGGATTGATTTTGCAGAATGTGAAGAACAGCATAAAAAATATCAGCGGAGGCAATAGAAAATTAAGGTGTCTAAAGATGGATTGCCCAACTACACCTACTACCATTGCCAATGCTAATGCATTTCGCTCTAAAAATGATAACATTCGTTTCACCCTAAACCTTAAACTTTAAACCTTAAACCTTAAACCCTACACTACTTATTCACCGCTTTCACTCTGTATCCTGCTGCTTTTAATTGAGCGAGCAAACCATCTTCACCTCCCAAATATACTGCATTGAGTGTGATAAAGGCATTGCCTTCTGCAAGATATGGGCGCAATCGTTTAACCCATTCCTTATTGCGTTTAGCATATACTTGATAATCCGAATAGGATAGGGTGGACGTGTTATCTGGTCCTTTGAAGGTATATACCATATCCGTTAATCGTCCGTAGCGATACATATTGCATAGGGTGCGTTCTAGACGAATCTCGCGTTCTGGATAGTTGATGATTTTTTCCAATTCTTCGCATTGCCAATGGAATGGTTCACGATCAAAGAGCATATACATCGTTTCGCCAATATCATCCAATCCATATATGGGGGTGTTGTTTTGTATGGCTATTTTTTCGAAGAATGTTTCCATCGATCGCTCTTCATTATAATGTAACCATTGGATTAATAGTTCATTACGAAACATTTCTGTTAGATAAGACGGTTTCATTCTTCCTAATTTGTCTAATCCCATACCTAGGTGAGTACGTAGTGCCTCGTCTATTTCTTTGTATTGTAGATCAGTGTAGAAGTTACGTAGTTGTACGGAATCGGGTAGGAGAGCGGCTTGCCGTAGTGCGGCAATTGCTTCATAATCTTGCATCGCAAACTCCGTGATTACTTTATCACAATCGCTAAAGCACTTAAACACATTAGGAATGGTGTCCAAGAAAGCTATATCTACGAGCTTGTTGGTAGCAAGAATATAGGAGGGTGCCTTGGTTGAATTGCTAGAAACACGATATAGCACCTGTGCGTGAATATCCACAAGAGTAAGGAGCCACAAGCCTATACATAGAATGAGTCTATTCATAGTTATTGAAATCGGGTAATGAGGTTATATGCTTGATATATTCCTAGTTCGCCTGCTTTGCTTAGGTCAGCAAGTCCTTTTTCTGTTTCGTTGATATAGATATATGTTAGTCCACGATTGAAGTATGCTTCGGCAAAATCACTATCAACTGCTATAGCTTGGGTATAATAGGAAATAGCTGCACGAAAATCTTGTTGTAGGCATAACATATTCGCCTTGTTGTAATAGGCAAAAGAGAAGTCTGGTTGATGAGATATGACATAATCATAGTCACGCATCATCAATTCAAAGTCTGCGGCATCCGTCTTCTCTCCCATTGCACGTTTGTATTCCAATAACTTATATCGCCAATTGGCACGACAAAAATACGCAAAATATAAACGATCATCCATCAATATGGCGCGTGTAATGTCGTCCATCGCGGATGAGTAATCTTGTACCAAAGCCTCTTCAATAGCACGTGCTAAATATGCTGCACATAATTGTTGATTATTGGGTGATTGTGGTAGTGTTATTTGTTTTAGTAGTTCTATCTGATCAGAGAGTTGGTGGATTTGTGCAAAGTGTTGATTCACCATATCAACTGTCAGAGTAATTTCCTGTGTCGTAAAACGCAAAGGAGATGGCAACAAGTTTTTTCGGTTGTATTCATCCACTATTACATGTGAATAATTGGTTTGTCTCAGTGATGTTGCGTTGTTCGGGTTAGCGTAGTATGAGATTAAAATATTGGGCTCGTTTACGACATCTGCATAATGATTCTGCACAGCCCCACGTGTCTCGCTATCGTATTTGCTCTCTTCTTCACTTGCTTCTTGGTTTTGTGCTGCTAATGCGGAGAATTCTTTGCGTCTATCTCGTTGTTGTGGTTGTGATTGGGCGAGTTGCATCGTCGTCTGCAAGGATTGGATGCTATCTTTTTGTTGTTCCAATTCGTAGGCTTTTTTACGCAATTCGTAGGCTTGCTTGCCATTTCCTAATGAGGTTTCTGCTTGGGCAGAGAGATAATAAGCGGGTAAAAAGTAGGGGAATCGGTTGATAATAGTCTGAAAATCATTCAATGCCTCTTCCCATTGGCGCAACTGGAGTTGAACCAATCCTCGCTGATAATATATTTCAATCTGTTCGTGAGACAGTTCAATTGCTTGTGAGAAATCTTCCAAAGCTCGATTATAATCGCCTACTTCTTGTCGCAGCATGCCACGATTGTAATAACATTGTGCGTCCTTCGGAGCAAGTGTTACTGCTTTATCATAGTCAGCAAGAGCACTTCTGTAATTATGTCGTTGATAGTAGATGATACCCCGATTAATATAGTCGCCAGCCCAATTGCTCCCTTGATTAATAGATTTGGTGAGCGATACCAATGCGTCATCTTGACTATTCATCATCAGTTGCACCAATCCCAATGCGGACCAGTTGGCAGGATTTTGCGAGTCGTATGTTGTTGCTTGAACAAAGGAGTTGAGCGCACATAATGTATCATTGCTACGCAAACAAATCGAACCTTTCTCAAAATGTAGTGCCGCTGATTTAGGCTCGCGATGGAGTAAGTGATTGATGTCATCTAATGCTAAATCAAATTTCTCTTGCTCCGCGCGAACATCGGCACGCATAGCAATATAGGTGCGATTTTCGGGAGCAAATATGAGTGCTTCATTAAAGTCTTGTTCTGACTTGTCTAGTTGATTGGTTAGTCGATAGACATATCCACGGGTATAATATGCGCCTGGTTGAAACGGATTGCGTTCGATAGCTGCATTACAGTCTTGTTCTGCTCCCGTGTAATCTCCTAATTGAATTTTAGCAATGGCACGCAGAAGATAGGGTTCACTCAAATACGGTTTGAGCTTAATAACTTGATTAAAGTATTGAATACTAAGTACATAGTCGTCAAAATACAACGCATTCCTACCAATCGCTGTTATTCGATCGGTATTCAATTGTGCTTGAGTAGTGCTGATACTTAAACCACATACACAAAGAATCAATATGATATATCTCTCAACTCTCAACTCTTAACTCTCAACTCACTTACATCCCGCTTCTGCATCGAACCACTCTGGAACATCAAATTGTTCTTCTACACTATATCCTAATTCTTCATCTGCATACACTTTTTGCATGTAGATAGACCAGATAGGCAATGCCATATTTGCACCTTGTCCTGCACTCATGTTATCAAAGTGAATGGATCGGTCTTCACCTCCTACCCATACACCACTTACCAAAGATGGCGTAAAACCGACAAACCAACCGTCGGAATGGTTTTGGGATGTTCCGGTTTTTCCTCCCATAGGAGCTTTCAAACCATAACGGAAACGAGCGCGAACACCCGTACCATGATCCATCACATTGCGGAGCATATAGATCATCTTGTACGATGTGGTCTCATTGATAATTTCGTGGGTCTTAGGTACAAATGTCGCTAATACGTTACCATTGTTATCTTCAATGCGTGTTACATACATGGGCTCTACACGAATACCCTTGTTTGGGAATGTGGTGTATGCATCAACCATCTCTTGTACACTCACTTCGCATGGACCTAAACATAGACTCACTACTGGCTCCAATGGACCTTCTATACCAAATGATCGCATCATTCTTACCAATTGCTCTGGAGTAAATAGAGACATGAGGTAGGCGGTAATCCAGTTACTTGATTTCTCTAGTCCCCAATTGAGTGTCACCATTTCTCCTTGGTTAGCGTGGTGATCATCACGTGGTGTCCATGCCACACCATTGCCGTCAATCAAGGTGATTGAGTCGTTGACTGTGCTATCGCAAGGCCACATACCTTCGTCCATAGCCAATGTGAACAAGTATGGTTTAATGGTAGAACCCACCTGACGGCGACCTGAAGTGACCATGTCGTATTGGAAATGTGTGAAATTAGGACCACCCACGTATGCTTTTACGGCACCGGAATGTGCATCCATAGACATAAAACCGCAACGCAGGAAATGCTTATTCCAACGGATGGAATCCATAGGAGTCATAGTCGTATCAATCAAACCGTCGTATGAGAATACACGCATAGCTACAGGCGTGTTGAACACTTTACGTATCTCATTCTCATTCATTCCTTGTTTCTTCAATCCACGGTAGCGATCAGTTTGACGCATAGAGCGATGCATGATGCCATCTATATCTTCCTCCGTCAAATCTTTGGAGAATGGGGCATAACTCTTTTTCCGTTTCTCGCGGAAGAAACTCTTTTGCAGGTCTTGCATGTGCTCACTCACGGCTTCTTCTGCGTATTTTTGCATGCGTGAGTCTATTGTAGTATATATGCGCAATCCATCATGATATAAATCGTATGGTGTACCATCTGGTTTATGATTCTTATTGCAGAAACCGTATAGCGGATTCTCTCTCCATAAACGCATATCAATATCATATTGGTGTGCATTCCATTCGGAGTAATTGCTCTTCTTAGGTTCTTTGGCAGTCAATACCTGTCGCAAATATTCACGGAAATAAGGGGCTAGTCCTTGTTTGTGATCCACGGATTGGTATTTGATATCAACAGGTAATGCCTGGAGTGAGTCACACTCTTGATTGCTGAGATACCCGTATTTGCACATCTGATCCAAGACTGTGTTTCGACGATTCAATGCACGTTCTGGACGGCGACGTGGGTTGTACATGGATGGGTTTTTACACATACCCACCAGCATTGCAGCTTCTTCTATCGTTAGTTGGTCAGGAGTCGTACTGAAATATACCTGCGCTGCGGATTTAACACCGACCGCGTTGTAGAGAAAATCAAATTGGTTGAGATACATGGTCAGTATCTCTTCTTTGGAATAGAGTCTCTCTAATTGGGTAGCAATCACCCATTCTATAGGTTTCTGCAGTGCACGTTCAAAGATATTGTTAGCGCGTGGTGACCACAATTGCTTCGCCAATTGCTGTGTAATGGTACTTCCTCCACCTGCTCTACCCATTTTGATGATGGCACGCAACAAGGATTTGAAGTCAATACCTGTATGGTTATAGTATCTCGCATCTTCCGTGGCTATCAATGCATTAATCATGTTAGGTGAAATATCTTCGTAATTCACACCCACACGATTCTCTTGACGATAGTAACGTCCTAGCAGTTGCATATCTGAAGAAATGACTTCGGTAGCAAATTTGTTTTTTGGATTTTGTAATTCATCCAATGGAGGTAGATATCCTAATGCACCTTTGGTTATTAACCAGAATATCAATATAATGGATGCAAGTCCTAGAGCAAATATGCTCCAAAACCAAATAAG
This sequence comes from Paludibacteraceae bacterium, assembly GCA_045630805.1. Classification (GTDB taxonomy): domain Bacteria; phylum Bacteroidota; class Bacteroidia; order Bacteroidales; family Paludibacteraceae; genus Colicola. Next base: position 51,350 of record JAZQTO010000098.1, read on the forward strand.
TATTTTTTTCAAAATTGAATTATCCATAGTCATTTATCTTTCCACTATTTCTTATAGCGCTTTGCACTTCCCTTTTAACCATGCAGCCTCATCTGCAGATAGCATGGGAGCGGTCTCTGCATATACCCACTCGTGATATGCATTGATCCATGCTATCTCCTGTGGAGTCATGCGACTTAGGTCAATCATATGGGTATCATAGTAGCAGAGGGTGAGTGTCTCAAATTCGTAGAAAGTCTCACCAGTAGCGTGTGCTTCAAGATTACTGCATTCGCGCACAGCAATTAAGTTTTCTGTGCGAATACCATATTCATTGGCTCGATATAATCCTGGTTCATCAGAACAGATATTACCCACTTGCAATGGGTTAGGATTATTGTCTGTGCGAATGTTTTGTGGTCCTTCGTGACAACCCATAAAGTGACCTACACCATGACCTGTTCCGTGACCGTATGTCATACCCTCTGCCCAAAGGAATTGGCGTGCTAATACATCTAGTTGGTTACCACGTGTACCTTTTGGGAAACGGGCGCATGCCAAAGCGATATGTCCTTTTAATACGGCGGTATAGTCGCGTTTAACGGCAGCAGGGATATTGGCAGGATTGCCCACCCAAACAGTACGTGTAATATCGGTTGTGCCATCTAGATATTGTCCTCCTGAGTCCAGAAGAAGTACCCCCTCGCCCTCAATCTTGGCACATTCTTCTGGAGTCGCATGGTAGTGTACAATGGCTCCATTGCCTTTCCAGCCTGCGATAGTGCAGAAACTATCATCGGTGTAGTTTTCACCCATGGCACGGAACTCTCCGAGTTTTTGGGCCAATGTGATTTCGGTTTGTGGAGTCTGTAATGCTTCTTTATCCAGCCAGTAGAAGAAACGGGTTAGTGCTACTGCATCCTTGCGCATGGCAATGCGTTCGCCGTTGAGTTCAACCTCGTTCTTAACACTTTGCATTTTAAGTACGGGACTTGGGCTGACATTCACTTTCTTTACGTCAGCGTTTATGGCTTCGTATAGTGCTTCGTTGACTTTGCCGCCATCATACATAATACTATCTACGGACAATTGTTGTAGATATGCAAATACTTGGGTGTAGTCTTGTACACCAACATGTATGCGTTGGAGATATTCTTTAGCAGCATCATTGAGTTTGCTAGGAGCAACAAATAGGGTGCATTTATCCATTTCCACCACCACATAACTAATCAAACAAGGCGTGTAATCCACATCCTTACCTCGAATGTTAAGTAACCATCCTATCTCATCCAATGCTGATACGACTAAGGCTTGGCAGTGTTTCTCTTGCAAGGCTTGGCGAACGCGTTGTAGTTTGCTTTCCACGCTTTCGCCTGCATATTGCTCGCTGTATTCATAGAGCAATGATGTAGGGATGGCAGGTCTGTTTTCTGTCCATAGAGGAGAAATCAAATCAATAGATACCAATTCCAATCCTCCTTCCTCTAGCTCTGCTTTCAATGCACGATAACCATTGACACTGTACATCTCTGGATTAACTGCCACTCTCGCCTCTTGCCTTTCGCCTTTCGCCTTACACAGCCACTCAGGTATGGTCGGACAATCTACATCGCTTTCACGCATAAGTTCTACGGTTGTACCTTGTAACTCTGCTTGAGCTTGTAGGTAGTAACGGCTGTCTGTCCACAACAAGGCTTTATCCATTGTGATGACGGCGGTACCGGTCTCTCCTAAGAAACCGGTTATCCATGACATCTCAGTCCAGTGAGGAGCCATGTACTCACTAGCATGTGGGTCTGTACCTGGTACAATACATGCGGAAATATTATGTTGTTGCATCAACGCTCGTAGCGCTGCCAATCTCTCTTTAATCATAATTTCTTGCCTTTAATCTTTAACCTTTTACCTATAGCCGCTTGCGGCGTCCTATAGCGCAGCGTCCTATAGCCTATATCCGAAAGCAATGCGTTCAACGCATTGCTTTAAACGACATATCCAAACTCTTGACAGAGTGGGTCAATGCACCCACACTCACAAAATCTACGCCAGTCACTGCATAGTCGTGCAAGGTGTCAATGGTGATGCCACCACTAGACTCTATCTCAATGTGCTTGCCGTTTTCCTTCTCCCATGCACGGATGATTTCTACGGCACCCTTGGTACGTTCTGGGGTGAAGTTATCCAACATGATGCGATCAGGAATATTGGTCGCCAATGCTTCGCGAATTTCGTCCTCGTTGCGAGTCTCAATCTCAATACGAAGGTCTTTACCTTTCTCTTCGCAGTAGTTCTTTGCACGAGTAAGTGCTGCGGTGATACCACCTGCAAAATCTACGTGGTTATCTTTGAGTAGGATCATGTCAAATAGACCGATGCGGTGATTCATACCGCCACCAATGAGTACCGCTTCTTTCTCTAGATAACGAAGACCAGGGGTGGTCTTGCGAGTATCCAATACGTGGCAGTTGGTATCTGCGATAAGGCTTTGATAGCGGTTGGCAGTGGTTGCAACACCAGACATACGCTGCATGATGTTGAGCATGGTGCGCTCGATTTGCAATAGGCTAAGTTCCTTACCATATACACGGAAAGCAATATCGCCTGGTTTTACATGCGCTCCGTCTTCAAGCAATTGTTCAAAACGACATGCTGGATCAAAATATGCAACGATCTCTTTTGCTACCTCAATACCAGCAATGATACCTTCTTCTTTCACGATGAGTTGTTGACAACCCATTTCTGTCTCAGGGATGCAACTTAGTGATGTATGATCACCGTCGCGTATATCTTCTTCAAACCAAACTGCAATCAGTTTTTTCAATTCTTTTGTATCCATATATCTCTGTCCTTTAAACTTTAAACTCTTAACTCTCAACTCTTAACTCTCAACTCTTAACTCTCAACTCTC
>JAZQTO010000099.1:0-3708 GCA_045630805.1 Paludibacteraceae bacterium
CATTGGCTTTCTCCTGTCCGAACATTGGCAATGTCATCAGATACACGCGCTCGGAGTCGGGGATAGCGCGGTTATAAGTCAGGTCGTAATGCACCTGCACGAGAATGATATACAGCGCAGCAAACGCCGCCGTCATTCCCAGGATATTTAATAACTTTGAAAATTTCATGTGTATTCAGTTCTACAATTCGTTCTTGACATCTTTCACGATTTCACCATCGAAGAGATTAATGATGCGTTGCGCCGCGGAGGCATCGCGTTGCGAGTGGGTTACCATCACCACGGTAGTGCCTTCAGCGTTGAGTTGGCAGAGCAGATCCATCACCTCTTTACCATTGCGCGAATCGAGGTTACCTGTGGGCTCATCGGCAAGAATCAGTTGAGGGTTTGCCACTACGGCACGAGCAATAGCCACACGCTGTTGTTGTCCACCTGACAGCTGCTGTGGATAGTGCTGCGCACGGTGACTGATATTCATGCGTTTGAGTATCTCTGTCACACGGCGTTTGCGCTCCGATGCCGAGATATTGAGGTACTTCAGTGGCAGTTCGACATTCTCATAGACATTCAGCTCGTCGATGAGGTTGAAGGACTGGAACACAAAGCCGATGTTTCCTTTGCGATAGTTGGTGCGTTCGCGCTCACGCAGATTGGCTACTTCGGTGCCGAGCAAGTTGTAGCTGCCACCGCTTGGGTTGTCGAGCAAACCAAGGATATTGAGCAGCGTGGACTTACCGCAACCCGAAGGTCCCATGATGGCTACGAACTCGCCTTTGTTGATAGTGAATGACACATTGTTGAGTGCTGTGGTTTCGATTTCTTCTGTACGAAACACTTTGCTGAGATTAGTTACTTGGATCATAATTGTATTGTTTTTATAGTTTATATTATTTCGATTTTAACGCCTCCACAGGATTGGTGTTCATTAGGCGGATGGCTTGCCAAGAGATTGCCATTACAGCGAGGAGCATGACCGCAAGGGCGGTGATGATATAGTACCACGCAGCATTAGCGATACGGTAGTCATAGGTCTCCAACCAGCGTTGCGCAATGAGCCATGCACAAGGCACTGCAATCACGGCCGCGATAAGGATAGAAGATAGGAACGTGCGCACGGTGCGGAAATAGATAGTGCTATTATCACAACCCATCACCTTGTGAATAGCCGTGTTGCGTGTGTGCTGTTTGGCGTAGTAGGTACTCATAGCCAGCATAGCCAACGAAGACAGCAACAAGGTCAGCAGCGTAAAGAGCATGATGAGTTTGGCGTTGTTGTATTGAGCGGTATAGAGATATTTTATTATGTGGTTGTATGTTTTAGCATAGACTTTATCTACCTCTTTGCTCTTGTAAAACTCGTTGAGTTCTTTCTCTGCTTCGTTCTCATCGCCAGCGACTTGTACCACTAATTGACGCAATGTTCTAAAGTCATCAGGACTATTCATCTCCTTTATCCATGGGAGATTAGCCCAAGGAGAAGCACCAGACACTCCAGGCATCCCTCTTGAAAAGTCAGCAATGATACCACAAACAGGCAAACCGTAATCATTGTCGGGAGTAAGCATAGTACAATCGTAATCTACTCCAAGAGGTGCAATCAATGATTCAGGCAACCATGTAGCAGGCTCAATAGGATCACCGTTCTTGCGAATGACATTGAAACCGAGAATCTCAAAAGCAGTCTGATCACCAAAATAGAGATTAAATTTATATTCTGTTCCATTGAAATTCAATCCCATACTTGATGAACCAACAGACATTGGCTCAAATTGCAACCAACCTACTTTTTCTACACACGCTAGTTGTTTAAGTTCCTCAACGAAATACTGACTTGGATTATTAGCTCCTGATATTTGGATTCGATTGCCACTTTCATACCCCATCGGTTTGTTCTGCATGTGATGGAGTTGCACGAACATGACCACAGCTACTGCAAGCGTGATGATAGCCACAATGTTTTGCATAATAATCAGTATGCGTCCGAGTACCATACGGCTGTCTTTCTCGAAAGAACCACGCACCACATCAATGGGCTGGTATTTCAGCACCATGAGTGCAGGAATGACACCAGAGAGGATAGAGAGTAATAGTATCAACATAACCATTATTAGTACTACGCCCCAAGTAATATATTCGAATAGTATAACAGATTGTCCAACGAGTTTGCTAAAATAGGGTGCTACAAGGTGCGCCAAGAGGAGTGCCAAACCGAAAGATACCACCGTAAGCGAGAACGATTCGAGGATATATTTCAGTACGATTTGCCAGCGTTGTGCGCCTACCAAGCGACGAGTAGCCATCTCGCGTGCCCGGAAACCAATCTGTGCTACTGTCAGCGAGATATAGTTGAGTACTGCGAAGATAAGGAGCAATAAACCTGCTGCGAAAAAGAGTGAAAGAAAATCATGATTGACCAAATTACCGAATGGTATGGGGGTATAAATGTCGGAGTACTGTATTTCTTCAAAAGGTAATAAATAAAACTCGTTGAAGACACCAGATGTGTAAAGTAAATCTTGCCCTATGATTATATCTCTCATTTCCTTAGAAAGGGCAGCAACATCCGCATTGGGTACGAGTTGGAAGAATGTAGCTACAGCACCTGAGCCATTGTGTATTACTTGGTCAGTGAGTTGCTGGAGTTGGTCAATGCGGTAGATGAATTTAGGCGAGCGAATGACGCTATTGGTAATATCGCGGAACACGCCCGTGACGGTGAGTGCGGCAGCGTTGCCATTGATAGAAATCTCAATGGTCTTGCCAAGGGGATTCTCGTTGGGTGAGAAGATACGGGCAAACGACTCACTAATAACCACCGATTGTGTAGTGGCAAGAACAGACTCATGCGTGCCTTCGAGCAATGGGTAAGGCAGTATTTGGAAGAAATTCTCATCCACTACCAACGCGTCTGCACGGTCGTCGTTGCTGGTAGAAGAGTGTCCTGTGGTAGTCGTATAGCGCATGCTCATTTCGATGCCACCGAAAATCTCTGTATCGAACATACGACAGATAGACTGCACTTCGGAGAAGCGTCCTTCGAGTTGCTCTTTAATGGTGCCGCAACCGATAAACATGCGTTCGGAGCGACTGACATAGACATTGCGCCCTTTGACTTCGTTGTCGCGTGTAAGTTGCGATGTCACGAATGTGGCGATGAAGATGACAAACGCCAACGCAATAGCCATACCAACCACCTCAATGAAGGTGTAGAGCTTGTTTTGCTTGAGGAAATTAAGAAAGGATTTCATATTGTTGTAGTTTTCTATTTACTTGTTATATGGTGTATATTTGACTGCGCGCAGCGCGTTCTTAATAATATATAAGCAAACCCCGTGCCAAAATATGTAATCTACTGATTACTTGGCGATTGTGTTTTTGGTACTTTGTGAGAGTGTAAAGAAACTTTACAATTGAGTGTAAAGGGATTTGACAGAGAGGAGCGGGAACATGGCACAAAATTTGCCGAAATATAAACAGAGAGGATATGTCGGTTGACATATCCTCGTTTATTTACGCTTCTCTCACAAATCGCGTATGCCTTTCTTCAATAGTGCGCCTATATGTGCGCTTTAGTTTGTCATCTATAAAATAGCTCTTATCAATCAGGTCTTGCACTTGGTCTGGGAATGTCATAAAGGGTTTCAACACTGCCTCCACACGCTTGGGCGATAGTCCTATCTGCAAGCCAAAGCGACGGAAATCATCTTG
>JAZQTO010000100.1:0-13674 GCA_045630805.1 Paludibacteraceae bacterium
TATTGAGACCTCTCTCTCGCCTAGCAAGGCCCCTACTCTCACGCTCACGCGTAACTTGGGTGATGTCATGAAGCAGTCTGCTACCATTGCACTCAGCTATATCAAGGCGCATGCTGAGCAGTTCGGTATCTCTCGCAAGAAACTCGATACAACATCCGTGCACGTACACGTGCCTGAGGGAGCAACGCCTAAGGATGGTCCTAGTGCGGGTATCACGATGACGACGGCTATGGTGAGTGCGTTTACGGGCAAGAAAGTGCGCGAACGTATTGCCATGACGGGCGAGATGACGCTTCGCGGCAAGGTGCTGCCCATTGGTGGTGTTAAGGAGAAACTTCTAGCCGCCAAACGTGCTGGTATTGTGGATATTATCTTGTGTGAAAAGAACCGTAAAGATGTGGATGATATTCCAGCCAAATACCTCAAGGGCTTGCGTTTCCACTACGTGCAAGACATCCAGGAAGTGATTGATTTCGCGATCGTAAAATAAACAAAAAAGACACCCCAACGAGGGTGTCTTTTTGTTGTTCAGGAGTTGATGGGTATCTCCTTAATTCCTTCACTCTTTATTTTATGTTAAAGTGTGAAAGTGTTAATTTCTGATTTTATATCTTCCGAAAGTGCTGCTTTTTGGACGAGACATTTTCCTTAAACTGCAGCTGCTCAATGTCTAACTTCAACACCTTATACTCGTAAGGTATGATGGTGTTATTGATCTCCGTCATTTGCAATTCAACCACCGCTTTATCTACTTTTTTCCACTTAAACCACCCATTGCCATAGGGCATTAAATCTGCCTCATAAATATCCTCGGCAGTATCCCATTCCCTCCCCCAGCAATAGCCATCTCCGGCAGGCTCGGACGTATAAACGCGATACCAAGTCGTATCGGTTGTATGCTGCCATTTGCCGCACATCAAGGTGTCTATATATTCATATATGGCTATCCCGTCTGTAGCATGCTCATCCATGGGGACATCCTCCGCTACGACCACAGACTCTCTGTGTATCAGCCTATTGACACACACCACAACGAGTAGTAGTATTACACACAATAATACACAGAATACGATTTTCCCCTTTCCGTTTTCCGTTTTCACCTTTCCGTTTTCAGTTTTACAGGATAATTATTTGTGCTTCTTGATTATTCATATTAGGCATAGTCCGTCCCACAGGAGCGCCAATATAAGTAGGATCGCACACGATGTATTTCTTCTGATCGTACACCAAATAATCGCCAAACACCTCGTCGTTAAATTCCACAGCGGCAGCCAAGTGTCCTGGATAGTACAACAGCACCACATCCAGCCCCATAAGATCGCGCACCAAACGCGAAAACAACACGGCCCGATCCTCGCAATCGGCATAAGGATAATACAACGTCTCTTCTGCAAAGAACGCCCGATCCCCACCCCATATCTCATCATCGTAGCCGTACTCAAACGCCGTTTGCACAAAATTGAGCAACTTATTCACCGCATCTCGCTCGCTCAGTCCTCCTATCGCTTCTCGTAGCGATGGATACAAACTTCCAGCCATTGCGCCATCCAATGGAGTATTCGCATACACTGCCCAACGAGTATATAAATTCCCATCCACATACGCCGACGGATACTGCGCGTAGAAATCCATCAAGTTTCTATTTTGCTGCACTTCAACACGTATGCCATACTGCGAACTCAAACTACGTGCATCCCCTACTTCGGCAGCCAATTTTTGTTCCTTGGCGATTTGCAATGACAATTTTTTCTCCGTTTCAAACGCTGCTTTACATATCGACAACTCCCTTGTCGTGCAATTCATCGGATAAAACTTATCGCCATCTATCACAAAATAAGGCATCGACACTATGCTATAATCACTCGCCACGAGCAGATACAACTCCTCGCCCGCATATGCCAACCGCACCTTATATCCTGATTGCGCCATCAGGTATGCCTGCATCAAAACCGCCTCATTCCCTTTTCCGTAGCGTTTCTCGCAAACACTCTCCAGCACCTGCATATATCCCCAATCACACAAATCCAGTCCATCACGCACATCCAGCGCACCACGAATCGTCATATCGTATCTACTCTCAGACAATCTACTCCACAATTTCGATAGTTCCTTCTCACTTATTTTATCCACCCGCCACACCTCGTCCATCGGAAAAGGCACCGACACCAATGTCCCATAATAAGCCACCGTCACCACCTCGTGTTCTATGTCCTTTGCCTCAATCGGCGCTATCGGTTCGGCCTGTGGTGCAGGATCGGGTATCTCCACCACTTCGCTATTAAAAAGGATTGGTATATAATTGAATATAAACTCCGAAGAAACCATCGTATCCTCATACACGACGGGAGACACCCGCTTTTCCGAGGGTATCTCCACGGCGGGCATAGCACGCATTTTCTCCCAACTCTCTGCCATAAACCTAGCATACTCCGCATTCAACTCCCTACGATACGCATCGTATTTAGCTTGCTGATTGGCAGCAAACACACCAAACTTCTGCGCTTGCTCCCGCTTAAATGCCTCGTAATCATCTTGCTGAGCATAGAGCCAGCCTACCACGAACCATACACCTATCAATACGCTTAAACGACTCTTCATATCACACTCTTTTACAGTTTCCTATCTTCCCACGCCTGCGCTTCGGCTCCAGCTGCCACCGAAGGCGTTTGCGATTTCTTAATCACCGTCAATGACGTACGCGCCACTTGTTTTTCTATGTAGCCAAACAACTCACCCAACGTCACATCGCCTTGACTCTCTTGTAGTTTCTTTAACAAGTAGTACGTAAACAAACCATGCGACTTCTCCTCATATTGATGCGCTACCTCATTGCCTGCCGAAGCGCTCAGCACCACCGTATTGCCTTTTGGTGCACCGCTTACCACTTTCACCACACCCTTCGTGGACGCCAATGCCAAACCCGACTTGTCAAAGCCGCTAAAACATGCATCTAGCAACACCACGCTCTCCGCACCGCTCTCTGCCAGCACATCGTATAAATCGCTTATGCGGTAACCCGTATGCGCTATATTCATCGCCACACCATCTTTCGGAAGCAAATACATACTTCTACTCATCTCATCTGGAACACCGTGACCAGAGTAGTAAACAATAAACTTCGCCTTGTCCTTGTACACCTTATTGCTACCTATTTCGCGAATCCAGTTCACCGCCTCACGCATATGGTTGTAGGTCGCATCTTCCTTCAAACGTATATTGCCCTCGGGCACACCTAAGGTCTTAAGGCAATACTCCTTGAACATATACCCATCGTTGAGCGCATACTCCACATTCGGCGCCTCGTCATAATTTTTGTTGGCAATTATAACCACAAACGTATTCTCCTCTTTCTTTGAGGTGACAGGTATCTGTATATCTACGTCCGAACTGCCTATCAACATCTTTTCTTGGCTCTTTGTGTGCTTGCCACGGGCTAGCACCCCCTCTGCCTCACGCTCCAAGTAAGCATTATAAGCATGCTTCACACGCTCTAAGGCAAGCAGATTCTCGTCCGCCAGCGGGGCTTTCTTGGCATACATTGCCACTTTCTTCTCCACTTGCTCACGCTTATTCTTGACCGACACAATCATCTTCCCCTCATAATTGATCGCCCCATACCTATCTTGCTTATCGCTTACCAGAATATACCCAGGCGCCAGTTCAACGATCTCATACGCCACAAAAGGGAACAACTCTTGCCCATCATAAGCAATCAATCCCGACGAACCATTAGAGAGCCTCGCAACAAACACATCCGACGATAACCCAATCGAATCATAGGCAAAACGAACCAATACATCTCCCCGCTCGCTGCAAACACCATATTTGCCATTGACTTTTACCAACAAATTATTATCGGTTAACCGCCCCTGATATATCTTATTCCTACTCACACATGGTATGAGTTCCTCTAGTTGGGCATTCACTAGTCCATATTTGCCATTGTGTTTCACATCAGCAATGCTTTCGCCTTTTATCATGGCTTCGTAATCTATCTCGCTATACGGACAGGGCTGCTGATAACTATAGCACTTCCATTCGTAACCGCTAGGAGGTTCTACCGCAAGACTAGGTGTAGGATTATAGGGTTTAGCAGGCGGCGTCAATAGCCCCGCTTTATCCAACATCTCCGATAAGATAGCATCATAACTGATCTTCTCGGTCGCATTAGCATGTACCACAACCGAACCGATGGCTTTGACTACTCCGCCAAACAGCCCACCCAAGCCCTCATCGCTTGACTGGCGTTGGTATTCGGCTTGCGCTTTACGCTGAGCTTCTGCCACTTCCTGCTTATATTGCTCATTCGCACGCAGTTTAACCGCCTCCACTTGCGTATTATACGCTTTCAATACCTGTTTATATTCATCCTCTACTTGACTATACTTGGCATACGCAACCTCATAAGCCCTCTTCTCAATCTCCCACTGCTCATGCAAGCGTTTTTGCGCTTCATCTACAAAACGAAAACGTATAAAACCATCATACAACTGGTATTCTATTGCCCCAGATACCACTATATTGCCTTCACTATCCCCCAACGAATACGTTTTTTGACTTTTCTCACGGCAACTCAATAGGTACCAACCTCCAAACGTAGGATGGTATTCTACATCGGTATATTTCAAACGAAGAGATTGTTCTACCGCCTGTTGTTTAGTAGGTGTACTCGCCACCACTTGCGACAGGGGAAGAAATAACAGCCATACTAGCAATATCCAAGATTGAGTATTCATTTTTCCAGTTTATTGATTGTTATACTTTTGCGAATAACTTGCAGTTGCGGATCTTTTGTTTGTACATCCAACAGCCATGCTTGCAAGTCCTCGTAGTCTAATTCTTGAAGCATGGCATGAGTACTATGATCCACTGCTTTGCTAAATGGATTCGGCGAATAAATGATATACAATAAATTCGACTCCCCGTCATGCACACAGCTCATCACATATTCATCCACCTCATCCGGATTTTTCGACAACTGTTTCGAGAAAAACACATGTTGCTTATTCGCTTCTATGGCTTGCGAACCCGTACTACTTGACTCATAGGGTAACAAGCAATATGCTTTCGCTTCTTCATCCACAAGATACATGCATAGATAACCCGCCACAGGGGACAAGAATGAGACAAACAACTGATCACCTTCATACAATTGTTCCCTTTCATGACGCGGTGTTACACCATTGCATAGGATCTTGGCGGACACATCGATTCTTGAACTTAATATGGCACGTGCTTTACCGAATACTTTTACATATACAATATTACATTCATTCGCATCGTCGTATCGAATTTGATAAATGGGTTTCTTCCAATCGCCCAACCATTCGCCTTTTACCTCCGTTCCGCCTAATGAAAAATGCGAGACTTCAGTTTCTTCATCGCTCGTGCGAATGAGGGTGGAATTAGATTGATTCACCACGGTACCAAACTCTTCTGCTAGACATTGCAAACGAGCACGCTCCAAGGCTATTTGCTTGGCTTGCTCAATAGAAATATTGCTTGGAGCATAATAGGTATAATCACCAGAGACATTGATTACGGATTGCGCAATCAATGTCCCTAGTGAGAACAAAAATAGTGTTATTATTAACAATCTATTCATTAGAAACCAAGTACTTGGTCTAATTGTTCATGAAGTTTTTGACCTTTTTTCTCTAGTTCTTCACGAACCACCTTTTTAGTGATCTCCATAGCAGCCTCTCCATCATATGCCAAACGCACCATCACCTCACGATTCTTATTCTCTAACACGCGATAGCACTCTACCACCACGATAGTACGACCTATTGATTGACTAATCAAGTTCTTACTGCTCATGACTGTCTCTGAGATACTAGCTGCCTCTTCTGCTGATAACTGCTTGTTAGCCACCGTATTTTCGATCAGCGCTGTCACTTCAGTTTGGATTTGACCTGCCAAATTCGTAATAGCCAAAGAAGTAGCAGCCACTTTGGCAGCATCATAGTTCTCTGCTATTGATTGCGCATTCGCCATGATGTACTTTGGATACAAATTCTCATTGTATTCATACTCCATTAGATACGAACGCTCCAATTGCTTCTCCATTGGTAATGCACCAGCGGTAACCATCCAACCCTCTTTTTTGAGGCGTTTGGCTTCCTTTTTGGTGGTTTTATCCACCTTGGCTGATAACTCTTTTTTAGCCAACTTATTGATTTCTAAACGCTCTTTACGAATTTCTTTCGCGTTTGTTTGGGCAAAACTTAAACCACAGGCTACAGTGGCTGCCAGAGCTAGGATAATAAACTTTTTCATGTTAATTGATTTTTTAATGATTAATATTGATTTTAGTGACTTGCTATCAAGGTCTCCAATGCCTTCACAAATACATGAGGATCAGAGGTACGAGTAGCTGAGTAAGTCATCTTATTGGAAGGATCACTATCCTGGTAAGAGAAAATGCTTTCCTTAGTACTTGGCAATACAATACCTGTACTGGTTCCGCCGACCAAGTCTATCTCTATCTCATCACCACTCACATTGAGAGACAAAATATTGCGATAGAACACAGACTCTGAGTCGCAAGACTCCATCGTGTCAGTCATCGTATCCCAACGGTTCTTGAGCATGACCAACTTATCACGCTGAGGAATAGCAATCACATAATAGATATGACGCAATGTAATCAAAGGACTAGTTGTAGGATCACCATCCATATCTTCGTCCTCAAAGTAATTGACAAACAATATCTTACCACGCATATCCTTCTCATCGATATTATTCTCCTTGAGTGCCAAAGAGACTGGGTCATAACTAGTACTCAAACATGGACTTTGTGGCGACAAGTAGTGACGACAGAATTCCATATACTCATACTTTGTTGAGCGATCCTTATGACGGAAGGTCGCAATATTAAACCACGCCTTTTTCTCATTATTTCGCTCTGCAATCTCGCGGCGCTTCTTACCAGTACTACCAATGATTACAAGCAAATGAATCACAAATAAAATAATTGGCAACAATATCAACCCTACTCCAGCCAAGCCCATCCAAGAGCGCTCAATACCATCGTAGCACAATACGGTATTTAAATCTTCCGCAGGGGTTTTATACAATCCGAATTGGTTGCCCTTGCCCTCTTCTGCTGGTTCGTACGATATTACTATATTGTTGTCAAAAAAATCCTGAACCTCAGTTACAGTTTCCTTGTCTATCTTCTTGATTTTATAAGTATGCAATCCAACTGGTACTTCAGATGCCACTACCAGTGCTATTATCCAAAGGATAAAATAGCCTATAGCCACCTTTATCATTCGCCAAATAGGATAGAATGGCTTTTTCTCCAACTCTGGTTCACATGGAGGATATTGAAAATCAAAGAATTCCTCACGTTTATTAATGTCTTCCAAAGCGGAAATTCCACCTTCGAAATCACCATTATCAGAGAACATATAGTACTCATCACGCAGGGAAACAGAATCCGCTACTAAGAAAGTATTCATACCCAAACCCAGGCATGCCTCATTTACATCCGTCGGACGCTTTTCTGCTGGTTTGTAACCACCATTCTTGATTTGCTCCAACCAGGCAAGTGTCTGTTGGTCCGTGATTTGGATATGCTCCTCCAACTCCTTGATCTCATCTGCTTCTGGCACCATAGTGCATATACGCTCAAACAACTCTACTGGCTGCTCACCTTTGACCTGCAGACCATTTGCCACAAACGCACCTTGACGCAAAATCATCTGAAGAATCAGATACTTGCGTTTCGCTTGACGGTTAGTAGCTGTATGCAACCACTCCTCAATACGCGTTGTGATAGTGTTTTTCAAGTGCATTGGGTTATGCCCCTCAAACAGCGAAAGCGCAAAATAGTAGTAAACGTCTGCATCCAAAGGCGATTGATCAACAGCCAACTTAAAGTTGCGTTGTGCCAATTCGTAGTTCTTCAAACCCATATACACCAATCCCATACCAAACAAGGCATTGGTATCCTTTGGATTAGCGTCTGTTTGCTGTTTGAAGAACTCTATATAATCATTAGTAAGATTACTTGGTAATTGCAATGGGTTAACCTCGCTTTGCACGAGGTTAACCGCATGACATTTAGGACAAGTTGTAGTACCTGCTGGCAGAGGTGCCGTACAGTTCTTACATCTTAGGATCTTCAGTGTTGCCATCTTTCAATGCTTTTTGTTGTTGAATTTTCTCGTTTGCTGCTTCTACTGCCTTGGTAGCGGCTTTCTTGGCCACTTCACCTGCCTTACCCGCTACTTCGGTAGCCTTGCTGGTCAATGCTGCCGTAGCGGCTGCCACTTTAGACCAATCGTTGTTGCGCTTGAAAGCAGTAATAGTGACATAACTCATAATGAAGATACTTACAAAACTGAATACACACGCTGCAGCTGCCACCAACGCCAACTTGATTGCGATAATGATATAGTTCATTGCATTACCCTCTGTGTGAGTAGAAGTAGAACCATCCGAGTAATAGGTCTTCACCTTTGTATCAGGTAATAACTCCATTGCTAAACCAGCACCCAGCAAGAAGGATGCAAACGCAAATCCAATCTTTTGCAGTTTATCCAAACGTGCACTCTCTGCACGGTAGCGAGTGATATAATAGCCATATTGGTGGCTGCTATAAATATAGAATGGAGTCAAGAGCAATACATAGATACAAATCAACCATACGATGCGATCCAACCAGCGAGCAGCACGCAACTCATCCTTCAGACTCTTCACTACATACTTGCGGTATTTCTTGAACTTCATATCATTGACATCCTCATATTGCTTGAGATAACTTTCTGCGCGGTCTTCATGATATTTCAGACGTTCCTTGAGGTATTTCTTCTGCTCACGATTCTGAACAGTATCCAACTTCGCTTTATAACTAGCAACCTCTTCTAGTGAGCGGTTATATCCTGATTTCAGTCCACCCAATGTATGTGCCTTGTGCACATTCGCGCGCTTGATATCATAAGGAAGAGAATCAAGCTTCAAATCTTCCATCGCAATGGTAGTATCTTGTTTCTCCCAGTTCTTGATAGTATTAACTTTATTCTCTATCTTTCTTCTATCTCCAGCTACTTCTGCGGAAATATAGAACATGATGAAGATAGACAAAATACATCCAGCAATCAATGACCACTTGAATGTCCAGTGTTTCTTTCTTGACCACTTCACGATATCGCGCAACTCATCATAACGCTCTTTGAAGTACTTGTCATTCTTATCTTTAACCTCACCTTGAGCACGATCCAACAGGCGATCCATCTCATCGCACTCTGCCTCTGAGCATGGATATACGTCATCGATATTGACTGTCTGATTATTCTCATCTATGGCACTAATATTGCTACTTGTGCACATCGCTGCATCCAAGAACTCATACGCTTTCTCGTTGGCAGGATTGGCTTTCATTTTCTCTTTCAAGTCGTCTTGCGTGAAGGATACATAACCATTCTCATGCGTCTCACGTCTTTTTTTGAATTTGTCTTTTAAGAATCCCATAATTGTAGTGTTTTTTAAAGTTATTTTATGAATTTATCAAATTATCTGCTTTCTGACGCAAACTCGCATACCGTGACGCAAATTGCTTAGGTGCCACCGACTCTGCCTCCATAATCAACTGCTTCCACGCACGCTCTGTCTCGGGCTTTGCATGCTCTTTAGCCAATGCTTTCAGCTCATCACGAAACGCACGAATATCCATCGTTGTATCTTCCAACTGCGTTTGCTGGGCGTGATAATGCGTATCTTGACTACCTATAATACTAGCAAGTACTATCCACATCAACGACAATATACCGATAACCAACAGATAGACCTTTATGTCCACTTTCTCCGATAAGAATACCGAGTAAATCAGCATCCACAACAACGAGACAACCAAATATCCCATCGTGTGCATACCCACAAACACCTTGAAATATGGCGTTTGAGCCGCATCGCTCTTTAGTTTACCCATGTGGAACCAGCCAAAGAACAATCCTTCCAGTACCACAAGATACACCATGTTTACATAGAATAATTTACCTGGTTCTTCGGGCGCAAACACCAGAAAACCCAACAACGTTACCACAATAGTCAGCAGACCTGGCAACCAAGTGTAGAATGGATTTGTTTTCATATGCTATCAAATTGTAGGTGGAACAGGAGGAGTTGGAGCACCCATTGGTGGAGGAGTTGGCATAAACAATGCCGCCAACTCAGGAATCGTATTAGCAGCTGCCCACTGTGGCATACCCGCTTTCCATGCCAATGTATCGCCACGCAATACACCTTGCGCTACCAACTGCTGCAAGATAGGCATATCATACGGACCCGCCTGAGCATTATTCAAATACAAATAGATCTGTACTGCTTGAGGCGCTGGAGGAGGCGCTGGAGCTGCACTCATCGCATTTTGGGCAATACCACCCATCATGCCACCCATAGCACCACCCATGCCAAAGCCCATACCGAGTCCCATACCTGCACCCATCATGCCACCCATAGGACCCGTATTTCCTGCTGCTGTCTCCATCACATCCAACTGACGCTCTTGTTGGTATGTAAAACCTTGAATAGAACGACTTGCAGCTTGTGCTTGGGCATTGATAACCATCTGATAATTAGGATCGTCCTCATGAGGATTGATTCCCTCTACATCAAACTTCGTTAGCTCTACACCATAGTCTTCAAAGTACTCATTCAAACTGCGCTTCGCAAAATCTGACAGGTCAAACAAGTAGTTATTCACCTCCGTGATACTCACACGTTGCTGGCTAAAATACTTGCTTAATGCCACCGTCACACGCTGACTGACTGCACTCGTAAACTCATCCACAAAATCATTCAAATACAACTCATGACTTGTTCCCAAATACTCACGGATAAACGCTATCGCATTCGTGATGCGAAATTCATACGTACCAAATGCGCCTACACCAATCGTCACACCTTGAGGAGTTCCTGCCAACGTGTAGTCACGAATAGTCAAACCTGTACCCCAACCTCCTTCGTCACCAGCAAAACGCTGACGAGTGGTGTTGACCACATACAACGATGTCTTAAATACCGTATCACCACCATATGGGATACTAATGATCTTTTCCAAGAATGGAATATTATTCGTGGACAGCACATGACCACCAGGCTCAAATAACTCCGAATACATGCCTTCCGACATAAATACCATTTGCTGACCTTCTTGCACTGTCACCTTGGCATGCGTAGAGAGGTTGTCATATGGATAACGATGAACCAAACAACCTTTCTCCAAATTCACAAACACATTGTCAATAAAGCCCTTACGAGCATCACCTTGACCATCATACGTCTGACCATCAGAACGCAATTTATCAAACAATCCCATAATAATTAGATTTAAAATTATTTAACCTATCCTAAAAAATCCCTCTCTCAAAATGGAGGCATCCCTGCATACTTAAAATGTTTACGCAAACGAAAACGAGAAGTATAGACCGTAGCTGGCTCCACATTGAACACTCGAGCGATCAATTTGACACGTATACCTGCCAAAAAACAAAATATATACGACAAATTCGCCTTGGTCAATGGCGGTTGAGCCTGCTCACAAAGAGAGACAACCAGTTTAGCATCTACCTCTTTGATAGATGCCAACATACCATTCTTCTCATCCTGAGACAAGGACGAACTGTGAATCTGAGACTCTAACTGAGACTGAGCATTTTGAATGATGAGTACTTTATTTTCCATATAGCGCAACTACCCCACATAGGAAATAGTGCCGCAAAAGTACTGCTTTTTTGCCTATTTTCATATAGACAAATATAGACAAATGCATTTTAGAGGTATTATTTAGAACAAAAAATACCTATTTTTAGTAAGGAAAAGGATATTCCAATGAAAATTTCTTTCGCAAACGATAGCGAACTGTATAAACACTCGCAGGCTCCAATGACATGAAATCGGCTATTTCTTCCACTGTCATACCTGCCGCAAAGCACAAAACATATCGCTTATCCATCGTCGTTATCTTCTTACCATGACTCAACAATACTTGAATATGACCCAAATCCAACTCACGCAACTGCACCACAGTCCGCTCCACATAATCGCGTCGAGCACCACCTTCCAACTGTCCCACCAATTCATCTACCAATATCACCAACGGATCAACATCTGTCTGGCTCTCCAAACTCTGAATCGTCTGACGCATATTATCTGCCTCCAAGGCTGCCTCATATAACTTCGCCTCTGCATTCCGCCTACCCATAACCAACAGCCAATAACCTATTACCAACAATAACAATAGCAACCACAAAGCCACCATAATCCATCTATTCGAACGATTCTCTGCTGCCAACTTATCCAACTCCAGTTGTTGCTTCTCCACCTCGTATTGCGTTTGTACCTCTTGCAGCACCCTACGCTTATCTTCATCATAACGTAACTCATTATTATCCAGTAACTTCTGCTGATAAGCAAACGCTTTATTCCACCTTCCCTGCTCCTCGTAAATCATGGCCAAAAACTTATATGCCTCCCCCCTCTCTGTAATCACAGTATTAGGCGATACCTTAGCCACGGTATCGACCATCACTATCACTTCTTGCATCATCGCCTCTGCCTGAGCATAATCCTTCTCATAATACTCCTGCCATGCCTCCAAATCCACTATGCTAATCAGTGCCTCCAACGTGTCCTTGCGCGTGCGCGAATCCTTTAAGGACGCGCGCGCACGGGACAAGTAATGCCGAACACTATCCACCATCGGTGGCTGGAAGTACATATCATAGAAAAAGGCCATATTGTAATAACTCCAAACTGGAACAATATTATATGCCGCAGGATTATCTATCTGTTCCAAGGCATCTATCGCTCTCCAGCCATGTGCTATCGCCAGTTCTATACTATCCACATACGAATAATATCCAGAGGCCACCGAGTGATAGTTATATGCCACCATACTCGAAGGATACTGCTCATTTAGCGACTTCAGTTCTTCACATTGCTGCGACATATTTGCCCAATCGCCTATGTTCATATAGTCTATTGCTCGCTCATACAGGCACATAGAGGCCATATCCCAGTTCTCACTCTCTACAAACAGGTCATGCGCTTGTATCAGTTTTTTCTGGGCTTCGGCTGCTTTACCCTGATCAAAATCCCGCAATGCTTCTTGACGCAAAGCATACGGATCATCATTTGCCAATAGCCCATAGCCCATTGCCAATAGCCCATAGCCCATTGCCAATAACCATATCAACAATACTACTTTCTT
This sequence comes from Paludibacteraceae bacterium, assembly GCA_045630805.1. Lineage (GTDB taxonomy): Bacteria > Bacteroidota > Bacteroidia > Bacteroidales > Paludibacteraceae > Colicola. Next base: position 13,220 of record JAZQTO010000100.1, read on the forward strand.
CATTTCGCTGGCAAAGGTACAACATTTTTTGCAAAATTGCAAATAAAAATCGCTTTTTTGGGGTTTTTGATATTGACAAACCTGAGGTTGGATCGTCTATAAGCGTCAGACCGATGAGATTGAACTCCTCAAAAAGATTGATAGCCACTCTGCAACCTCCCAACCTACCAACCTTTATTAAAATCTCATGCACGCGCGCACGTGAGTTTTATAAAACAGATGGTAGGTTGGGAAGTTGGGATGACTTAAACACAACTATTACAAACATATTTCCGCCAACGGTTTTGCTCTTGAGATTCCCATCTCAAGATTTCCCCGCCACCCTTTTCCATTGTTTACTCCCTTCTCCCTTTTCCGCTACCCTTGCGCTACCTTTGCGCAAGGGTCATAGGGCTCCCACGAGCTTCGTGAGCGAGTGGGAAGAGCGGGGGGACAAGTCGCCTCAATGCTGACAA